>NZ_JAKFWH010000062.1 GCF_021731985.1 Nitrosomonas sp.
TATACCCGACAGCATCAATTACTGTAGACCATACTTTTCCGGAAAAAGGTAAATTTGTAGGATTGGTGACAGTAACAGGCGGTGCACAGGATTATGTGTCACGCTTTCCGTTCTCAGTAGGAGAAGGTCGTCCGACACCTAAATCGGCAATAATTGCACCTATTGTGCTGGTGCTTGCAATTGGCGCTTTCTTCTATATGCGAAGCAAACGCAAATCAGATAACCAAGCTGCGGCTTAACAAGCATATTCTAAATGGACACAACAAAGTGAATCTGCTGTGTCCATTTTGTAAATAAATTGATTCAGTAGATGATACTCTGTATTAGGAGTTTAGCGACACGAGCGTCGTTGATAATTCCAATAGAGTGCAATGCCTACCACGCAACTGATAATCAGAGCAATGACGAGATCACGTAAATACTCTTTAATCAGCAATTCATTTTCACCAATGAAAGTAACCTAGCAGTATCAAAATAATTATCTAAATTCTTGCACCAAGACTATATAAAAGCAAAAAATAGGTAGATTCATTCTTGCCAGACCAGCAGGGATAGAGATATATTGCTGAATATAGGGATTAGTCGGCCAGTAAATGTGGGAATATGACCATAGCGTGCAAAGAAATTTTCCATTTTCTCTGTAGGTTATGTATAACCTATTTACCGTAACGTATCAGCAGTGGATGGCCCATTAAATCGCTAAATAGAGCTTACTCAAAAAGCATAACTAACTGTTTTAATTGAATAGTATTTCATATTTTGGTAAAATAGTGCACATAAATATGTGAATTAACACCAAAAACCGTGCACTATGATTCGTTATATCAGCCAAAAGCAATTGCCACTCGAAGGATTTGATACACCGCCAAGCATAATTCTTGATCCCAATAATCGCTGGGTAAAACTGAGGGATTGCCTACCGTGGGATGAGTTGTCCGAGAGTTACTATAAGACGTTATGTTCAAGAGTGGGCCGCCCAGCCAAAGATGCCAGAATTGTGACTGGAGCGGTGATAATTAAACATAAATTATCGATTTCGGATGAAGAGACTGTTGAACAGATTCGAGAAAATCCGTACCTGCAATATTTTATTGGTCTGAAAGGTTTTCAAGCGAAGGCGCCGTTTGCGTCATCATTACTGGTTGAGATACGCAAGCGCATGGGTCAGACGGTATTTGATGAATTTTATGAGGCGATCATCGAAACGGTTGAACCTCGGCGGACAAAGAAGTCAGTCAAAGCAATTGATGATGACAAAGACGGCAATGGTGTATCAAATAGCGGTGAGGGAGGTAGCAGCGACGCGGCCACCGCAATGGAGGCGGAGCAATCTTCGGCAGATGAGCTGCCGCGCAATCACGGCAAATTAATACTGGATGCCACCTGTTGCAGAACAGGCCATACGCTATCCGACAGATCTTGGACTGCTGAACGAAGCACGTGAATTGAGTGAGCGTATCATTGATGAACTGCATGCCAAAAGTAATCGTCCACAGAAAAAGAAGCCGCGCACTTATCGCGAGATTGCCAGAAAAGCCTATCTCAACCTAGTCAAGCTGAGACAGCCATCCAACAGAAAACGCCGTGCCGGTATCAGGCAGCAATTGCAGTTCCTGCAGCGGAATTTAAATCATATTGAAGCGATGCTGACGGAATATCCGCTTGGCACGCCCATACATTACCCAATTAGTTGTTGCGCCGCTACTGGGTATTACCCCATCTGTACCAACAACACTATGCAATGTACAAAACCAACACCAGACGCTGTGATGATCGCATTGTCAGTATCAGTCAGCCGTATCTTCGGCCCATTATCAGGGGAAAACAAGGCAAGGCAGTGGAATTTGGCGCCAAAATAAGTGTGAGCCTGACAGGCAAAGGATTGGCACATGTCGACAAGCTGCACTGGGATGCGCGACATGAAGGCCATGATCTTCAAGCGCAAGTTGAAGCCTACAAAAAGCGTTACGGCTATTATCCAGGAGTCGTCATTGCCGACACGCTATATGGCTCACGTGATAATCGCAGCTATCTTGAACGCAAGCACATCCGCTTCTCAGGAAAACCACTGAGACGTCCACCAAAGAGTACACCTGAAAACAAAGATGAGATCAAACGCCTGAAAGCACAGCGCCGGAAGGAATATCGAGAGCGCATTCCAATTGAAGGAAAGTTTGGCCAAGGAAAGTATGGTTATCGGCTCAACAATATTAGAGCCAAGCGCGCTGATACGTCTGCCGCATGGATTAATAGCATCTTCCTGGTTATGAACCTGCTCATCTTGGTGCGGGTTTTTATTTGCCTGAGGAATCTTGCTGCCAAAATAGCATTTTGGGTGACAAAAAAGTGCATGCCCAGAGAAATTCCGTTTGCGCGTGTCTGCCAATTCATCTCAAACCGGGATTCTTACTTGGCAGCGCGTATCTGATCGCTGAATTTCTGAGTAAGCTCTAAATAGTAGTTGGCTAGCCCGTACTCAGTAAGCTTCCTAAAATACCGCATAGTATCGCGACTATCATGTTCATTTCACCTTTTGAAGCCAAGTAACCAGCGGGAATCATAATGACTTCAATGGGAAAAGGTATAAAGCTTGATTCAATCAGCATAAGCAGGAAAATACCCGGGTATCCCAAGCTGCCGACTGTGTGTTGACAATCCAATCGATAATATTTGTTAACAAGAGTCTTCTTTACTTGACTTGATAATAAATATTTAGTTGGTTGTCAGAAGCTTCTATACCACCGCACCATCATTTTCTAGCGGTTTCTTCTCTAATTTAACGAGATCTTCTCGCTTAACGCCTAGCAGCATAATAATAGAACTGCCTACCATTATTGAAGAGTAGATTCCAAACAGAATGCCGATTGTTAATGCCAATGAAAAATAGTAGAGCACTTCACCACCGAACAAAAGCATGGCGATAACTACCATCTGAGTACTGCCATGCGTAATGATTGTGCGTGACATAGTTTGTGTAATGGCATTATCGATTACTTGTGTGATAGATGCTCTGCGGTGTTTTCTAAAATTTTCGCGTATGCGATCAAAAATGACAACGGATTCATTGACAGAGTAACCTAATATGGCCAATACAGCAGCTAATACAGTTAGGGAGAATTCCCATTGAAAAAACGCAAAACAACCGACGATAATTACGACATCATGTAGGTTAGCAATAATGCCTGCTACACCAAACTTCCATTCGAATCGCATGGCCAGATATGCAACTATGCCAAGAGAAACAAACAATAAGGCCAAAGCACCATTTTCAAGTAATTCTTCACCAACTTGCGGACCGACAAATTCTACACGTCTCATTACCACTGACGAATCAGCTTGTTTCAGTGCATTTAATACGATCTCAGATAGCTGTGCGCTAGATACTTCAGGTTTAATGGGTAAGCGTATAAGAACTTCACGGGAAGACCCAAAGTTTTGTACACTGGCATCAGACATTTCTAGGTCGGCTAGCACACTTCTAATTTTTCCGAGATCAGCCGTCTGGCTATAGCCAACTTCTAGAACCGTTCCGCCCGTGAAATCGACGCCAAGATTTAATCCTTTTGTGGCAATAAAGAAGACCGAAAGAATAAATGTTATTATCGAAATGGCAGCTCCTGTCCGTCTCCAGCTCATGAAGGGTATGTCACGATTAAATCTAAAAAATTCCATAGCTTTTACTTCCTTATGAATCGATTATTACTTAGGTAGTTTTGTGTCAGATGTTTTGCGCTTACTTTTTGTTTTAGTAATAGTTTTTTCATCCGATTTGGTCTTGGAATCGTCAGCAGTGTTGTTATTAGTATCGACTATCGTTTCTACTGGACTGTTTGTTTCAGATTGGATACTTGTTTTCTTCTGCTCGCGAGTTTTTATCCTGGCACTGACACTAGCTTCATTAGTTCCATCTTCTTCGTGAGAAATGGCTTCGCCGTTGGTCAGACTATGCTTGGGTATCCAGATTTTCCCGATAGGAACATGATCCAGTCGACGTCGGCTTCCGTACATCAGATTTACCATACCTCTTGATACAAAAGTTGCAGTAAATACAGAAGTTAAAATACCCAAACACAGTACTACCGCAAACCCTTTGATCGGCCCTGAACCAAAGGCAAATAACGCAATGCCTGCAATCAAAGTTGTAATGTTGGAATCCACAATCGTATCAAATGCACGTTCAAAGCCAGCGTGAATTGCGAGTTGCGGAGAAGCGCCAGAGCGCAACTCATCCCGGATACGTTCATTAATCAACACATTCGCATCGATAGCCATACCTACAGTCAGCGCCAAAGCAGCCATCCCAGGTAGAGTTAATGTTGCTTGCATGATCGATAATAAACCCACCAACAGCAATATATTGAGAGCGAGCGCGATGACTGAGATAACACCAAACGCCGTGTAATAGATTATGATGAAGATGGCAACGGCCAAGAATCCATAAAGTGTCGAATTAAACCCTCGAGCAATATTATCAGCACCCAAGCTTGGACCTACTGTACGTTCTTCAATAATGTCCATCGGTGCCGCTAGCGCACCTGCACGTAGTAATAATGCGACATCTCGAGCTTCCATGCTGGTCATACGCCCGCTGATTTGAACACGCCCACCGCCGATTTCTTCCCGTATAACTGGTGCCGTGACAACTTCAGTTTGGTTCTTCTCGATTAAAAGAATCGCCATTCTTTTGCCAACATTTTCACGAGTCAATTGCTTGAAAATGCGTGAGCCATTACTGTCCAGATTAATATGTACTGCCGGTTGATTGTCTTTATCAAAGCCAGGCTGCGCATCGGTAATACGCTCACCTGTGAGTAAAACCTGTTTTTTGACGAGTATTGGACCGCCGCCCCGTTCCTCATAAAGCTCTGTCCCAAATGGAATTTTCCCACGTATGGCAGCGTCGAGATCATGTTCATCATCGACCATGCGAATTTCCAGCGTGGCCGTTCGCCCTAGGATATCTTTCGCCTTGGCTGTATCTTGGACTCCTGGCAATTGAACAATGACACGATCCGCTCCGGCTTTCTGAATGATTGGTTCAGCGACGCCCAGTTCATTAACACGATTACGCAGTGTAGTAATATTCTGCATTACGGCTGAATCTTGCATGCGAATCTGGGCTTCGGGTTTGATCGCAGCAATGAGGTGATACCGGTTATCGGCTTCTTTCTCACTTAAACCGAGATCAGGATAATTCGACTTTATTTCAGCCTCTGCCTTTGCGCGTGCTTCAGTATCACGAAACTTCAAGATGAGTTTTTTATCTTGTTTCTCAAGTCCGGTATATGGAATTTTATTTTCACGTAATGTGCTGCGAATATCAGCACTGTAACGATCCAGTGATTTCTCGAGTGCGCCTGCCATATCAACTTCAAGCATAAAATGCACACCGCCACGCAAATCAAGCCCCAGGTACATTGGCAGCGCGCCAAGATTGGTTAACCATTCGGGGGAATTGGGTAGTAGATTCAGTGCAACTATGTATTCTTTGCCGAGTGTTGATTCCAAAAGATCTTTCGCTTTGATCTGTATATCAGTATCAGCAAAACGTGCCCTGATACTGCCTTCTTCAAGAAAAATCCCAACGGCTTCAATATTGGCTTTTTTTAATGCGTCTTCGACTCGTTGCAGCAAGGTTGTATCAACGTTTGCTGCAACCCGTAGCGATGAAATCTGTACTGCTGGTGATTCACCGTAAAAATTAGGTAATGTGTAAAGCAGTCCGAGTAAAAGCGAAACCGCAATAATCAGATACTTCCAAAGTGCGTAGCGGTTCATGGGTGTCAGTTAAGTATCAAATGATAAAAGGTAAAAAGATATGCAAGGGCAGGCATTAAATAATAATTCCCTACGTTACTGTGCGCGATTATTTCTTTTCTGTAATACTTCCGGCTTCATTATCTTTGTTATCCGAAGCCTCTTCGGTATCTTCAGCTTTTTTGGATTCCGGAGCAGCAGTTGTTTTTGCTGTTTTGGATTTTTGTGTTTTGCCTTTGGGTTCAATACTTTTCAGTGTTCCCTTGGGTAGTAAGGTTTGCACCGAAGATTTAAGTGCCGTAATCTCTACGGTAGGAGCAACTTCGATAACCACATAGTTTTCACTGACATTAATGATCAGGCCTAATATACCGCCGTTAGTGATGACCTCATCACCTCTTTGCAATGCTTCCACCATCTGTTTTTGTTCTTTTGCACGTTTGGCCTGAGGGCGGATCAGCAGTAAATAAAAAATGACAAGTATACCGAGCATCGGTAATAGGCTTAGCCAGTCTGCGCCAGCTTGCGTTGACGAAGCAGCTTGGGCAAATGCGTCATTTATCAGCATAAAATTCTCCCTTTTATTAAAAGGGTACATATTAGCATGATGACCGCTTATGCCAGAAATTCTTGTGCATATTCTTCAAATTGTTTGTTTTCAATTGCCGCTCGAATCTCTGCCATTAGTTGTTGATAATAGAATAAATTGTGGACGGTATTTAAGTGTGCGCCCAACATTTCATTGATGCGCTGTAAGTGATGCAGATAAGCGCGACTGAAATGTTGGCAGGTATAGCAGCCACAGTGTTCATCAGGAGGCGAAGTATCTAAGCGATAGCGGCTATTACGTAATTTGATAATGCCATGCCGTGTATACAGCCACCCATTCCGGGCATTTCGCGTAGGCAGCACGCAATCGAACATATCAATTCCTTGTGCCACTGCGTTGACAATATCTGCTGGTGTTCCTACGCCCATCAAATAGCGCGGTTTATCAGCAGGCAGTAGCGGTGCGGTATGTTTCAGAATGCGCTGCATGTCTGTCTTGGGCTCTCCGACGGAAAGCCCGCCGATGGCGTATCCATCAAAGCCGATGTTTTGCAAGCCAGCAAAAGAATGATCGCGCAAATGCTCATACATGCCGCCTTGCACGATACCGAACAACGCATTGGGATTATCGGCATGTGCTTGTTTGGAGCGTTCTGCCCAACGAAGACTGAGCTCCATGGAGAGCTGAGTGATTGCTTCATCTGCCGGATAAGGTGTGCATTCATCAAAGATCATCACAATATCGGAATTAAGTGTGCGCTGAATCCGCATCGACTCTTCCGGCGATAGGAAACAGTTGTCACCATTGACCGGCGATTTAAACTGAACGCCTTGCTCAGTGATTTTGCGCAACTTCCCCAAGCTATATACCTGGAATCCACCTGAGTCGGTTAATATTGGGCCATGCCAGTCCATGAAATCGTGTAAGCCGCCAAATGCTTGAATGACTTCTAGTCCGGGACGCAGCCACAAATGAAACGTATTTCCCAGAATGATCTGTGCGTTCACGGATTGCAGTGCGGCAGGGGACATGCTCTTGACCGCACCATAAGTTCCCACCGGCATGAAAACCGGTGTTTCGATCGTACCATGTGCCAAAGTTAACGTGCCGCGGCGGGCGGCATGATCGGTGGAATGTAATTGAAATTTCATAAATTCTTCTCGATAAGCATGGCATCGCCATAACTAAAAAAACGATAACGTGCTGTCACAGCATGTTGATAAGCGTGTTGAATATTATCCATGCCGGAAAAAGCTGAAACCAGCATCAACAATGTCGAACAAGGCAAGTGAAAGTTGGTTAATAACCGTTCGACCACATGAAAGCGATAGCCTGGCGTAATAAAAATCTGCGTATCGCCATAACCTGCAACCAACCGGCCCCGATGAAGCGATGCACAAGCCTCCAATGCGCGTAGCGATGTAGTGCCCACCGAGAGAATGCGGCCCCCTGTCGTTTTAGCTTGCTCGATAGCATCCACGGTGGCTTGGGGGATATGGAATGTTTCGCTATGCATGATGTGATCGGCGATATTTTCAACGCGCACTGGTTGAAATGTCCCTGCGCCGACATGTAAAGTGACGTATGCAATGATAACGCCCATTGCATGCAATTGATTCATCATGCCGGTATCGAAATGCAGACCGGCGGTCGGTGCGGCAACGGCTCCGGAGTTTCTGGCATAAACAGTTTGATAACGCGACTCATCTGCGGCAGTAGCTGGTCGCGCAATGTAAGGCGGCAGCGGCAGTTGACCGTAACATTCCAATAATTCCGCGATTGACCACTCATGCTCAAAACGTAACGTATAAAATTCGCTTTCACGCGCGATTACAGTGACAGGAATAGCATTAGCCAATAACAGTTTAGAGTCCGTCTTAGGTGCGTGGCTGGCACGGATAGCAGCCAAAACATGACGATCATCCAACACACGCTCCACCATTACCTCGACTTTGCCGCCACTGTCTTTTTTCCCAAATAAGCGCGCTTTGATCACCTGGGTATCGTTAAACACCATGACATCCCCGGCGCGAAGGTAATTGGGCAAGTTAGAAAATAACGTGTCCTGTCGTTGATTATTGATGCTATCCAGATAGAGTAAACGGCTGCTGGTACGCTGCTCGGCGGGGAACTGTGCGATTAGCTCAGCGGGCAGGTAATAATCAAAATCCTGAGTTTTCATGTCGCCTATTATACTGGTGCAACATGATTTCCGCCCATGCAGCTTGCTGTACTGCAGGTTTTCAGTGATAATTGCGCCTTCTGTTGATTCAAATACAAACAGACAGTCTAGCCGGGATGGCGGAATTGGTAGACGCACGGGACTCAAAATCCCGCGAAGGCGACTTCATGGGGGTTCGATTCCCCCTCCCGGCACCAATAGAGAATTTCAGTAAGTCTCGTATCGTATCAAATCCATTGTAATTATTAAGAATTTAAAGAATTGATTGTATCAAGAGATAGCATAGCATCTTTTGAAATACCGTCAATTTAACGGTATTTTTGACGGTACTTTTTGATACCGTCATGCGAGATACCGTCAAATGCTCACCGATACCGCGATAAGAAACGCTAAACCAAGAGATAAATTTTACAAAGTAAGCGACAGTGGCGGGCTGTATTTGCTGGTGAAATCAACTGGCAAATATTGGCGCATGGATTATCGATTTGTGGGCAAGCGCAAAACTTTGGCAATCGGTGTCTATCCCGCTGTTTCCCTTGTTGCTGCCAGAAAGAAGCGCGATGAAGCGCGGGAATTGCTAGCAAAAGATATTGATCCATCGTTGACCAAAGCCATCAATAAGCAGATTGTGCGCACTGCGGCAGAAAATACTTTCAAGGCGGTAGCGCTGGAATGGCACGCAAAAACCAGCAAGACTTGGGCAGAAACAACAGCGACCAATATCAAGCGTTATCTGGAAAAAGATATTTCCGCACCGGAATTGCTGGCGGTGCTGCGCAAAATTGAAAGCCGTGGCGCGCACGAAAAAGCGCAGCGTTGCCGCGAATATGCCGGGCGGGTATTTCGCTATGCCATCGCCACCGGGCGCGCTGAACGTGACCCAAGCGGCGATTTGAGAGGCGCATTGACACCGGTCAAGGTAAAACACCATGCGAGCATTACCGACCCAAAAGCCATTGGCGCATTACTGCGTTCAATCAGCGGATTTAGCGGTTCATACATTACCAGGTGTGCATTGCAGCTTGCGCCGTTGGTATTTGTGCGCCCTGGTGAATTACGCCATGCCGAATGGGCGGAAATTGACTTTGACAAGCCAGAATGGCGTATACCCGGCCATAAGATGAAAATGAAAGAGCCGCATATTATCCCGCTCTCAGCCCAAGCCGTTGAAATACTCCAATCCATTCATCCGTTAACCGGCGATGGTCAATATATTTTTCCCAGCATACGCAGCGCAACCCGGCCCATGTCTGAAAATACCATCAATGCAGCCTTGCGGCGCATGGGTTATGAAAAAGATGAAATGACCGGGCACGGTTTCCGCAGCATGGCCAGCACGCTGCTACATGAACACGGCTGGCCGCATGAAGCGATAGAACGGCAACTAGCCCATGCAGAACGCAATAAAGTTGTGGCAGCCTATAACTACGCTGAACACTTACCTAAACGCAAAGAAATGATGCGCTGGTGGGCGGATTATCTGGATGAATTGGCAGCCGGTGCCAAAGTAGTTAATTTTCAAAAGACATGATTGAGTTTAACTGTGCACCTAGCCCGACCGGGCGAACACCGGAACTCTTACCCGGCTGGCGTGGTTTCTGATTAAAGGGTGTGGTTCATAAGGGGCGTATGAAAAAGATAAGTGGATTAAGACTTCTGGAATTTCAAAGTGAATTAGCAAAAATTGATGCTGATGAATTAAGTGATTATCGGTACCGATCTAGTAAAATTTCTCCTTTGCTATCAAAAATCATTGAAGAATATCCACTCGAAATGACTTTTTTACTTTGTGAGGGGATTTGTCAAGCTGGGGATATTGCTGAACATCCATTCAAGGAAGTATTTGATAATGCACCGTGGTTTTGGAAGAGGTATGATTTAGCTGAAATTATTTTAAATGGAATTAATGCTCATAATGAAGATTATGGAAATGAATATATTTCTTTAGCTCAATTTATAGGAAGAGAACTTGATTTAAATGTGGATGATATTTTCAATGCAAAACGAGAATGCGAATTAGATGAGTTGAGATCTGGAGAATTCCATAAATTTATTGAATACTTGTTTAATAGAATTGAAGGTAGGCTAAAAAACATATTGTTTTATTTTAGCTGGATGGTTTATCGGGGATTGCCTTTCTACGAGAAAAATGCACATGATGGCTTTTCGATAGTTCATGACACTAATCATGATTACGTTTATTTATTTATGAATGGGTTTTATACAACTAGCCCTGCTATGGAAAGAAATTCTGGCGGTAAGTATAAGATACGTTTTTTACCTAGATATCCTGTCCCAACCTGGGTAATGAAATACTATCTTAATAATAGTCAGTTAGTTGTTTTCAGTGAATTTTTTTCAGAATATGTTCTTGATGATGAACAAACCATACAACTTAGGCGTACAGCTTTTCGAAAAGCTATCGGTGTGAAAGATGTTTTTATTTGTGCTTATGAAACAAATAAATCTGCATTAAATAGTGTTTTTGGTCACCATGACACCAAGTTAATGAGAATACAAAAAAAAGTTATTGAACGCTTTTATGGCGATCTGTTCGACATGAATGATCGTGAAACGTGGACAAATCAAAACGTAGTAGTTGATTGGTTAATAAAAGAGTTTGGCCTTAGTGATCGTGAGTCTAAAGCAATTGACATGATAACAAGACCGGATATTGCCAGAGGAAAATAAAGACAAAGCCTCATGCTACCCTAAGCCTGCCATTAAGCTTTCAGCCCTTGCCCTAACGGTACCCTGATGCAATATTGTGTGAAGCACCCAATCACAGAAAGGTGCTTAACATGTCTCAACAAATTACTACTAATCCAATCCCCGAAGCTTTAAAAAACTTCGATCAACTCCCTAACACCGCCAATGTAAGACAGCCAGTCGTTCAAGCTTTGTATGCTTGCTCATCAGCAAGCGTATGGCGGGGTGTCAATGCCGGGCGCATACCCAAACCAAGGAAACTGTCGCCGCGTACCACTTGCTGGAATGTCGGAGAATTGCGCGCAGCTTTGGCAATCATCGGAAATCAGGGGGCATAACATGGACAAAAAAATACCGCCCCATAAAGAAGCGGCTTTTGAAGAGATCAATCAAAAGTTTACAGGTAACCATTCAAAACAACAATGTGCCCGCATGTTGCAAGCGCTGCGGCTGTTCAAATTAAATACGTTTGAAGCAAGCCGGGGTTTGAATGTTTATCACCCACCGGCACGCATACTGCAATTGCGGCAACAAGGCTACGCAATCGACACTATCTGGGAGACGGTAGAAGCTGAAAACGGTGTCAAGCATCGTGTCGGTTGCTATGTATTGCGCCCTGGTAAAAATCATGAATAGCGAGTCATGGCTGGAACGCCTGGAAATGTTGCTGATGCGATTTTCTCATCTTGGCATAGGCGCTGATGTAGCTTCGCTCAGTTTGATTGAGCTGTGGGCGCTTTACTGCTATTTGTCCCGGCTTGGGAATGGCTAGAGATGGCAGCAAGCCATTTGCTGCGGCTAGGTACGGTGAAGGGTAAGAATGGCGTTCTGAATGCTTTGAAACACAATAAGCGCACGCTACAGGCTGAACGTGGCGCGAGTGCGAATATTGATCCATCCAGAACGCCATTGAATTATTCACTGAATGAACCGGATAGTGCTGAAACGATTGATCGTCATGCAAAAGTATTGATGGTGCAGGCTGGCATAGATCAGCCGCGTGTTAATCAAGTGATGGCCGTGGAGATTATCTTCAGCCTGCCCATTGATCGACACCAGCAAGATACCCGGCCATTCTTTCAGGATTGCTTCGAATGGGTTAAGCAGCATATTCCGGGTGTGTTGTTATCGTTTGATGTGCATCTGGATGAAAGCGCGCCTCATGCTCACGCCTTAATTCTGCCATTAATGGTTAACAAAATGCAGGGCAACAAGATCATGGGCGGCAAAGGTAATCTAAAGCGTTTAATTAATCTGTTTCATGCAGAAGTTGCCCGGCATTACGGTCTAAGCAGAAACGAGACTAAACGACTCACCAGCAAAGCCAAGGAATCACTGGAAAGACAGGTTTTGGCCAGATTGGCAATTGATCCGGTAATGCAATCTATGATCTGGCCATGTGTGCGTGATGCTATCCACAATGACCCGTTACCCTATGCGCAATTATTGGGGATTGAACAAAAACACCAGCCCGCAAGCTATACCGGAAGATCATTCGTTCAGATCATGACTTCCAAAGGCAAGGGAAAAAAGATAAACGCTATATAGCGTTTCAGCCTTCAAAAACATCAAACACTATCCTGTGTATAGCGTTTCATTTAGACATACTTAACAAAGGAATTTATGGCAATCAGCAAGAAACCTAAAAAGCACAATCCACAAGCACTCATAGTGGAAAATGAAAAGGGCAAGAGTGAACACCGCAAGCTGGCCGAAATAAAGTTATCATCCAGTGTTCTAAATACACTGACAACAGAAGCATTTACTAAATCATTACTAGGTGAAATTGATTTCACTGAAGCCGTTGTAGTAATGAAGGAGAAAACAGAAAAGATTATCGCCGGTGATTTAAGTGAATTGGAATCGACACTGGCTGCGCAAGTGGTTTCACTGAATGCAATCTTTACGTCATTAGCAAGACGGTCGATGAATTGTGAGTATTTGAACCAAATGGAAACCAATCTACGGCTGGCTTTGAAAGCACAAACGCAATGTGCCCACACCGTTGAAGTATTGGCAGCAATGAAAAACCCGCCGATAGTTTTTGCCAAACAAGCCAACATTGCACATGGCCACCAGCAAGTAAATAACGGTATTCAGCCAGCTACGCACGCGGGAAAAACAATTAATTCTTCAAACGAACTATTAAGCGAGGCAGATATGCGCCATTGGACACCCGAGGAGCGATTGAAACAAGCGGAATTAATCAGGAATTGGCAGCCGTGGAAACGGTCAACGGGCGCTAAAACACCCGAAGGTAAGGCTAGATCAAGTCAGAATGCTTATAAGCATGGATTAAGGCAAACTGCAAAAAGAAATGAGCCGGTTACTTAGGGAGCATAAAAAGGCTATCGGGATTATTGGTTAATTTTCTTAAAAAAACTATCAGTTAACGAATAGTACATCTATCACCTTATTTAACATAAGTTTTTTTCTGTTATCCACAATTACTGTGGGTAACTTTGTGGATAACCGTCTGGCTTGAGCGCCTAACTCACATATTTGTAAGGTGTTTCCTTAGAATGCTTAATTATTTAACTCCTCCATTATGTTATATTTATCATAAAGTTATAATTAAGTTCTCATGTTGAGATGAAGTCACATAAAGTAATTCATTTATCTTGTTCAAACTGTGGATTATTTTAGAAGTCAAGCAAAAGAATATGAAATTGATCGTAGGAATTTATGAGAAAAGGAAGGTACTTCCCGAGCTTTTATTGATGGGGGTAATGAAAACCCCGTAAAAATTCTAGTATAGCGAAAAATTAAAGTCGTAAACTTTTTTTATTGCATATATTGGCTCAACAGTAAGAAAACATTAACTAAACACCTAAACAACTAAACTTCAGAAAGTTAACAGGTCGGTTAACACTTTGACTGAGTCAGTGGCTATTATTTAGACGGCACCGGGTACGCCCCTCAATTCTCTACAACCTTAAAGACAAAGTACCGACACATGACAAAAGAAATGCGCGTGCAAAATTAAAAAAACAGTTTTTTAAGGTGCAAATGGTAGCTATACTCCCTGGTGCACCTTCATTCTTTGCAACCTTCGATCTATAGTACCGATCAGCTCTTTTTCTTTCATAAACATCCATAATAAAAGTAATCGATCATGATAAAAATCTATTTTGTTATCGTTGTTTCCTTACTGGTCACAGCTTGTGAGTTGCCTCAGCAAAGAAGAGAAATTGAAAGACAAAAACTTGATCGAGCTTTGGCAGATCCGTCATTAACCTATGAGCAAAAAGTTGATTTAATTCGTAGGAGCGTGGCATCGAAGCCAGGTTATGTGTCTTACCGGCCTGTAATCGATCCAGCCTCATGCAAGAACTGCAATTATGAAGGTGATTTGATACAGTGCCAGACCATCGCTAGAGATAATACCAATTATTCAAGCAACGCCATTGGAGGTGCTGCTGCCGGTGCAGGCGTTTCGGCTTTAATCGGTGCAATCGCTGGTGTTGATGTCGGAACAATGGCGGCAGTTGGAGCGACGGTAGGTGGAGTAAGCGGATTAGGCAATGAAGCATTGACACATAATCAAATGATTGCAAGGTGTATGCAAGGGCGCGGGTATAACGTGCTTCGATAGTTGTCACATAACCATCAATTAACCGCCACATTCAATCTGAGATTGCACACATTTTTATGCTGATTAAATGATGGATAAATTGATAGAGTAATTCCTGCTAGTGCAGAAATTTGACGGTATCTATGACGGTACTTTAAATAAACATTAATTCATAACATGCATGAATATTGGATTGTGGCGTGTTATGCGGTTACCCCTCCCATTCACTCTTGCAGAATTCTTGTACTTTAACTCGGGGAATTCCAGGTCATCGAACAACCGTAGCTTGTTGTTCATCAAATAGCCGGGGTCAAAATGGCGATTATTTCTCGTATACCGCATAGCATCATTTTCTGTTTCTTGGCCATATTGTTATGCGGATCTATAACCCCGGTTTATTCACAAACTGCTGAACCGGAAACAGCGCAACAGAAGATTGCATATTCAGAAACTGCCATCGATGAAGTTAAAAAAAGCCTGCAGCGTTTGGAAGACAAGGAGCGGCAGAATTATGAGCGCGAGCTGGAAGGACAACGTAAGAGCATCGATTGGCTATTTTCAGCTTTAGCGCTTGTAACCGCATTTGTTGCGCTGATTGGTGTAGTAGCGCCATTAATGACGTTTCGAAGTAATAGGAAGCAAATGCAGGGAATGCTGGATGAAGTCAAAGAAGTTGCTGAGAAAATTCGATTGCATGAGGAAAGTGCGAAACAATCTGCGCTTAATGCACAGCAGCATGAGAAAGATGCTGAGATATCAAAAGAAAAAATAAGCTCATATCGTAGTGATCAATTGACAAATGAAATTGAAAATCAGGAAATTACAAAAGCGGCAGAAAAGATTCAACATGATCCACAATTTGATCCCAAGCCAGGATTACGTGCTGCTGCAATTGATGCAAGCTTTAAGAATCAACCTGAGAAAGCTTATAAGCTTTGGGAAGCTTTAACTGAATTAGATCCATCTGATGTTAATGCATTATTCAATGCAGGTTCTTGGGCGCTATATTTAGCAGATAAACTGGAGGGTAGCGAATCCTCGGAATGGCTTATACGAGCTAGCGACAAATATCAAAAGTTAGTAAATATTCGACCAGATTTTTATGAAGCAGTGAATAATTGGGGAATAGCATTGGCTAATCAAGCCAGAGAATTGGCAAAGAGTGATTTACCTGCAGCGCGTACTTTATGGCATGAAGCCGCTAAGAAATACCAGCAGGCTTTAAGCATCAATCAGGATTATCTTAAAGCAGAATTTAATTGGGGAAATGTACTGATTGATGAAGCGAAGGAATTGGAAAAAATCAGCTTACATGGGGAAGCTCGTGATTTGTGGCATAAAGCCGGTGAGAAATACCAGCGGGTACTAAGGCTCAGGCCAGATGATTCTGAAGCAACATATTACTATGGAGTTGCATTGGTTAATCAAGCCAGAGAATTGGCGAAGAGTGATTTACCTGCGGCTCGTACTTTATGGCATGAGGCTGGCGAGAAATACAAACGGGTATTAAGTATGAATTCAGATTATCATAAAGCAGCGGTCGATTGGGGATTTGTATTGCTAGAGGAAGCCCGTGCTATTGCAGCCACGGATAGTGATCAAGCTAACGAATTACGTAGTCGTGCTGAGCAAATTTTACTGCACCATGCCAAAGCTGTACCAGAAGTGGTGGCTTATAACCTGGCTTGTGTTTACGGACAACGGGGTGATGTGTCGAGTTGTCTGTATTGGTTACAGACCGCGCAATTGCATAACAAACTCGTATCCTGCGAATATTTACAATCAGATTCTGATCTTGATGAGGTAAGAAATCACCCGGATTTTCAAGCCTGGTTGCAGTCAATTTGCCCGCGATAGATTATTACAATCAGAATTCATTGTTTCCTAATGGTTCGTAGATTACAAGATTTCCTGAATCTGACACAGCAAAAGCGATTGATCGTCATATAGGGTCGCTGTTGCAGGCTGGCTTGGAAGTATAGGTTCAATGTGCTCGTTCCGCTCAAGTATTCAACGAGAGCAAAGACTCCAATTGATAAAGCTAGAAAAGGATATTGAGGTGATCAGTTAGTCTTCAAAAATTAACTATCATTTAAAGAGTTATTGCTTATTTGTTATGAGGCTCTACTTGTTATCCACAATTTCTGTGGATAACTTTGTGAGTAATTGCTTGGACTAAGCAATTAACCGATGAATTTCTAAGTGTTTCCCTTAGATTGATTAATTATTTAACAATTTCATTATGTGACATTTATCATATAGTTATAAGTCATTTATCATTTTGTATGAAATTATTTACAGTGATTTTCATAACCATTTCAAACTGTGGATTATTTAGGATGTCAAGATAAATTAGAATGTACTTTTTTCCAAAGATCTGCCCTGAAAGCGCTTGTGCTGTATCTCAGCGATGGTTGGGCCGCGGGGAGACAGGGGGGGGCATCTGATTAATAGGGTCCTCGCTATCTCATGCGATTACCTGTATTACAGGTAATCTATTGTTGAAAATTATAGCTATTGAGTATGAGGCCCTTTAATCCCTTTAACTTAATCATCAGAACCGTGCCCATGGCCTTTGCCTGGTTTGTAAGATTCAAGTTCAAAGTTCGATGAGCTGCCACGTTCTTTAAGTACAACAGAAAGTAAATCACTACCATATTGGAGGCATGGTATGGTCAATTTGTCACCATCAATAGTGGCATAACAATCACTGAGATCTACTGTGTCAGTGATTGGACAACTGGTAACATCTACTAGCGTAACATCAGTTGCAGGGCTGGTAGTATTATTATAGGTTGTAATAACCGCAGTACCATTCTTGATTACGATATCTGTTGCTGATGTACTTGCACTTAAACCAAGATTACTCAAGCCTGCGTTAGTAAGACATGAGTTCGTAGAATTATTGGTAAGATTTTTTACGATTATCTTAGACCCCTCCACGCTGTTATCAAGAATGAAAATGGAATCACCTTTCACTGCTACACTCTCAGCCAGTGCCGATTGCACTCCCGAGGTAACCAGAGCTACTGCGCATAATATTGATAATATATTTTTTCTCATAAAACAAAATTCCCTAAGATAAAGATTAAACAACTGAGCAACTTGCAAAACCCAATAAAGCGAGTTGAATTAGTAGCCGGAACGGCCAAAAAAGAAAAATAACTTGCCTTGGATGCTAAAATAGAAAATTATAAAATCAACATTATCAATGAGATAATCAAGATATGAGACACTTTATCACGAACATGGTTTAACATACAAGGATCATTATTTCCATGATTGCCGGAAGAATCGGGGCCACTAACAGGGGGCAACAGTAATTGGCGATCACATTAGAATTGGTGCGCATCGAAGAATTCATCTGTTCCAGCCGTGGTTTTCCAGGTCGTCCGCTTCAAGACCGTGCTGCCATAGCCAAGGCGTTTGTGGTGAAAATGATTTTTTCATTGTTCTAAGCTATTTTTTTGTCAGAAGCATCATTGCTGAGATGAAAGAAACTAGAAGACCTAATAATACCAGCGCTAATACTGTCTCATCGTCAGTTACCACAAAATATATGGAGAGGATCAAGGAAAATACTAGAGATCCAATCATGCTAAATTTTTTCATATCAGAACATCCTTTTTGGTAATTAATTAGAGACAATAGAAATTCTCGCCTCAAGCAGCCCTAACTTATTGATTCTGGATTACTCCATCCGCAATCTAATGAGCTTAGATTATCTGTTGTTACCCAGCAAGCAGTGCTTTTAGCATATCGAACACTAGCACATTCTCAACTTTATGGGCTTGCGCTAGATTAATAATCTAGTTCAGAAAAGCGCTGCGGCTTGGAAGGTCAAGTAGATTAAACTCATCAGACATAAACATCGTGATGCCTGGCATATAATTGATGGATTCGACGAATATTGCATTGATGCGCATTCTGGTTCATCCGGAAAGAGCGTAATTGGTTTCATGCAGCGCCATAATTTTGAGTGGCAAGTAATCTAACTGGCTGTGAGTGGAGTCAAATATTCATTTTCCAGATTATGTATTAAAATTCCACTGACTTCCCAGATTCGTTGATATTATTGGTCGTCGAATTGATTTGGATGTTCTCAATCAATTTTTTTGTAAAACTCTTGTGTGTCGCACATTATTATTTTTGAGCTATTGTCTTATTTAGCATAGCGTATTTCTTATTATCCACAATTTCTGTGGATAACTTTGTGGAAAAGATCTATATTCAACGATTAACTATTGAAATAGTAACGCTTAATTCTACCCCTGATTAATAATTTTACACTTTAATTATGTATTATTTATCATGTTGTTAAATATATTTTCTGTTTCCGTGTGAAGTTAAGGAATGGATTTTATATGGTTTGTTGATATTGTGGATAAACAATATCCTATAGCTATTCATCTGGTTAAGAATCTTAATTTTTTTGAGAAAAACTTTGATGTGTATAGTGTGAGACTGGGAAAATAGATTTTGTGTTATTACATTTTTTATATGAATAACTGGGTTGTGTGACAAGGGTTTATTTTTGTGTTTGAAGAATAAGATTTATTTTGAATGTTCTAGTTATTAAGATTTTATGCTCAATATTCAGCGGTTGACTTATTTGCAGGGCGGGATTCCGCTATTCGAAAATAGTGATTTGCAGATTTTTGCTGATCAACGTGTCGGCCTAGTCGGTAAAAATGGCTGTGGTAAATCCACTTTGTTTCAGTTGGTTCGCGGAGTGATCAAACCGGATAGCGGTGAAGTCAGTTTGCAACCGGGGAAAACGGTTGCTTTTGTTGAGCAAGAGATCATCAATTCAAATCAGTCTGCGATTGAGTTCGTGCTTGATGGTGATGTTGAATTGCGTCAATTGGAGAAGATTCTGGCCCAATCCGAACATGATGCGGCCTGGTTTGAGGCGCAGCACCGTTATGAAGCGCTGGATGGTTATACAGCGCGGGCGCGGGCGTCGCAACTATTGAATGGATTAGGTTTCGCCAATCATACACTGGAACACCCGGTCAGCCATTTCTCCGGGGGCTGGCGTATGCGCCTGAACCTGGCCCGTGCCTTGATGCATCGCGCTGATTTATTATTGCTGGATGAACCAACTAATCACCTGGATCTGGAAGCTATTCTCTGGCTGGAACAATATCTGTCGCGTTATCCGGGTAGTCTGATGGTGGTGTCACACGACCGTGAGTTTCTCAATGCCTGTGTTAATCGTATTGCGCATATCAATGAACGGAAAATTGAAGTATACAGCGGTGATTATGATGATTTCGAGCGTGCTCGCGCTGAACGCCTAACTCAGCATGCTCAGGCTTTTCAGCAACAGCAGAGAAAGATCGCGCACATGGAAGATTTTGTGCGGCGTTTTCGTGCCAAGGCGACCAAAGCCAAACAAGCGCAAAGTCGTATCAAAGCGCTGGAACGTTTGACGCGCATTGCGCCGGCGCATATTGAAGATGGGTATTTTGAATTGCAGATTGAAGCGCCTGAGCGTAGTCCTGATGTTCTACTGCGCGTAAAAGACATGAGCTTTGGTTATGACGATCACTTGTTGTTTCAACATGTTCATCTTATTTTACAGGCGGGTGCCCGAATTGCCTTGCTGGGTCCGAATGGCGCAGGGAAATCCACATTAATAAAGCTTTTGGTCGGGGAAATTACTCCTACCTCTGGTACATTGGAATGGACGCCCAATATCCGTATGGGCTACTTTGCACAACATCAGCTGGAGAATCTCGATGGTGATGCGACCCCTTTGCAGCATATGCGGCAATTGGCACCAAAGCAGACTGAATTGGATTTGCGAAAATTCCTGGGGCGATTTGGCTTGGGGGGGGATAGTGAGGATCGTCCGGTAGCCAGTTTCTCCGGAGGAGAAAAAAGTCGCCTGGCACTTGCCCTACTAGCATGGCAGAAGCCACACTTACTATTGCTCGATGAACCAACCAATCACTTGGATTTGGAGATGCGCGATGCGTTAACTTTGGCACTGGAAGCCTATACCGGTGCGGTGATTCTGGTGTCGCATGATCGTAGTCTGGTACGTGCAGTGGCTGATGAGTTGTGGTTAGTGGCTGACGGTAAAGCACAATTTCTGGATGGTGATCTGGATGATTATAAAAACTGGATAGAAGCGCGTCGTTCTAGTGAGATTGTAGAACCACGATCATCTTCAAAAAAAGTGCAATCCAAAACATCTGCAAAGCCGAACAAAAAAATACTGCTTTCCAAGCAATCAAAACTTGAAACTGCTTTAGCGGTTGTACAGAAGGAATTGGATGAAGCAAGCCGTCAGTTAGCTGATCCGGCTATTTATGCGAACCGTTCTCGGGATGAAATTAATCAACTCAGTGCAGTTCACGCGACACTCGAAAGTAAAATTTCAGAATTGGAGGCAAGCTGGCTGGAACTGGAAATGGCGCTGGAAGAGTAGAATAAACGAATCTGATCACTGTTTGATTAGATCAGAACGAATACAAACTTAAACCTGCATGTTCATGATTTCTTGATAGGCTGTCACCAGCTTGTTACGGACCTGTATCATCGACTGAAAAGATACATTGGCTTTTTGCAGTGAAATCATTACTTCATGCAAATCAACATTGGATTGATCACTGACAAATTGTGCGCTTAGTTTATCGGCAGTTATCTGGGAGTTATTGACTTGATCTACAGCCGATTTAAGCTTTTCGCTAAAATCAACACTCGCTATACCATCCGCCTCGGATTGCTTTTTTGTACCGGAAGCAAATGCCGAAGCCGCTTGCAATTGCTGCAAAATATTATCAATTCCGGGTTTATCCATGATTTACTCCAACATAATTGGTTTCAAGTATCTCGCAAAACTTAAAAAACTTCAAATAATTTTATTAAATCAGATTCCTAACGACAGAATCGATACTTGTTAACTCATCAAACGATATTGCTGTAACTTATAACGCAGCGTCCGTTCAGAGATTCCTAGCTTTTTTACGGCTAGTTTCCGGGAACCATTAACTGCTGCCAGCGTTTCCAAAATATGATTACGTTCGAGTGTCTTGATGTCTTGTGAGGACGAATCGGCGTTTTTTGTGTCTGTTTCATGATCAGCATCATTTTCTGGCATATTGATATGTTCAGCATCGATAGTATTTGTGGCCAGGATCATGGCGCGCTGCATCACATTTTCTAGTTCTCTGACATTGCCCGGCCAAGTGTGCTGAGTCAACTTTTCTATTGCAGCTTTGGTCATTCTGCAGGGTGATTGTCCTGTGCCGGCTACTGCTGTTTCCAGGACTCGCTGCGCCAGCGGTTCAATATCCAATGGCCGTTCACGAAGTGCAGGAATTTCGATTGGGAACACATTGAGCCGGTAATACAGATCTTCACGGAATTGACCACTTTTAACCATGGCCATCATGTCACGGTTAGAAGTCGCCAGAACACGGATGTCCAGTTTGATCAGCTTATGCCCGCCCACTCTTTCAACTTCTCTTTCTTGCAATACACGTAACAATTTTGCTTGTAGTTCCAGAGGCATCTCTGAAATTTCATCGAGCAGTAATGTGCCGCTTTCAGCTTGTTCGAATTTTCCAGGCTGAGATTGGGACGCACCGGTAAAAGCGCCTTTCTCGTAACCAAATAAGGTTGCTTCCAGTAAATTTTCTGGAATAGCTGCACAATTGATGGCGATGAATGGTTTAGATGCACGTAATGAGTACTGATGAATAAAACGTGCGATTACTTCTTTGCCACAGCCGCTTTCACCCGTCAGCATGACTGTTGCCGGAGATTGCGCAACCCGCTTGGCGAGGGAAAGTAGTGCTCGCGTACGCGGATCTTTCGCAACAATTTTGTCATCTTGCTCAAGTTCTGATAGTACGTAGCGTTTGATATGTGCCAGCAAACTGTCTGGATCAAACGGTTTCAGCAGATAATCGCAAGCACCTGTCTGCATTGCGGCAACTGCTTTTTCGACATCTCCGTAAGCTGTCATCAATAACACCGGCAAATCTGGATTGAACGCCTTAATTTTTTTTAACAGAGTGAATCCATCCATAGGCCGCATCTGCACGTCACTTACAACCATTCCTACCTGAGATTCCTGTAGTACAGTCATTGCGTCATTGCCATTGGATGTCGCTAATGTTTGATAACCCGCTAGCTTCATGGTGGCACAAATCGCCTCCAGTAAATCCTTGTCATCCTCTACTACCAAGATGGGTAGTATATTCATCGTATCAATCTCCTTTGTTTCTTGGTAGCCGTATCACAAATTCAGTCCCTGTATCCGGCGATGAATTAATCTGCACACTACCTCCCATGGACTGTATAACACCTCGAACAATGGCCAAACCTAAGCCGGTGCCTTCTGAGCGTGTTGTAAAAAAGGGTTCGAATAATCTTTCTTGCAGTGCCGCATCAATGCCTGGTCCATCATCATGGACACTTAAAACGATGTTTTCTTCTTCCACGCCACTTGTCAGAATAATTTTATCTCCCGGGGATGACGCTTGCATGGCATTCTCAAGAAGATTGACCATCGCTCCGCATAGTGCTTGGCGGTCAGTCATCAGACTTTCAGTTTCACTCAGATCATGCACAATTAATTGCAAATCATGTTGGGTCATCTGAGGCTCTATGACTTGTCGTAATTCCGCTAACAAATGACTGATTCTGACATTTTCGAGTTGCGTTATTTCACCTTTAACAAAACGTAGCATATCGTTAACTAGGTGCTCCAGGTGATGCATGCGTTCAATGGTTTTGGTTGCAAACTTTTGTCTTTCAACTGGAGTTAATGCATCACTTCCTAGATGATTGGCGTAGAGTAGTGCGGTTGAAAGCGGGGTACGCAACTGATGGGCAAGATTCGCTGCCATTTCACCCATTGAAGTGAGTCGCTGATTACGTCTTATTTGATCCTGCAGGGCATAGGCTTCAGTAATATCGTTTACCAGCAGAATCCGTCTGCCGGTTGAATCCGTTGCGCTGCTTTCAATACGGATGCGGCGTTGTTCTGCCGTTCCCTGTTGTTTTGTATGCCACTCGTTGATGATTGCAGTTGGTGATAAACGTTCTTGAATAATCTGATGCCATGCCAACCCAAGTAATGGTTCTCCAAGGATCGAAATTGCAGCTGGATTTACTTGCTCGATACATTCCTGTCCATTCAGCGCTATTACGCCACCAGGCAACGCATTCAGTAAGAGACTTAACTGCTGCGACAAATTTTCCTTTGCAATTAATTGTCTGTGCAGCTCGCCATTTGCAACTGCCAGTTCTCCGGTTAATTGCGCTACCTGGTGTTGTAATTCCTGGTATACGCCGGATAGCTGTTCGGAGGCTTCATTAAAAGCTGCAAAAGCTAGTTGCAGCTGTTCCTGATCAACCGATACTGGTTTAATTTCAATGACTTTATTAGTTTGCACTGGATTAGATGGCAGTTATTAGGAATGTCAGTAGCTTAGCATTTATACCAGCATCAACAATGATACGAATAGGGTGGGCAAACCTATTCTATTTGAGCATTCAGACTCGACAAAACTATCGATAATCATCACTTCAATAAAACTCTTTTCGTGGATTTAACATGAAAGATGTTTTTTCTTACGGCATGTATATTGATAAATTGAACAATGACTTGGCTTAGCTATTACAGGGGATATCTCTTGTGATCTTTATAATATAACAATTAGTTAGTTAATCTGAGTGATGGAAATTACTATTTGTTTTTTTAATAAGTGGTCCAGAATCTAGGCAGGAGAATAGTGCGTGGCAACAGTACCCAGTGAATCCAATGCAGCAGCACCACCGACAACGATCCGGTTGGCGCAATTCAATCAATTGTCTAACCAAAAGAAACTGGGGTTAATTCTCGCTGCAGCCGCTGTCATTGCTTTGCTGATAGGTGCCATGATGTGGAGTCAGACACCGGAGTATCGTGTCCTTTACAATAATGTATCAGACCAGGATGGCGCGGCCATTATAACTGTACTGCAACAAATGAATGTGCCGTATAAGTTCTCTGAAAGCGGTGGCGGTGCCATCCTGATTCCTGAGAAACAAGTGCATGAAATACGCTTGCGGCTGGCGGGACAGGGTCTGCCTAAAGGCGGCTTGCCAGGATTTGAATTAATGGAGAATCAAAAATTTGGTTCCAGTCAATTCCTCGAGCAAGTTAATTATCAGCGCGCGCTAGAAGGTGAATTGGCCCGTTCGGTTCAGTCATTATCAGCGGTGCAAAGTGCGCGAGTGCATTTGGCAATTGCAAAGCCATCAGTTTTTTCAAGAGAAAAGCAGCAACCGAGTGTTTCGGTACTGCTCAATTTACATCCGGGCAGAGTTTTGAGTGTTGAGCAGGTCAGCGCGATCGTGCACTTGATGTCGAGCAGCGTGCCCAATTTGCCGGTGAAGAATGTAACTGTCGTGGATCAGAATGGTAATCTGCTCAGTATCCAGAATGATGGTAAGCAGGATTCAAGGTTTGATGCCAAACAGTTAGAGTATATACAGGAACTTGAAGAAAATTATATTCGTCGTATCGAAGCTATTCTGACGCCTATTACTGGTGCAGCTAATGTGCGTGCCCAGGTAACTGCTGATATGGATTTTTCTCGTATTGAACGTGCCGAGGAAATTTATCGACCCAATAATACCGAATCAGAAGCTGCCGCTATTCGTAGTCAAAAAACGCTCGAAGCGACCTCCACCGGCTCTAAAATTGATGGGGGAATCCCAGGAGCACTGACAAATCGTCCGCCTGAACCTGCTGCAGCGCCTATTGAAGCGGGAGGAGAAAACAAAGAAGCCGATGATAAAACACCGTCTGTACCGACAGATCAGAAAAAAGAATCTACGATTAATTATGAAGTCGATAAAACCGTACAGCACACTCAGCAATCAACGGGCAATATCAAACGATTATCTGCCGCTGTTGTGGTGAATTATCGTAAAAAAGTAGATGAGAACGGAGAAGTGACGTATGAACCGTTAACTGCTGAAGAGATTAAGGAAATCAACAGTCTTGTCCGAGAAGCCATGGGCTATAGCGAGAAACGAGGCGATTCGCTGACCGTAACTAATGGTTTATTTACTGCGGATACTGCAACAGTATTGGATATCCCGCTTTGGAAGGATCCCGATGTCATCATGCTGGCAAAGGAAATTGGGAAGCAGCTATTAATTGCAGCCGTTGTTTTATTTTTCTTATTAAAAATTCTACGCCCATTTCTAAAAAGCTTAACCCAACCCCCACCCCCACCTCCGGTAGAGCCGGAAAAGTTATCTGGTGAGGCTGCGCTGGGTCAATTGTCAGAGCACGGGGATGGAGCGGCGCTGCAAGCCATTCAGAAATCAATATTTGATGAGAATCTTAAGAAAGCTAAGCAATTGGCTGTGGATGAGCCTGCTATCGTCGCCAACGTGGTGAAAGAGTGGATATCTAAAAATGGATGATGAAGGAATCAAGAAAAGCGCAATTTTGCTGATGACTTTGGGTGAGCAAGAAGCGGCATCAGTGATCAAACTGTTGGGGCCAAAGGAAGTGCAAAGATTGGGCGAAACGATGTCTACGCTGCAGAATATAACGCGTAATGAGATTGAAAACATCGTGTCAGAATTTTGTAATCAGGCTGAAGGAAAAACCACTTTGGGTCAGGATTCGGCTGATTATATCCGGAAAGTTTTGACCAGTGCTTTGGGCGATGAAAAAGCCGCTAATCTTATTGATCGTATTTTGCACGGCGGTGATACCAGCGGTATCGAAGGATTGAAGTGGATGGATGCGCCGTCAGTGGCTGAAATGATCAAGAATGAGCATCCGCAGATTATCGCCACTATTCTGGTTCATCTGGAGCGTGATCAAGCTAGTGAAGTTTTAAGTTTGTTTACCGAACGGTTACGTAACGATACGTTATTACGTATTGCTACACTGGATAGTATCCAACCTGATGCCTTGCGCGAATTAAACGATGTTCTAACCAAATTGTTAGCGGGCAGTAATACTATTCGTAAATCTGCCATGGGCGGGGTGCGCGCAGCTGCCGAGATTCTTAATTTTGTTCCAACCGCTCAAGAAACTAGTGTGATTGATAATATCAAACAGTATGATGAAGATTTGGCACAAAAAATCATGGATGAAATGTTTGTATTTGATAATCTGATTGATATTGATGATCATGGTATCCAACTGCTCCTCAGGGAAGTACAGTCGGAATCTCTGATTATTGCCTTGAAAGGTGCGCAAGAAGAATTGCGTAAGAAAATTTTCAAGAATATGTCACAACGTGCTGCTGAGGCTCTGCGGGAAGATCTTGAAAGTAAAGGTCCGGTAAGATTGTCCGAGGTGGAAGCGGAACAAAAAGAAATTCTTAAGGTTGTGCGTCAGCTGGCTGACGATGGGCAGATTGTATTGGGTGGAAAAGGTGATGACGGTTTCATTTAATTGATAGATTTTTTATCAGTTGCACTTAATCAATTGTAAATAGCGTGCCTATTTATTACTGAAATGAAGGTTGGTAAATGATCGCAAGTAATTCTTTCTCAAAAGAAAAACCCAATACTTATCAGCGATGGGAGATGAATTCTTTTGAGACACCAGATTTAGCTAAAGAAACGCAGGAAGCGGAGGCTGAGGCTGAGGCTGAGGCCAGTATACAGGCCGATGAACAGCCCCAGGTTTCTTTGCCGACTGAAGAGGAAGTTGCTGCAATTTTTCAGCGCGCCAAAGAAGATGGGTATGCAGTAGGACTGCAAGAAGGTAACGCAGCAGGCAGACAAATTGCTGAAATTGAAGTTAAAGCCGAAGTGGCGCGCGTTCAAGAACTGCTATCCAAACTTGACAAAGATCTGCATGAAATGGATCAGCAGGTGGCTGACAGCCTATTAGAACTGGCAATTGCACTTGCCCAAAAAGTGGTCGCACAGGCATTAAAACTCAAACCTGAGCTGATCATACCTATCGTGCAAGAAGCTATCCGTAATTTACCCAATGCGATGCAACATCCTCGTCTTTTTTTACATCCAGAGGATGCAAAATTGGTACTTGTGCATCTGAATGATCAGTTGGAGCAGGATCACTTGTGTGTTCGTGAAGATGAGCAGATCTCCAGAGGAGGATGCCGTATTGAGGCCAGTGGTAGTGAAATTAACGGAAGCTTGGAAGTGCGCTGGCAGCGAGTATTATCAGCCATTGGTCAGAATGATGGATGGCTTGAGAAGAAAGACTGATTATGGCTTATTCTGAGCAATGGGACGGCTTCTTAAAAAATTGCACTCAGCTGATTACTCCGGCAAATCCTTTCTTATTAAGCGGAACAATTACACGGGTAGCTGGGCTGGTTATAGAAGCAATAGGGCTCAGATTGGCTGTTGGCAGCAGCTGTACCATTTTTCTGTCGAATGGTCATCACGTCTCGGCTGAAGTTGTCGGATTTTCTGGAGAGCGCTTATTTCTAATGCCATCCAGTGATGTTTATGGATTGTCGCCGGGTGCGAAAGTCGTTCCTACAGAACTTGCTGGCGAATCTCCCAGAATTGGTAATTTTCAACATCCGCGAAGACGTGCAGCAGATCGTGCTAAGCATGTTTCTGTCGGGCCTGAGCTGCTTGGCCGTGTTTTAAATGGTGTCGGGGAACCGCTCGACCGTCTTGGCCCCACTCATGCAGAGCAGAGCGTACCGTTATACAGCCGTCCTTACAACCCGTTAGAACGAATTCCTGTCAGTGAACCGCTCGACGTTGGGGTGCGTGCGATTAACATGCTACTAACTGTTGGGCGCGGTCAACGCATGGGATTGTTTGCGGGGAGCGGTGTGGGTAAAAGCGTTTTGCTTGGCATGATGGCACGCTATACCACCGCTGATGTGATTGTTGTCGGTTTAATTGGGGAGCGGGGACGTGAAGTTAAGGAATTTATAGAAAATATTCTTGGTAAGGAAGGGCTGGCACGCTCAGTTGTTGTTGCGGCACCTGCTGACACTTCACCGCTGTTACGTTTGCAAGGCGCAGCCTATGCGACAGCCATTGCTGAATATTTTCGAGATACCGGCAAGCATGTTTTGCTCATAATGGACTCATTAACCCGCTATGCTATGGCGCAAAGGGAAATAGCGCTGGCTATCGGCGAACCGCCTGCTACCAAAGGCTATCCTCCGTCAGTATTTGCTAAATTACCGCAACTGGTGGAGCGTGCCGGTAATGGTAATCATAATAGTGGTTCAATTACGGCCTTTTATACTGTATTGACAGAAGGCGATGATCAGAATGATCCTATCGCTGATAGCGCGCGCGCCATCCTTGATGGCCATATCGTTTTATCACGAAGATTAGCCGAATCAGGACATTACCCTGCAATCGATATCGAAGCATCAATTAGCCGCGTCATGACCAGTGTGGTTCCACAGAAACAGGTGGATCTGGCGCGGCAATTTAAAAGTCTATGTTCGCGGTATCAACGTAGCCATGATTTGATCAGTGTCGGTGCCTATGTTGCCGGGACAGATCCGGAGCTGGATCGAGCTATCAGGTTGTACCCTGCATTTGAAAAATTTTTACAGCAGAATATGTCGCAACATGAGGATTTTGCCGGTAGCCTTGAAAAACTAACAAAATTGTTTGAAAGCGAAGAAATACGGTAATCGAAGACGAAAATTATTATGCCAACCACATCATCGCTAAAATTGCTTTTGGACCTGGCGCAACAACGGGCTGATTCTTCAGCGAAGAAACTTGGAAAGTTGAATTTGCAACAGCAAGAAGCAGAAAAAAAATTAAATTTACTTTTGCAGTATCGTCATAGTTATCAATCACACTTTCAGAATTCTACAGAGAAAGGAATTGATCACATTGAATGGCTAAATTTTATTGCTTTTATCAATAAACTTGACGCCGCTATCACTGAGCAACAACAAACAGTTTTATATGCGCAAAACAAAAGGCTGGAAGGAGGAAATGAATTTTTGTCTTGCCAGCGCAAATTAAAATCCTACGAAACGCTATCGCAACGTCAACATAGTGAAGAGAATCAGAAACAATTAAAGCTAGAGCAGAAAGTGCAAGATGAGTTTGCATCGAATTCTCTCCATCGGGATGCATTTCTGCGCAAAGGTGGTTAGCAACATTTCCAGTGATAGTCAGATTGGTATAGAAATTGCTTATTAGCTGGTGGCATTATTAATTGTATGAGACCCAAAGCTTATGTTAAACATATCAGTTGCACCTCAAATCAAATCTTCAGCTGAAAATCCTGTAGCAATGATCAATTCCGGTTCAACCGGCACAAAAGAATCTGTTGCAGAAGAGTTTGGTAAAGTCCTGGAGCGTGAAGTATCTGAAGCAACGGACAAACAGGAGACGAACAATACTTCTAACAAAAAAGAACATTCTGATAGTGCAGCAGCATCTTCAGAAGATACAGTTAAAGACACGGATGCAGCTACAGCTACAGCTACAGCTTTGACTGTAGCAACGGCAACGAATGGCGCAAACAGTTTCATTCAAAATCTGCTTAGCAATGCGGGCAGTACATACAAAACCGATCAATCATTAAGCGCAATGGATTCCGTATTAAATCCAGATACGATGACTACAACACCGACCGTAGCGCAGGCGTTGCTCACATCGACCCAGAATGCATTGGTCCCCCTAGACGGTGAACAGACTGCGGGTTCAACGATTCCAACTAGCAATCAATTGTTGCAACAGAAACTTGCACAGCCCAATTTGGTTGCAAGCAGTTCTACTTTTTTATCCAATAATGTATGGCAAGCATTGGATGCGGCAGATTCTGCCGCCTACGGCAAATTTCTTCCATTTTCTTCGGAGATGAATGAAGCCATCCAGGTTAATACAGGGGAATCGATATTTTCAACACATGGCGAATCAATTTCCTCACAGCCATTCAGCCTAAGCAACTCCGCTTCCGGTGTTCCCCTGAATACGACACTACACGACACCCATGTTGATCTTCCATTAGGTCAGCCAAAGTGGGGTGGGGAATTTGCGCAAAAAGTTGTCTGGTTGTCTTCTCAGCAACACCAAGTGGCTGAAATTCGTTTGAACCCGGCGCATCTTGGTCCTGTTGAAGTAACGCTGAGTATTACGCAGGATCAGGCGACAGCGCAGTTTTCGTCTCCTCATTTGGCGGTACGTGAAGCGATTGAACAAGCATTGCCCAGATTAAGAGAGATGATGGCTGAGAACGGTATCACATTGGGTAATGTAATGGTCGGTTCTGATTCATTTCAGCAAGACAATAGACAACAGCAAGCCTATCATTCCGCAAAAGATACCAACAATATGGCAGATGCAAGACCAGAGACTGTGGGTCAAATTGAAACAACTGTCGTGCCAAGCCGGCATCTCGGCATGGTCAATACCTATGCCTAATGATTCATAAAATCAGGCCTGTTCGATTTTTTGTGAACCAATCGCCTATGCATAATCTGTCACGCTACCCGATCTGGTCGTGTGGCAGATAATAGCTTCTCTAGAGAGCCGTATAAACCATTAGGGTTTTGTTTTTTCTTTATTTTTGATTTGAGCTGAAATTAAACAGACCGGCTAGATCATACGAATATTCTTTCAATCCGAAATCAGCAAACATACCTGCCGGATTCTTGATTAATCTCCGTATCTTGAAATAGTGACATTATTTCATTGTTATTTGTGATATCAGATTATTGCCTCGTCGAAGATAATTGATTCCATCAAATAAGGAGTTGATCAAAATGTCAAAATCTATTGAAGCGCCGGCAGCTACAGAAGGCAAAAAAGGCAAGAAAGGGCTGATCATTATCATCTTGATAGCAGTCATCGCTATCGGTGCAGGTGGCGGTGGCACTTGGTATTTTATGAAAATGTCAGGTGACGAAGATTCCGAGCCTGTAAAACCTAAGGAAAAACCAACCACATTTGTGGATCTTGATATTTTTACAGTCAATCTTCAACCGGAAGAAAATAGTCAATATTTGCAGGTTGGGTTAACCGTGAAAACCAAAGAAACCCCTGTCGTAGCGGAGATTAAAAAGCAAATGCCGGCTATTCGCAATCGTATCCTCATGTTACTTTCCAGTAAGAAATCGGCAGATATCACAGGCATTGTGGGGAAACAACAGTTAAGTCAACAGATTGTGGATGAAATCAAGCAATCATTGGATGCATCAGAACTGCAAGAGGATGTACTGGAAGTATTATTCACATCATTTGTGATCCAGTAAACGACAGATGGCTGAAGATTTTCTCTCGCAAGATGAAGTTGATGCACTTCTCAAAGGCGCCACTGGCGAAAGTGATGAAGTGCAGAAGGAAGAAGAGAAAGGGGGCGTTCGACCCTATAACATTGCTACGCAGGAGCGCATTGTCCGTGGACGGATGCCCACGTATGAGATCATCAATGAACGATTTGCACGTTTACTGCGTATCGGTTTATTTAATTTCATGCGCCGTACGGTGGATATTGCAGTTGGCCCTGTCAAAGTTATTAAGTTTAGTGAGTTCGTCCGTAATCTGGTGGTGCCGACCAATCTCAACTTGGTTCAAATGAGACCCCTGCGAGGGACAGCATTGCTCGTTTTTGATCCCAATCTGATTTTCCTGATTGTGGATAATTTGTTTGGCGGCGACGGCAGATACCATACGAGAGTTGAGGGAAGGGATTTTACCCAGACTGAGCAACGTATTATTCGGCGTTTGCTTGATGTGGTATTTGAAGAATATGAAAAATCCTGGAAGTCAGTATACCCGGTTAAATTTGAGTATGTCAGATCTGAAATGAATCCTCAATTTGCCACGATTGCTACACCCAATGAAGTGGTCGTTACGGTTACTTTTGATATTGATATGGGTAACCAAGGCGGCGAGTTACATGTCTGCATTCCCTATTCAATGATTGAGCCCATTCGAGATACTTTATATAGCGCATTGCAAGGGGATCACCTGGAAGTTGACAAACGTTGGATCAAATTAATGTCACAACAAGTGCAAATTGCTGAAGTGGAACTGGTTGCTAATATAGGGCATACGAAAGTGACATTTGAACAGATTCTGAGTATGCAAGCGGGAGATATCATTCCTCTGGAAATTCCTAAAACCATTACCGTAAATGTTGACGGTATACCCGTTATGGATTGTAACTATGGCATTATGAATGGACAGTATGCACTCAGAGTGAATGCAATGATTTCCCCATCGGAATCTGAATAATTTATTGGAGATTTAAAATGTCAGAGCCTACAGAAAACGATCAAACTGAGACGGATGACTGGGCCGCAGCTATGGCGGAACAGGCGGCGGTTTCTCAAAATGACTCTGCAGAAAAAGAAACGGAAGTTGATGACTGGGCTGCTGCGATGGCAGAGCAAGAAGCATCCGTCTCAAGTCAATCAGATAGCGCTACATCACATGCGGCAGAGAAAAATAACAATACGATAATTGGTTCGCAGGCTGCAACAACATCGGTTTTCCAGGAACTCGGAAAAAATGGCGCAGCGAATAATACCCGCCATGATATCGACATGATTCTCGACATCCCCGTGCAGATGACGGTTGAGATGGGTCGCACCAAGATTGCTATCAAGAACTTGCTGCAGCTCGCCCAGGGTTCCGTCGTCGAGCTTGATGGCATGGCCGGGGAACCCATGGATGTTCTGGTCAATGGCTGCCTGATTGCGCAAGGGGAAGTGGTGGTCGTAAATGATAAGTTTGGTATCAGGTTGACCGACATCATTACACCCAGTGAACGTATTCGTAAACTTAATCGTTAGAGCTGATATGCCAAGCCGATATCTGATACTTTTGATACTGATATTTCCGTTTACTGTTTGGGCTGAAACAGGGAAGTCAAACTATGTGCCACCTCCTTCCGTGATATCAACTGAAAATACGTTGCAGATGATGGGTGGATTATTACTAGTGCTGGCGATCATAGGAAGTATTACTTGGTTACTCAAACGTTTCTCGCTGATATCAACTGCTGCTGCGGGTGTCGTTAAGGTCGTCGCTGCGACTGGAGTTGGTCAGAGAGAACGGGTGATTGTTGTCGAGATTGATAACACGTGGCTGGTGCTTGGCGTGGCGCCCGGTCGTGTCAATAAGCTACATACCATGAATAAGCCTTTAACAGACACAGCCAGTACGACACCGGATAATCCGCCTGTTGAAACATTCGCTACGCAGCTTAATCAGAGCATAAAAAAAGAAAATGTATAACAGCTTTGTATCATTCATTCATTCATGTTTTCAATGCATATTGATTTGTCATCGGCTCAGGGTAAATTTTTGTTGCTGCCTGAGCAGAATTACAAAACGTAATCTGTTTCAGATGGCGTTTATTTTTGTAGGTTTTATCGCGGTGCCTGCATTTGCGCAAAAATCTGGTTTTCCGGCCTTTACCAGTTCCCCTAATGCCGATGGAAGCGCAACGTATACGCTGAGCTTACAGACACTTTTATTATTGACTTCACTGACATTTTTACCTGCGCTGGTATTAATGATGTCAAGTTTCACACGTATCATCATTGTCTTGTCGTTGCTGAGGTTGGCATTGGGCACGCAATCTTCTCCGCCTAACCAGGTATTGCTCGGGTTGGCGTTATTCCTAACCTTTTTTATCATGTCACCGGTCATCGATCGGGTCTATGCGGAAGCGTATTTGCCTTTTTCTGAAGATAAAATAAGTATTGTGGAGGCGGCTGAGAAAGCAAGTGTGCCGCTGAAATCGTTTATGCTGCACCAGACACGGGAAACAGACCTAGCACTTTTTGTACAGATCTCGAACAGTGAAGAACTCGAAAGCCGCGATAAAGTACCGCTGAAAATACTTGTTCCAGCTTATATCACGAGCGAACTAAAAACTGCTTTCCAAATTGGCTTTGTCGTATTCATTCCATTCTTGATCATTGACCTGGTTGTATCAAGCGTACTAATGGCCATGGGTATGATGATGCTGTCGCCGATGATTATTTCGCTTCCATTTAAATTAATGCTTTTTGTATTGGTCGATGGCTGGCATCTCATCATCGGTTCATTGACGCAAAGCTTCTATACCTGAAAGGAAACAAATTATGACTCCTGAGAGTGCAATGACTATCGGCAGGCAAGCGCTTGAAATGACATTTATGCTCTCTGCACCCTTGTTGCTTTCTGCTTTGGCAACTGGTTTATTAGTGAGTATCTTCCAAGCAGCGACACAAATCAATGAGATGACTCTGTCATTTATTCCTAAATTATTGGTGATGTTTCTGGTGATGGTGCTAGCCGGACCTTGGATGATCGCGATCATGACTGACTATATGCAACGGCTCTTTACCAGCATTCCTTGGCTCGCGGTCGGTTAATGCCGGCAAGCGAATGGTTTGTGGTGCTGTATACGTGAATTTCGATCGGTGATTTGGTCAGTACTGGGGTTCATCGTCAAACGGATGATTTAGCATAATGATCAGTATAACCACTGCAGAATTAAATATATTACTGGCGACATTCCTTTGGCCGCTCAGCAGAATCCTCGCGATGGTGGCAACCGCGCCTATATTAGGAAACCCAAGTATTCCTGTCAGAGTGAAGCTGGGGTTTGCAGTCATGATTACTATCTTGGTAATGCCGGTAGTCGAGAAATCATTACCGCAGGTGGATCCGGCTTCCGGTATTGGTTTAATCATCTTGCTACAACAGGTTTTGATTGGCGTCGCTATTGGATTTGTAATGCGCATTGTATTTGTTGCGGTGGAAACGGCGGGTGAGCTGATTGGTCTGCAAATGGGTCTTGGCTTTGCAATTTTCTTTGATCCGCAGAACTCTGGCCAGATAGATATCATAGGCAGATTTTTGGGTGTGATTGCCAGTTTGGCATTTCTTGCAATGGACGGTCATTTGATGATGATTGCTTTGATTTCAAAGAGCTTTAGCACACTACCTGTTGGTTTAGATGGAATTACAAACGTAACATTTACTACACTTGCAAATTGGGGCGGAGAGATTTTTAAATCGGGTCTTCAATTGTCACTTCCCGTTCTCACGGCGTTGCTGATTACTAACCTCGCTCTGGGTATTCTGACACGTGTTGCGCCGCAATTAAATATTTTCGCGGTCGGCTTTCCGCTGACACTCTCTATTGGCCTCTTCGTTCTGGCGTTCAGCATGCCTTTTTATGCACCGATTCTGGGATATCTAGTGCATGATGCTTTAAATCTAATGATGGGAATTCTTAATATCAATCAAATCGATATGCCGTAGCTGATTTATCGGTTATAGCAAGAGCAAATTCCCCCTCGATGCATAAGTAGACAGACTTCCTCATTCACAATACATAAACAGACAATATTGCCCTTCTTTTTCAACAGAAGATTTCTGTCTGGAGCTGTTAAAGTGATCGTCCATTTATCAGAAACTATTTATTAACATGGGCAGTTCAAATAATTGCTGGTTTGGTTAATAACTTATGACATTTAAGTCACGTTTACTCAGTTCACTACGCAAATTTTCTTCATCGCCGGAGGTGCAGCATGACGAAGAAACTGTTATGCCTGCCGACGAGTCACAATTAAACAATGCATCGAATTCCGCCCAGCAGTTTGCATCGAGTGATGAAATTAAACAACTTTTGGATACGGCTTATCGTGAACGGTTAAGCGTGGAAGACCGGGCAATCAAGGAGGCACATAAGCGGATTGAAGCAGAAAACATCGCGAAAGTAACTGCTGAAGCGAGAATCCGGGCCGAGGCTAATGCCAGAATTGCGGCAGAAACAAGAATCCAGGCTGAAGCGCTTGCTACTGATCAAGCCAGAACTCGAGCTAAAACTGAGGCTTTGGCAATCAGAGAGGCCAATGCCCGGCGGGAATTTGAAATAAAAGCCAGGCAGCTTGCAGAAGAGAAGATTAAAGCTGAGAAATCCTTAAATGCGCTATTGGAAGCCAAAATCAAAGCAGAAGCTTCGATTGTTGAGAAAATGCAGAAGCGCGTTGAACAAGAAGCTGCCGCTTTGGACAAGGCGCATGCGACCACATTGAAAGAAAATGAAGCTGCCGAAGCTGCGATGCATCGAGCCAAGGTAGCCGATGAAGCGCGTTTGTGTGCACTGGCCGCGATAGAGGCAGAGACACATGCAGCAATGCTCGCCAATGCAAAAATTCAGGAGACGCAAAAAACCATAGCATTGGCTAAAGCTCAAGAAGAAGCTGAAAAGCAAATCATTGAGGAAATGCAAGTTCGCTCGCAAATAGAAGCGCAAACTCTGGCCCATACTACTGAACGTCTGGATGCAGAGAGACGGGCAAAAGAAATGGAAGAGGATAGACTAAAAGCCGAAGCTGCTGCGGTGCAAGCAGCGATAGAAAAGGCCGAAGCTGAAGCGGTCGCAGCAGAGCAGGCGAGAAAAAGAGCTGAATTAGATACCCAGGCGGCTATCGCAGCACGCGATAAAACAGATGCGGAGAGAGTCGCAGCTGAAATGGCGGAATCCATTCTTGCTAAAGAAAGTGCAGCCGCTGATGCAATCAAGGCACGTCTCGTTGCAGAGTCTGAGTTGCTGGAAGAAGCCGATCAGCGAATGCGGATAGAAACTGAAGCGTTGGTTGCTGCAGAGGCAGCCTTGCGCGCTGAAAAAGAAGCCAAAACGGTTGCAAGTGAGAAGAAGAAAGCGGAGGTTAACGCGAGCAAAGAGTACCAGAAACGTATTAAGGCAGATGAAGAAGCTATTAAAGAAGCGGAAGTGCGTGCAGAAACTGAGAAAGCCGCAAGGAAAGCAGCGAAGAGCAAGGCGGAGGCTGAAATAAGGTTGAGAGCTGCAGCAGAGGCAAAAGCCCAAGTAGATACTCTTGCCGTACTAGAAACAAATGCTCAAGCGGATTTGGAGCAACGCTTGCTGGAAGATGCAGAGATTCGTGCCAAAGCGATTGCCGATGCAAAACAAGCGGTTGTTGAGCGCCTCGAGATTGAACAAAAAATCACAGGATTGGCAATTACTAGAGCACAAGCAAAAATTATCGCTACCAATAAAGCCAAAGCGCAACTTGAAGCAGAAAAAACTGCTACCAGAATCGCATTGGAAAAAGCTAGAACTGAATCGGCTGCACTTGTCGCCATGCAGGAGCGCATAGCGTTGGAATCCAAAGCACTGGAAACTGCAGTAGCCCGGGAGGCTGTTGAAGTTATGGCTAAGGAAGCACTATTTGCGCGCTCCCAAGCTGATAAAGAAGCTACCGCCGCGGCAACTGTGAGGATACGAGCAGAAATTGCTGCCGCAGAACATTCTCGTAACAGGGTTGCTTCAAGCGCTAAGACTTAACAATCAGAGAAATTGGTTGTAGAAAACGAAAGTGGTAGGTCTACCATCTGATAGATCAACGATTGAAGTGTTTAGCGCATTGGTTCGTTGAAATTACTTGCCCATTCAAGCACTTCTTGGTAATTCCCTCTATAAATTACCGATTCATTGTTTTTCATTATTTGATACGCATACATCGGATCATAATATTCAGTAAGTAAATGGGTTATCCAAGCTTCGTGACAATAAATATTTCCTGTATTCGACTGAGTTTTCAAAGCTTTTGTCATGAGATCGTGCGTGTATTTATAGCGTTCCAACCCCAGGCGTTTCTGAATCCGAAAAAGACTGTTGTAAAGATAGGCGCTGAAATATTCAAAGCCAAGTTCAGTATATTTCATCCGAAAAGCTGTCAGCATATCCGTAATATATTCTTGTAAAATCCGTTGAATGCGAGATTCTAGTGGCATTTCTACAAGGGCTAAGGGTGAGCGTCGCATAGTTTGAAAGAATGTCTCCGGGATCGCGATGGTCCCAATGTTTCTACTTTCATCTTCAACAAAAAGTGTATTTTTATTGAGCTGAGCATAAGTCATACGCAACAAATCAATAGCTAATGTGTGCTCAAAATTCGATTGAGTGGGCTGTTGATTAACTGTATCTCCAAAACTCGAGCCGCGATGCATGGCATGCTTTTCTAAATCGATACTAGATGTAATTTCATTAATCAAAAGCGTTTTCGCTACGCCTGTTTTTCCACCTATTCGGATCATGGAAAGATTTATGGCTGTCTCATCAATTGTCTGCATGAGGTATCGCCTGAGCGCCTTATAACCGCCTACAATTAACGGCGCAGCAATGCCCGTTTCATTGATCCATTGGCGTGCTAGATGTGACCGCATTCCACCACGCCAGCAGAAAATATGTGTACCGGGATTGTTAGCTACAACATTACGCCAATGCTGAATGCGACTTCGCTTAAGTTCACCACACACCAATTTGTGACCTAATTGAATGGCGGCTTGTTGCCCTTTTTGTTTATAGCAAATTCCAACTAAATGACGCTCATGGTTATTCAGAATGGGGAGGTTGAATGAATTTGGTAAACTACCTTTGGCAAATTCATCTTCAGAACGAACATCCAGGAATGGAATATCGTGCATAAATAAATTATGAAATTGATCGGCGCTGACTAAGTAATCTGACATTGCTTTCTATACTTATCTGCTCATTGAGATAACACATATGCCAATATATTAGGTGTCATGAATCCTCAAATGTTATTTGCCGCGATTTTGCAAATCCGAATGATCGGTCACAAGTTAAACGATTCTATAATAAGCAAAATTAGAACAAAAATACCCTAAAAAGGTGTTATCCGTTACAATTCGGAGCTTATAAGGGTAAGCTAAAAGTCATTAATTAGAGCAATTGTTGTTTTGTTGCAACACTGATTTAATATTGCCTTGACAGGAAAAAGCGCCTTATATAAGCTGCGGAGTGGTCAAATATGACACACTTATATTTATTAAGCAATGTCAGCGGTAAGCGTTTGAATGAAAATTTTCCAGCCAGCAAAAAGTGCATTATTAGAGATTAATAATCAGCGTTGGCACGCTCAACCAGGATTTCTTGCTTATGCGAGCAAGATGACAAGTACTATTACTTCGAGGGGAAGATCTTGAGTTCGACAATAACCAAGTTGAACGCTCCGCTAACGCAAGCGTTTGATTTTCAACCTTCAAGCGAATTACAATTAACACCGACACCGACACTCAATACACTAACTCAGCAGTTAGCGGGTTTTGATACCCTAACCAGCGCTTTAGAATATGCAGCGGAGGGGATAACGGGGTATAACTTTTATGACGCGAAGGGTAACTTACGTTCGATTCTGCCATATAGTGCGCTTAGGCAGAATGCTCGTATCTTTGCGCAACGTTTATTTGGTTTTGGTTTGCCCCGTGGTAGTCGGGTAGCAATCATTGCTGATACCTCTCCAGAGTTTGTCGAGTTGTTTTTTGCATGTCGCTATGCTGGTTTAGTGCCTTTTGCAATGCCAATTCCGGTTAATCTCGGTAGCCATGCAATATATGTTCAGCAATTAAGAGGTATGCTTGAAAGCAGTCAAGCAAGTATTGCGCTGGCAAATATTGACTATATTAATTTTCTGGAAGAGGCCGCAGAAGAAACAACCTGTATACAGTGGGTAGGAACACCAGAAAAATTAAGCGAGCTACCTGCGATAAATGTTGAACTACAACCTAATTATCCCGATGAAACTGCGTATCTGCAATTTACCTCAGGTAGTACGCGTACACCGAGAGGGGTGGTTATTACTGAACGAGCCTTGATGTGCAATTTACAAGGTATTGTATGTAATGGATTGGAAATCAAACCTGACGATCGTTCCGCTTCTTGGCTACCCTTTTATCATGATATGGGATTGGTTGGGTTAGTTCTGGCACCAATGGTTACACAAATCTCTGTTGATTATTTGGCGACACGGGATTTTGCAATTCGACCCTTACAATGGTTGCGGTTAATAAGCCGTAACCGTTGTACCGTTGCATTCAGCCAGCCTTTTGGTCTTAAGCTCTGTACGTTACGTGTAAGGGAATCTGACCTCAAAGAACTGGATCTTAGTTGCTGGCGTGCTGCTGGTATTGGTGCAGAAATGATCCGGCCAGAAACTTTGAGAAATTTTGCAGAAAAATTTGCATCGGCAGGTTTCGATGAGAATGCTTTTCTGCCTTGCTATGGTCTTGCGGAATCAACACTTGCCGTCACCTTTTCAAAAATTGGTAAAGGTTGCAAAAGTATACAAGTAGATAGTAAGACGCTGATCGATAAGCGAATGGCTGTTCGATTGCAAGCGGATGGCCGTAAACAAAATGAATTTGTAAATTGTGGGCGTCCGTTGCCTGGACATACTGTGAAGATAGTCGATGAGGATGGCCAGCAATTGTCGGAGATGATGGTTGGAAGTGTTTTAGTACATGGCGATAGCGTGATGAAGGGCTACTATAACTCTCCAGAAGAGACTAACAAAGCGCTTAAATCCGGTAATTGGCTGGATACTGGAGATATTGGATTCCTGTTTGAAGGTGATTTGTTTATAACCGGACGACGTACAGATGTCATTATTGTTAACGGTCGCAATATCCGTGCCCAAGACATAGAAGAGTTAGCTGAACAGCAACCGGAAGTTAGGTCACGTGAGGCTTCTGCATTTGGGGTGAATGATGAAGATGGGACAACAACGATTGTCCTAGTCATTGAATGTAGGCTCACCTCCGTGACAGAACGCCAGTCATTGACAACCAGATTGCAGCAGCTTGTTTATATGGCATTTGGGGTTAATTGTGTTGTGGAATTGGTTCCACCGCATACCTTACCGCGGACTTCATCTGGGAAGCTCTCACGTTTCGCAGCAAGGCAAGGTTATATCCAGAGAACAAATCTGGCAGGCCAATTGTCTTTTGTCGAATCAGGTGACAGATAAGGGCACATGCCAAAAATAGTAGCCGTAACAGGTGCTACTGGGTTCATTGGCAATGTGCTGGTGCAGAAGCTGGTTCAAGATGGATGGACAGTTCGTGCGCTCACACGGTTACATCGCTCATCCGATAGTGAGTCTATTCAATGGATTCAAGGTGATTTAGATAATTTAACTGCGCTACATCATTTGGTTAATGATGTAGCGTTTGTTATTCATTGTGCTGCAACAGTAAGAGGAAGCTCTTTTCAAGAGTTCGCTCATACGAATGTCGAAGGTACAAAAAATATTTTATGTGCCATTGCTAGGCAAAAACAGTCTCCTCGTTTCTTGTTAATATCGTCCTTGGCAGCAAGGCAACCTGGATTATCATGGTATACTCGAAGTAAGTATTTGTCTGAGATTCAGGTAATTGAATATTCAGAACAATTACAATGGACTATCCTCAGACCTACGGCTGTTTATGGTCCGGGAGACAAAGAACTAAAACCCCTCTTTCAAGCGATGTACCGCGGTTTGCTTCCCGTCGTCGGAAAAATTCATAATCGATTTGGATTAATACATGTATATGATCTGGTTGCAGCTATTCAGATTTGGTTAGCTTCCAGTCTATCGGTTAATGGAGTATTTGAGCTTGATGATGGGACGTCAGGCGGGTACAGCTATCAAAGTTTGGCAGTCCTAGCGCAGCAGGTGTGGAAGCGTCCTGTACATTGCATTCCTATACCGGATTTGCTTATCCAGGGTATCGCAATATCAAATCTATGGCTTGCGCGGTTGCTTCACTATTCCCCCATGCTGACTCCAGGAAAAGTTAATGAGTTACAACATAGCGACTGGGTATGTGATAATGCGCCATTAATCCACGCACTTCCAGCGTGGCAACCGAGTATCCGTTTACAAGACGTTTTATCTGAAGTAATCTAGCTTCAAAATTTAACTATTCTGAATTAACCTATGACTGAAAGTAATTACGATGAGATCATGCAATTACTCTGTGATCGACTAAGTGGTTTAACCAATTCTGATGCTCAGATTACTCCTGAAACGAACATGATTAGTCAGCTATCGATTGATTCTATTAAACTACTTAACCTGATTATGGAAATTGAAGACACTTTTGATGTTTCAATTCCTATTAATGCACTGACAGATATTCACACCGTACGAGAATTGGCTGACTTAGTACATAAAATAAAATCTGCTTCATAATGAATTTACTTGAAAAATTAGATGCAGCAGCAGCTGCAAGAAAATCGCTTTTGCCAAATGGCGTGGGTGCTTTTGGTATTCCGATTGAAGAAATTTATTCGGCGACGGAAGCTAGAATTGGAGATCGACGTGTGCTGCTACTTGGCACTAACAATTATTTAGGCTTAACCTTTGCGCCGGAATGTATTCGTGCAGCGCATGAAGCAATTGACAAAGAAGGTACGGGTACCACAGGTTCTCGGATGGCAAATGGCAGTTATTTTGGTCACCGTGCCTTGGAAAGAGAATTCGCTGAATTTTATCAATGTGGCTTTGGCATTGTCTTTACTACGGGTTATCAAGCTAATTTAGGTACTATTTCAGGTCTAGTAGGTCCTGGAGATACTGTATTGATTGATGGAGATTCCCATGCGAGTATCTATGATGGCTGCATCCTCAGTGGTGCAGATATCATTCGCTTTAAGCATAATGATATGGTTGACATGGAAAAACGATTGCGGCGACTGGGTGATCGTGTTGAGACAACATTAATTATTGCTGAGGGAATCTATAGCATGCTTGGTGATCAAGCACCGTTAGCTGAGATTGTTAAATTAAAGAATGCTTATAATTGTATTTTGCTCCTTGATGAAGCACATTCATTGGGCGTATTGGGTGAGACTGGTCAGGGTCTCGTAGAAAAAACAGGTTTGTTAAAAGAAGTCGATTTTATTACCGGAACTTTTAGCAAAAGTCTTTGTAGTATCGGTGGATTTTGTGTGAGTAATCATCCACAGCTTGAGCAATTACGCTATATAAGTCATCCCTATATTTTTACAGCATCGCCGTCCCCCGCAACGATCGCCTCAACGCGCGCGGCATTGGTTCTGCTAAGTAAAGGAAGTGATTTACGCATGCAATTGTGGAACAATTGTACTCAACTTTATTCACAGCTCAAGGAGACTGGCTATCTGCTAGGACCCGATCCAGGTCCGGTAATTGCCGCTATTCTTGATACGCCGCAACAGGCACTCCAGCTTTGGCAGAGCTTGCTCGAACATAATATTTATGTGAATTTGATTCTACCGCCCGCTGCACCGGAAGGTAAATCGCTTGTGCGATGCAGTGTAAATGCCGCGCATACTCCAGAACAAATCAAATATGTTGGCGATACTTTTTCTAAGCTATACAACACGATATGATCGGATCCGTAAATTCATAGTACGTAAAATGAGTATCTACATTTGTATTTTTTGTTTGCGAGTACAGAGAGTTCATCAATAAAGAATATTTCTAATAAGAAATTCAGTTTTTTACTTTATATTTAGCCGAATCTGATTTAATTGCCTAAAATGAGGTGCCACAATGAAAATAATGCAGGCATTGGTATTAACATTATTTTCTTTCTTATTACAAAGTAATGTTTTTGGAATAAGTATTGTATACAACGGGTTTGAATGCCTAAACGCTATAGATACCAATGACCCAACGCCCAAAGGTACACCGGTACAGAGCAAATTTGAAGTCATACAAGATGCCGGGGATGGTCTCTATCGTTTAAGCTTAACTGGCGGTATTCCTCGCTTTATTAATAATAATCGTGATGTGTGCATCGATAATGCGACTGCGATCGGATATTCAGGAATTCCGTCAGTAGATGGTTTGCCGCAGCCTCTCGAATCCATTAATGCAACCGCCTATTTTAACGGGCAGGAGCTGATGATTGTTGTCAGCTCCTTGTATACGGATTTAAGTGCCAGAAGGAATCCATTTTCATCATTTAATACAAGCATTATCTTTGCTTTCACTAATACACTCATATTTGAGTTTAATCCGCGAGCATCTTCATTCAGCTTGAAGAAAGTGATCCGCAACCGGGGGTTCACTAATACCAGCGGATCGACGAATTCAATAACACCATTTTTTGAAACAATCTTGCCATCTTTCAACGACGAGGTGCAAGACAAACCAAAAATTTTGACACCGATAGCTAATATCGAATTTTTATTGGATTAATCGACGCACATTTTGTGTAAAGCCAATTACCGGTCTGTTAATGTAATAAGCGAGTTGGTATTATATGGCGTAGCACTACCAATATGTGCTGAGGTATAGCCAGCTGCAGAAAGCGCATGAAGACAGTCATCAATACGCTCGGCGGGTATTCCGGCTAGTAATCCCCCCGCAGTTTGTGGATCGAAAAGTAGAGTATAGCTTGGGTGTTGTCCAGCATAGTATTGGCATTGGCTGGCTTGTTTATTCGCGGCATAGAGTGTGCTTTGAATGCCTTGCAGACTACACTGTTGCGCGCCTTCCATGACTGGAATGGCATTCATTGATAGGGAGGCGCTGCATCGAGAGGCTAGTAGCATCTCCTGCAAGTGTCCGAGTAGACCAAATCCGGTTACATCAGTACAGCTGTGCGCTGTATATGAACGTAAGATGGTTGCCGCGGCTCGATTACTTTGCAACATATAGGCCAATGCCTGATCGAGCCATAACCCTTGGCAGCGTGCAGCCATGTTAGCTGCGAGTAAAATACCGCTGCCGATAGGCTTGGTAAGAATTAAACTATCACCGGGTGTTAGTCCAGATTTTGTCAGGGCTTTGCTTGATGGGAGTATTCCGTTAACAGTTAGCCCGATAGCCATTTCGGGTCCTTCGCCGCTGTGTCCGCCAATCAGCGCAGTATTTTCATCGTTCAAGGTTTTTAATACACCTCGCATTAAATGCAATAATGTTTCCTGCATAATGGGTTCGCTGCTATAAGGGATAACTGCAGTCACCAATGCAGAATGGGGTATTCCACCCATTGCATAAATATCTCCTAAGCTATGAATTGCAGCGATACGGCCCATCAAATACGGGTCATCGATAAAGCTTCTAAAGAAATCAACAGACTGTAGCCATTTAGTATTAGCTGGCAGGTTAATAATCGCGGCATCATCCCCTGGCCCACTGGTGACATCCGGATGAGGTTGAATATCCAGCTGAGACAAAACATTCCGTAATATATTGCTGCTAACTTTTGCGCCACAACCGCCGCATCGCATAGACTCGTTGGCATCGCTCGAGTTACCGGTGTTAACCATCGGTTGCGGATTGAAGCGTGCCATGAATGTGCGATCAATGTGATTCTTCCAAACCCAAACCCACTTTCCACGCGCAAATAATGCACCCCGAGAAGCGACAGCGTAGCATTCTCCTGTCGTTAATAAACTTAAAAAGCGCCGTTGCGGTTTAAAAGGCAAAAGCTGTCGATTTTCGAGCTGAGCGACGATATTTTTTGCCAGGATCGGGCCTTGGCGGACAGCATAAACGCCGGCCTTGGGTAATGGTGCAGGCATGAAAGCGGCGCTATCGCCAGCAGCAAATATATCCGGATGCGAAATACTGCGAAGGTACTGATCAATCTGAATGAAGCCCCGGCCGTCGCACTTAAGCCCGCTTTCTGCTAACCAAGGTTGCGCACCAGCATGTATAGCCCATGCAGAAAAATCGTAATTCAGCGTTGTATTATCATTTAACATCAATTGGTGTTCGGTAACGGAAACGACATGCTTTCCGCAGATAATGCTAATACCTAGCATTTGCAAGTGATGTTTAAAAAATGCTTGCACGCGTTTATTGTGCGAACTGAGGATATGTTGATCAGCGCAAATCAAAGTAAAGCCTGCATGAATAGAAGTTGTATTGCAGAGCTTATAGTGCATAGCCAGCAGTATTTCTACACCGGCAGCCCCGCCCCCGATTACGACGATTCGCTTTGGTTGACGGGATGCTTGAGCTGATTCGAGCCATTGGTGCCAATTCTGCAGAAATTGTTTGATCGGTTTAATGGGGTGGCCATGTACCGTGGCGTTTTTAATTTCATTGAGTGCGGGTTGGGAACCAACATTGATAGACAATAAATCGTATCGCAAGGATGGGTATTGATGGCAGTATATTTGCCTTGCGATTGGATCAATGCGCTGAACTTCGCTGCAAACAAACTGCACGCCAGCCCATTGACACAGTTTCCGTAAATCAATGTGACAATCTTCAAAGGTATAATGCCCAGCAATTAGTCCAGGCAACATACCTGAATAAGATGTGAGTGTATTATTGCTGATGAGCGTGGCTCTGAGACCAGGGATCGGGTGCATTCCCAATTTTTTGATAACGGCGATATGGCTGTGGCCACCGCCAATTAAGCGTAAATCTTCTTTATGTGGCGTTAAACCTATCATTAATTAACTTATTCAGATTGCGTTATGGTCGGAAAAATGTGATAGTTCACATCGCAACATTATAAGTTAGTCCATGACACTATAAATAAAATTAAAAGTATTTCTATAGTTTTGAGGGCTAATTGAGTAAGGACAATGGAGTTAATTAAATTTGTCGTTAAAGTGTGCTTTGTGCATATTGACGACTGCTTACAAATTCATCTTTTATTTAGGAGGGTAGCAATGAAATCTAGTAGAATCAGAACATTAAAAGCTTGTGCCGTTCTGTTATTATCGGTGGGGCTGTTATTCGGGTGTAAACCGATTTTTGAGAAAAAACCACTTCCTCCTAAGGATGGCGCCGCTGCACCTGCTGCCGCACCAGCTGCACCTGCTGCCGCCACACCAGCGCCAGTTGCGCCAGCTGCCACACCAACACCAGCTGCGCCGCCTGCTGAGCCAGTAACTAGCCTTGAGGAAGTAAAAAGTATTGAGAGTCTTGGATCTGGCTCAGCGGCAGCACCAGCACCAGCATCAGAAATTGATGATGGGAACGATGTTGTAACAGTAACGCCTGCGATAATGCGTAAAGTTCAACAGGCTCTGGTAAATGCTGGGTTTAATCCTGGTCCGGTTGATGGTGTCAGTGGCGCTAAAACAGTGAGTGCAATCGAAAGCTTCCAGAAACAAAATGGCATTCCAGCAGGTAAAATTACCAAGAAAACACTCCGTGCATTAGGTGTTGACTTCTAAAGAATAAAGAACAGCTTTATTTTTTAATGCACCAGGGGTCTTCGGCTCTTGGTGTATTTTTATTGATACATACGAAATCTCTAATGAGTAGGGTATTTACTTGATTTGCGATACTGATGTTGATTGTTCAATTTCTTTAGCTGATATAAAAATATTTGCCATAGGAAGAGTCCTGTTCTATAGTTAATTATAAGAATTGGAATTAAAGCTTCTTCAGGTAATTATAGATTTATAGATCTGAACGTATCGTATCCATTTGTTGCGAATCTTTACCATAGCGTTTAAATTCCTCAGCATAAGATGAGCCTTGCGTAACAGAACCGACTGATTGCGTACTTAGTAATGTTTCCCAGATTAAATTTTAGTTAATTAATTTTAACGAACTTTGTTTTATTTTTTATTATGCTAAGTAATATTCGTCCTTAACTTGTTTTTGAAGTATTTTTGGAGGTTTTTTCATGGGAGTTCCTTTGCGTCAACAGATTGCGGTTGGCAGTTATCTAATCAAGCAAAAATTAAAAGGGGTTAAGAAATATCCACTGGTATTGATGTTGGAGCCATTGTTTCGCTGTAATCTGGCTTGTGCTGGATGTGGAAAAATTGCTCACCCAGAAGATGTTCTTGATCAGCGGCTTTCTTACGAAGAATGTATGCAGGCAGTGGATGAATGTGGCGCGCCGATGGTTTCAATTCCAGGTGGTGAGCCATTGATACACAAAGAAATGCCCCAAATTGTTGCAGGCATAATCAAACGGAAGAAATATGTTTACTTATGTACAAATGCACTATTGTTAAAGAAAAAGATAGATGACTATACGCCATCACCTTATTTAACATTTTCGATCCATTTGGATGGGATGAAAGAACGGCATGATGCTTCAGTTTGTCAGGATGGTGTTTTTGATCGCGCGGTTGAGGCGATAAAGCTGGCATTAGAGAAGGGATTCAGGGTCACAGTAAACTGTACGCTGTTTCAAGGTGAAACGCCTCAGGATGTGGCTGAATTCCTGGATTATGCGATGGAATTGGGTGTTGAAGCAGCAACGATCGCGCCAGGATTCAGCTATGAGAAAGCGCCTCAACAAGATGTTTTTATAAAAAGCCAGGATACAAAGGTATTGTTTCGTGGTATTTTTGAATTAGGCAAAAAGCTGAAGCGAAAATGGAGACTGAATCACTCGGCACTTTATTTGGATTACCTGGCAGGAAACCAGAATTATAAATGTACGCCATGGGGTAACCCGACACGCAATGTGTTTGGATGGCAGAAACCTTGTTACTTGCTGTCGGATGAAGGCTATGCAAAGACTTTCAAGGAACTGCTTGATGATACGCCGTGGGAAAAATACGGTACTGTAAATAATCCAAAATGTGCCCAATGTATGGCGCATTGCGGCTATGAAGCTACAGCTGTTGAAGACACGCTTCAGCGTCCATGGAAAGCACTGGTTGCATCACTGAGAGGGCCAAGAACGACAGGCCCTATGGTAGCTGAATCCACACCAAAATGGACAAACGAAGAAAATAAAATACCCAAGAAACTTTCCGATATACCGGTGACATTGATTAACAAATAAACGGATATCAGGTATCGATGTTGGTTTATAAAATCTGCCACAAGTAAGAATAATGGTGGAATTGGTATTGTATTTGTCGGTATTTGGTGCTGTATGCTGGTGCTCATTAATATTGTTACCGTGGCGCCCCTGGAGTGTCCGTGAGAAAATTGAAACGCAAGGCGTTATAGATTCCCATGGAACACTGAGTGATATTACCGTATTAATTCCAGCCCGTAATGAGGGTCCGTATATCCGGCATACGCTCGATGGCGTGAGAGCACAGAGCGAGGATGTGCATATTATTGTGATCGATGATCAATCGATGGATGACACTGCTGAACAAGCTAAGCGTTGTGGTGCGCTGGTGCTATCCGGCACAGCGCCACCTGCGGGTTGGAGCGGAAAATTATGGGCGCTTGAACAGGGATTGCGTGAGGTTAGAACGCCCTATACATTATTGCTGGATGCCGATATTGAGTTGGATCCCGGGATTGTTATTGAATTACGGCAAAAAGCGCGCAATGAAAATCTTGCGCTGGTATCATTGATGGCTGAACCCCCTATGAAAAATTTCATAGAACGTTTACTGATGCCTGCTTTTATATTCTTCTTTAAGTTGTTGTATCCTTTTGGGCTAGCAAATAAGCCGGTATCACGGGTTGCTGCGGCTGCAGGCGGGTGTATTCTAGTAAAAACACAAGCATTGCGTTCAGTTGGCGCTTTTGCCAATTTGCACAATGCGCTGATTGACGATTGTACTTTGGCAACGCACATCAAACGTTCAGGTTTGCGTACTTTTATTGGACTGAGTCGTGCGGCTCGTAGTCATCGTGGTTATCAAGACTTAAAGCCGATTTGGGAAATGGTGGCTCGTACTGCTTTTACCCAATTAAGATACTCATTTATTTTACTTGTCAGCTGCACATTGATTATGACTTCCATGTTTTTGGCAGCACCACTAGCATTTCTGCTGTTACCTGCTCAGGAAGCATATATAGTAAGTACGCTAGCATGGATGGTTATGTTTATTACCTATATGCCAACTTTAATTTATTATCAGCGTTCTCCACTTTGGAGTCTAGCACTGCCCGTAATTGGTACGTTGTACCTTGGCATGACTTGGACATCAGCACTGCGGTACTGGCGTGGGGAACGCGCTTGTTGGAAAGACCGGCGCTATGAAAGTAATACGAACAATTAAACTGATTGGGTGGTGCCTGATATTGGTGATGCTGTTACCAATTTCTGTTGCGTTGAGTACACCCAATTCAGAACCTGAGAACCCAGAGCAGGTTATAGAAAAATTACAATCTTCCTTGCTGCAGGTTATGCGCGAGGGTGATAAATTGGGTTACGAAGGGCGATTCAAATTCCTGGAACCGATTATTGATGAGTCTCATGATCTTAATCTGATTATCAAAACAATATTGGGTGCAACATACTGGTCGCAGTTGGACAAAGAACAACAAGATTTGATCGCTGAGACATTTCGCAAGCTCAGTATTGCTACCTATGCTGGGCGGTTTAATCAGTATGAGGGAGAGCAGTTCCAGATTGTAGAGCAGCGTGCTTTGCCGCGCGAACAAGTATTGGTGCGTAGCCGGTTAACTAAATCGGATGGCGGTACAGTAAATTTTGATTATGTATTACACCAAACAGACGAGCGTTGGCGTATTGCCAATATCCTGTTTGATGGTGTGAGTGATCTCGCAATAAAACGTGGAGAGTATCGCGCTATTTTGCAACGGGATGGTTTCCAGGCATTGATTGATATGATTAAGGAAAAAATTGTTCTGACTCAGCAGAATTAATCATTCGATGATTTCATTTTTTTCTGAAGGTTTTCTTATACGTGGAAAGTTCACACAGTAGTAGTTACCGGATTTTTGCACGTTGGGCCGAGTTCTCCTATAAGAATGCTATCTGGATTATTCTACTCGTATTGTTATTGACTACGCTGAGCACTGTTTATACAGTCAATAATCTTGGCGTTCACACCGATACGACGGATATGCTCTCCGAGGATGTTCCGTTCCGCGCCAATCATATCCGTTATAAAAAATCGTTTTCCCAATATGAAGATACTTTCTTGCTGGTACTGGATGCGCCGACACCTGAGCAAGCGCATCAGGCAGCTAAACGCTTCACTAACTATCTGCAAAAAGATAGTACGCAATTTTCCAATACGTACTATCTAACCGGGGAACCTTTTTTTGAGCAGAATGGCCTCTTTTTCAAGAGCCTGTCGGAATTAGGCCGCATTACCGATTATTTGGCCGCAGCACAACCGCTGATTGCGCGCATAGCCGAAAGTCCCACGCTCTATACATTTTCTTCTGTTCTCACGGAAGCTGTCGATGAGTTGCATGCGGGTCGTCAATTAGAACTGGAACCTGTATTTAATGGTGTCAGTGCAACACTGGATGCACGGCTTGCCGGTCAATCTCGTGCGCTATCCTGGCAAGCATTATTGGGTGGTGAAGCACAGAAAGAAACATATCAGGAATTGATCATAGTACAGCCCAAGCTCGATTATTCTCAAATATTTGCTGCTGAAGAGCCGATCAACGCAATTCGTATTGCTGCACAGGATATGGGATTTACTCCGAATGCTGTTGAGAAATTGCGAATTACTGGTGAAGTCGCACTTGCTCACGATGAACTCCTCAGCGCAATGCACGGCGCCCAGGATGCTGGGATATTAGCGCTAGTGATGGTGGCTATGGTATTGCTCATTGCATTTCGTTCTGCCGGAGCAATAGTTACCGTGATTGTGAGTCTGGTTCTCGGTTTATTGCTGACTGCAGCATTTGCCACCGCTGCCGTGGGGCATTTGAACCTGATTTCTATCGCATTTGCTGTTCTATATATTGGTCTTGGTGTTGATTACGCTATTCACTTTTTGTTGCGACACGAAGAACTCAGGAAGCCCGAGCAGTCTGTTTCAGAAGCATTATATAAAGCTGGTGGCGATATGGGGCAGGCACTGCTGATTTGTGCAATAACCACTGCGATTGGGTTTTATGCCTTTATGCCAACGGCTTATGAGGGCGTTGCAGAATTGGGTCTGATATCAGGAACAGGTATGCTGATCAGTTTCCTGGTTACCATGACGATGATTCCTGCCTTGCAAAGGTATTTTCCCACCCCAGTCAAAAAGTCAGCAACTTCGATTCAATCAATCAATAAGGTTCTGGATCTACCCAGACACGCGCGTAAATTGGTATACAGCGTAACAATCATCGCAATTCTGGCTTCTGTCATGGCTTTGCCGCACATCAAGTTCGATTATAATTTGTTGAATCTGAATAACCCGCATGCGGAATCAGTTCAGACCCTCCAGGAATTATTGAAAAACACGGAAGACTCACCTTGGCATATTAATATTTTAGTTAGTAATGCCCAGGAAGCAGGACAAATCGTTCAACGCTTGAGAGCCCTACCAGAAGTAGAAAAAGTGATCAGTATGCTTGATCTGGTGCCTCAAGAACAGGAAGCAAAAAGTCTGTTGATTGAAGAGATGGCGATGACGCTTGGCCCCATTTCTTTTTCCTCCACAGCATTTTTGATTTCAGACCACCATACTGTTCCAGAGGAGCGAATGGCGCTGGAAAAATTGAATACTGCATTAGACCGGTTTATCAGTGAGAAACCGGGACATCCTTCTGAAGCTTCTGCCCGCGCGTTGCGTGCATCACTGTCGAATCTATTGGCTGATCTGGATAAGCGTACGATACAAAATGACCAAGGAGGGGAGCAATTATTACGTGCGGTTAATTATGATCTACTCAGTTTGCTGCCCGGTTCTATTAAGCGGCTGCAATTGGCATTGGCAGCGCAGCCGTTTACGCAAGAAGCATTACCGGAATCAGTGAGCGCACACTGGCATACGAGTGATGATGTATATCGCATCGCGGTGTATCCGTCTGAAAATATTAATGACAATGACGCATTGCGCAGATTTGTGCATGCCGTGCAAAAGATAGCTCCCACTGCGACCGGTGTGCCGGTAATCAGTCTTGAAGCGGGTGAAGCGGTAGTGGATGCATTTATACATGCTTTCTCGCTGGCGTTGCTGGGCGTCATAATTACACTGTGGATGATGCTCAGAAGTGTTTCAGCGACAGTGCTGGTATTAATACCACTCTTATTAGCGGCTCTATTCACAGGTGCCTGCACGGTTCTGCTAGGGCTGCCGTTCAATTTTGCCAATATTATTGCTTTGCCGCTATTACTGGGTATTGGTATCGATAGCAGCTTGCATATGGTCCACAGGAGCCGTAGCACCGGCGTGGTTTATGAAAATTTATTGCATACCAGTACAGCGCGTGCCATTTTTTATAGCGCACTCACAACGCTGGTGGGGTTTGGTAGCCTGGTGTTTTCGACGCATCAGGGTACCGCTAGTATGGGTTTACTTCTGACGGTTGGTTTGTTTCTAACACTGGTTTGTGTGCTGATAATCCTGCCGGTTTTGTTGCATTCAACCAGTAAAAATAAAGAAATCGTTGCTTAATTCTTTATTCCGGTTTTATCACTTCAATGCGCGTTAAGGCCGCAGCAAAGAAACCGTCAGTCTGATGCAGCTGCGGGGAGAGCTGCAAGAATTCACCGGTATCCAGCGGTATCTTTTGTTGTGCCAGTAGCTCGGCGCAATTTAACAAGCTGAATTGTGGGTGTGTGTTTAGAAAATCGTGCACTACTTGTTGATTCTCTTCCGGCAAGAAACTGCATGTTGCATACACCAGCCGCCCCCCTGGTTTGAGCAAGCTGGCGGCAGCGGAAAGAATAGCGGCTTGTTTTGTTTTAAGCTCCTCAATACTTTGCGGGGATTGACGCCATTTTAAATCCGGATTGCGGCGCAATGTTCCGAGACCACTGCACGGCGCATCCACCAGTACCCGATCTATTTTTCCAGCCAGCCGTTTAACTTTGATGTCGTTCTCATTCGCGATGCGTTGTGCATGCAGATTGGACAAACCCGAACGCTTGAAGCGTGGTTTCAGATTACTCAATCTTTTTTCAGAGATATCAAAAGCATAAAGACGTCCTTTTGAATTCATCAAGGCGCCCAGTAGCAGCGATTTGCCACCCGCTCCCGCGCAGAAGTCGACAACCATCTCCCCTCGCTTGGGTGCGAGCAAGTATCCGAGTAATTGACTACCTTCATCCTGCACTTCTATTTTTCCGGATAAAAAGAGTTCATGGCGATTGATCGCAGGTTTTCCGGTAAGCCGGATTCCGCATGGAGAATAAGGTGTTTCCTGTGCTTCAATTCCTTCCTGGCTAAGCGTTTCGAACACTTGATTACGTTTTGCAAGAATGGTATTGACCCGTAGATCAAGCGGTGCGGATTTTTGTAAGGAAAATCCCAAGTTGAGAATGTCAGCATCCGACATGAATTGCTTTAATTTCTCTACCAGCCATTCGGGAAACTCTGCTTGAATCGCCAGTGGTAGCGTATCTAATTTGATGGCTTTGATTTCTGTTAACCATTTTGTTTCAGATTCGCTGATAAACGATGTCAATTCACGCAAATTCATGCCATTAAATTTTACTAGATAGGCTAAAACCAGTGAGCGAGGCGTGATGCGTTCTGTCAGGCTTTCAAGAAAAAAACGGTGGCGTAATATGCCAAAGACTGTTTCTGCAATGAAAGCGCGATCTTGTCCACCCAGCAGCGGGTTTTCCCGGAAGAAGTGCCGTAGAATTCCGTCGGCGGGATATTCCAAAGGAAGTACAGTTCGTAGAGCGACTACTACTGCGTCTAGCTGAAAGGGCGTTAATTGCATTGATTTCCTGATGTATGTTTGATCAACTGGAAGAAACGTTGATTAAGTTTGTCTATGATGCGTATTTTTTTAACCGATCTGCTTAAGGAAACTCTGAATAACTGTCATTTTGAGCGTAGCGAGAAATCTATGGTATTGATTGCCAAAGATTCCTCACTTTGTTCGGAATGACATATGAGGGTTATTCAGAGTTTCCCTAATGATCAGCTTTATAGCTAATGTTAATTCCGGTAACTATTTTATCGATTTCACGGCCATTTTCTTCTACGGATACGATGCGAACAGGCAACATGTGATTGTTTATTGCAAGCCATAGTTTTCTTTTCACTTTGGCATTTTTATTTTCTTGCCGGGTTAATACGATCGTGTCTATTTCGCCGATGGGCGTGTGGAGAACTTCCTTAGACACCGCATAGTGCGCTAATTGCAGGCTATGCCCATCGGTGACATGCTTCTCCACATACTGCTTAGGGAGTGACGCAAACATAAAGTTGTACGATAAGCTGAGGCGATCCAAAGTACCTTCGGGTAATCTTTTCTGTTCCTCTTGCCCTTTATGTTGCAGTGTTATGACATGTTTTCCCCAATTAAAAACAGCCACACTGGGATCTTTTTTCCCACGCTTCTCATAAGCGCGAGTGGGTCGTAGTCCCTGTTTAGTAATGGTTCCTTCGCTATGGCGTACGATACTATTGGGTTCTATGATTTTAAAAACACCAGTAGCTTGCGCTTCGCTGTTAATCGTGTAACTATGTGTACCATTGACATGTTTGATTTCCATCACTTCATTAATTTCTCCCTGACCGATATCCGTTGTAACGGCGTAACTGATTTCAATGCGCGACGGTATATCCGTAGCAAATACTGAGAAGCTGAGCATCCACAGCAGAACAATCGATGGTAGAAATTTCATTCGGGTAATCCTGGCGAATAAAGCGCTATTTCACGAACACTGGAATCTATCACTTCAACGCGATTCTCATTCAACCGGATCTGATCTTCCATAAACCAGCGTACGGCTTGAGGGTAAATACGATGTTCCTGCTGTAAAACCCGGGCTGCCAGCGTTTCCTCAGTATCTTCAGGTAAAACAGGGATGGCAGCCTGAATTACGATCGGACCGTGATCTAACTGCACAGTGACAAAATGTACGGTACAGCCATGTATTTTGATCCCTTCTTGTAGTGCTCTTGCATGCGTTCCCAAACCTGGAAATGCAGGTAATAATGAAGGATGAATATTCATTAACCGGCCTTGATAACGTTGTACAAAGCGATCGCTTAGTATACGCATGAAGCCGGCCAGTGCAATCAATTTGGGTTGGCAAGCGTCAATTTTTTCTGCCAATGCCGTATCGAATGTCTGGCGGTCTGGAAAAGTACGATGATCAATAACGATGGTTTCAGCGCTATATTTCCTGGCAATTTCCAACCCTGTTGCGTTGGGATTGTTACTGATTACCGTGATGCGATCTGCCTGAAATCCGGCTTCCAGCAGCGCCTGCATATTACTGCCGCGACCGGAGATAAGAATGACCAGTGATTTCATGATGCCGTTGGAAGACTGGCCATTTAGACTAAAACGGTCGCTGCCTGATTGTTTGTGCGCGGTTTAATTTCACCGATTTGCCAGACGGTTTCGCCGGAGGCACGCAAACTCCGCAGTGCGTTTTCCGCATGATCCGGCGCCGCTACGATCACCATGCCAATGCCGCAATTAAATACACGCGCCATCTCATGATCCGCAACATTCCCTTGTTGTTGTAGCCAATGGAATAGTGGCGGCATTTCCCAGGTATCTTTCTGCAAAACGGCCATGAACTGATTCGGGAGAATACGCGGCACATTTTCGACTAGTCCGCCGCCGGTAATGTGCGCCAGGCCTTTAACAGGGAGTTGCTTGATTAACTCAAGCAACGGTTTTACGTAAATGCGCGTCGGCATCATAATAGTGTCAGCGAGCGTTTTGCCATGGAAGTCAGTAGATAAATCGACGCGGTTATTTTCAACAATCTTGCGAATCAACGAATACCCATTGGAATGCGCACCACTCGAGGCGAGACCCAGCACAATATCGCCTTCTTGTATCGTAGCGCCGCTGATAATCCGGTCTTTCTCAACAATACCGACAGCAAATCCGGCAAGATCATATTCATCGTGCGGATACATGCCCGGCATTTCAGCCGTCTCGCCGCCGATCAATGCACAACCTGCCAGTTCACATCCTTTAGCAACGCCACTGATCACCGCAGTCGCGGTTTCCACATTTAATTTGCCGCAAGCGAAGTAATCCAGAAAAAATAAAGGCTCCGCACCTTGCACCAATATATCATTAACACTCATCGCCACCAGATCAATGCCAATGCTGTCGTGCTGATTAAGTTGAAAAGCCAATTTAAGCTTAGTACCCACACCATCCGTACCGGAAACCAGAACGGGATTTTGATATTTTTTGGAAATTTCAAACAACGCGCCAAAACCACCAATCCCGGTGAGTACCTCAGGTCGTAATGTACGTTTGGCAAACGGTTTAATATTTTCAACCAACCGATCCCCTGCATCGATGTCTACACCGGCATCGCGATAGGAGAGTTGGCTTGTATTAGGGTGATCAGAGTTGGATAAAGTCAAGTTGAATTCTCATGCGGTTACAGAATGAGTGCTGCTCATAAAGTGCGATTTTACCGCAAATGAGCGATCAGCATGCTGTGGATATGTATAAAATCGATTGAGTGATTATTTATTGAAAATATTTGGATCATTATCAATGCCCCTTCAAACGGGCTGCAGTAGCGAAATTGAGGTTAGGATTTAGCAAACTAGAAAAAGAAGAAAAAATGACTAAACCTTGAGCGCATTGTGCTGGTTAGAACTTGGAATTCCCTAGATCTTATGAAGTCTGTTTTCAGCGAATGTACTGATTCACCGATTGAGTTTGCCATCCCTTTACGTCAGAATTCCGCCGATGCATCTGAGTCGTTTTAGTGGTCAAATGACAATAATCAATCGCATAATCAGTACGTATTTTTAACAGCAAGAAAAAACTGATGAGGGTATGATCAACCCTAATTTTTGTTGCTGCGATACCGCCATTGAATGGTATTAATTTTTTCTTTCCGGGAACCCGTAGACTTTAACCTCCAGTTTTACTGGCGGTATTTTTTCAAATGCAGAGGTCGTTCATGTCTTTCAGTATAGCCAACCTGTTGTCACAACATCGCACGGATAAATTTGACTTGCACGATCGGTATCTGAACGCTCAGATGGTCAGGGTCTTGAAAACGATTGGCTATGACCGGAACTATGAACGCGCAGTTGGGCAGTATCTGTATGACGAACAGGGTAACGAATATCTGGATCTGTTGAGTGGTTTCGGTGTTTATGCGTTTGGCCGCAACCATCCGACTATCGTCAATGCATTAAAAGAGGTTTTATCGCTCGATATGCCCGATTTGGTGCAGATGGATGTGTCGATTTTGAGCGGTTTATTGGCCAAAGAGATCCTGACTACGACACCGGATAATCTGGAACGGGTTTTCTTTTGTAATTCGGGCACGGAAGCGGTTGAGGCGGCGATAAAGTTTGCACGGTACGTGACCAAGCGCAACCGGATTATTTGTTGTGACCATGCTTACCATGGTTTGACGATGGGGGCTTTATCGCTGAACGGCGAGCAGATTTTCAAAGATGGTTTTGGCCCATTACTGCAAGACTGCGGTTCGGTTCGATTCAATGATCTTGCCGCTTTGGAACAAGCACTCAGTAGCCGCAATGTGGCGGCGTTTGTGGTGGAGCCGATTCAGGGCAAGGGCGTGAATATCCCGGATGATAACTACCTTCCCGAAGTCGAACGCTTATGCAAGAAATACGGCACGTTATTTGTTGCGGATGAAATTCAAACCGGCCTTGGGCGCACGGGTAAATTTTGGGCGATTGAACATTGGGGTGTAAAGCCGGACATGATTTGCATGGCAAAGGCGCTTTCCGGCGGTTTTGTTCCGGTCGGCGCGGTGGCCATGACGCAGCAGATTATGGATAGCGTGTTTAATCGTATGGATCGCGCGGTTGTGCATGGTTCCACCTTTTCCAAGAATAATATGGCGATGGCCGCGGGTCTGGCCAGCCTGGAAGTAATAAAAGCAGAAAAGCTGGTCGAGAACAGCGCGAAAATGGGTGCCGAAATAATTAGTAGAATAAATGCACTAACCGGTCAATTTGAATTTCTGAAAGAAGCGCGCGGCAAAGGCTCAATGATTGCGGTTGAGTTCAAATCACCGAATAGCCTGACACTCAAAGCTGCCTGGATGATGCTGGAAGCAGCCAACAAGGGTTTATTCTGCCAGATGATCACCATCCCGCTATTTAAAGAGCACAGAATCTTGACCCAAGTGGCAGGGCATGGCATGAACGTGGTTAAGATACTGCCGCCGCTGATACTGACTGAAAAAGACATCAATCACATCATTAGCGCTTTTACCAAGACAATTGCGGATACGCATCAAGTACCGGGTTCTATTTGGGAACTGGGTAAGAATCTTGCGGGTCATGCGTTAAAAGCAAAAGCGGGTTAGAACACGGTATGAATACTGAACGCTCCGACGATATCCATTATCTCTGGTGGTTGATGCTGGTTTGCGTGACGGGCGGGCTGATTTACCTGCTGAGTCCGATATTGACCCCGTTTCTGCTGGCCGCAGTGATTGCCTATATCTGTAATCCCATGGTGACTTTTTTGGCTGGGAAAAAGCTATCGCGCACAGTGGGTACGGTACTGGTGATGTTTTTGTTGCTCGGTGTTTTTGCAGCGCTGATTTTGATCATGGTGCCATTATTTGAGGAAGAAGCGAGACGGGTGCTGGACAAGATGCCGGTTTATCTGGACATGTTCAAGAATCATGTGGTTCCCTGGCTGGAGACAAGATTCAACATCAGTTTGCAGCCGGATATGAATGTGCTGAAGCAGGCCATTTCAGAACACTGGAAGAGTGCAGGGGGTGTGGCCGCAAAAGTGCTGCCTTCTTTGACTAGCGGCGGGATGGCGATTGTGGAATTTGTGGTGAATCTGTTACTGGTGCCCGTGGTATTGTTTTATATGCTGCGTGATTGGGATATGTTGCTCAAGCTGGCCGATGAAATGATTCCGCGCTACTGGCATCACCAGGTTTCTCTGCTGGCGCGTGAGACGGATCGGATTCTGGCGGAATTTCTGCGCGGGCAACTATCCGTCATAATTCTGATGAGTATTTGCTATATTACAGGCCTGTGGCTGGTGGGATTGGAATTTGCATTACCGATTGGATTGGTAGCCGGTATTCTGGTATTTGTACCGTATCTCGGCATGATCGTTGGTTTGACGCTGGCGACTTTTGCCGCATTGATGCAATTTCAGGGCTGGAGCGGGCTGATTCCGGTGTGGATTGTGTTTGGCGTTGGTCAATTACTCGAGGGTATGTTGATTACACCTTGGCTGGTGGGTGATCGGATCGGGTTGCATCCGGTCATGGTGATATTTGCGTTATTGGCATTCGGCCAATTGTTCGGTTTCTTTGGTATTTTGCTGGCGCTGCCGGTCAGTGCCGTGCTGCTGGTTTGGCTCCGGCATCTTCATCAGCGCTATCTGGGGAGCAATCTCTATAATTCATAGTCGCGGTCATCTGCGAAGCGGGGCTATGAGTATTGAGCGATTACAATGAAACAGTTGCTGTTGGACATTAAACCTTTGCCGTTGCCTACACTGGAAAACTTTTTGCCAGGGCGAAACGCTGAATTGCTGCACATGCTGGCAAATATCCTGTCCGACCATGAAAAAGAACGCTTTGTTTACCTCTGGGGCGGCCTGGGTTGTGGCAAAAGCCATTTATTACAGGCAACGGTTGCAGCCTATACACAAAGAAACTCAAAAGCGGTATATTTCTCCGCTAAAAAACCATGCGAATTTTCTGTCGATAGCGATATAGATTGTGTCGCAGTTGACGATATTGACTGTCTGGATGCCGCAGCCCAGATCGGATTATTTAATCTCTATAACCAGTTGCGCGATGAAAGTCAGGCATTTCTGCTGGTCAGCGGTGCGGCTGCACCGGCGTACTTGAATATGCGGCAGGATTTGGTGACGCGTTTGGGATGGGGGCTGGTGTATCAGGTGCATGAATTAACGGAAGAAGAAAAAATACAGGCGATGAAAAGTCATGCCGTTGATTGTGGCTTCGATTTATCACAAGAAATTTGTCTTTATTTGTTACGGCATGGACGGCGTGATTTGCCGTCGTTAATGATGACACTGGATGCACTGGATCGGTATTCTCTGGTTAATCAGCGTCAAATTACCATACCTCTATTACGAGAATTATTACAGGTGGCTTCATGAATTTAGCATTATTTGATTTGGATAATACACTGATTGCCGGTGATAGCGATTTCCAATGGGCGCAATTTTTGATTGAAAAAAAAGCATTGGATCGTGAGCTGCACGAAGCCAAGAACATCGAATTTTACGAGCAATATAAAGCGGGAACGCTGGATATTCACGAATTTCTGGATTTTCAATTAAAGCCGCTGGCGCGTCATTCACGCGTTCAACTGGAAGCCTGGCGCAGCGAATTCATGTGCAAGAAGATTATGCCTCTGATTGCGCCGGGAACGCGCCAGTTGATAGAGCGGCATATGCTGGATAATGATCTGTGCATTATTATTACTGCAACCAACAGTTTTGTCACAGCGCCCATTGCACAGGCATTAGGGGTCAATCATTTGATTGCGACCGAACCGGAAGAAAAAGATGGTGAATTTACCGGCAAGGTGTCGGGTACACCTTCTTTCAGGGAAGGAAAAATTGAACGGCTGGAAAACTGGCTGGATGCGCATAATTTAACTTGGTTATCCTTTCTGCGCAGCTGGTTTTATAGTGATTCCCTCAACGATCTGCCCTTGCTCAGCAAAGTGACGCACCCGGTCGCGGTAGACCCGGATGCTACGCTGAGAAGCCATGCAGAAAGAAATAATTGGCCGATTATTAGTTTGCGTTGATCAGGTGGATTGACGATTCAGGAAGACCTCTTTATCCGATTGCCCAGAGGAAGGAGTGCAATGTCAAGATGTGATCCCTTTGTTGCTCGGCCTGCTTGCTTGATTTTATTCTACAATTCGATTGAGCCAGTAACCGGGTTTTCTGCTTTGATGCATTACAGCAATCACATAGATTTTTTCGTTTGATTGTCTGTAAATTACTGCAAATGGAAAACGGGTAAGGATGTAGCGCCGGAACCCTTTTCTGAATTGGGGCCATACGCCAGGAAGTTCGGCAATGGCTTCATAAGCGCTTTCAAGCTCATTGATGAAATCACCGCCCAATCCTTTTGCCTGCGATTCATACCAGACGACCGATTCACGTATATCGCGCGCAACTTCAGGATGAAAGTAAACGTTTGTCACGACTCACGGTTCAATTTCAGCTTTATTTCTTCCCAGCTAACCGGTTTCACCGCACCGGATTCAAGTTGCGCGAACCGGCGTTCTGCGACTTGAATCCACGCCTCATCAACATGTTCCTCGTTGGCATCATCCAAACTTGAAATCAAGCAATGCGCAAGCGTAGCTTTTTCATGGGACGACAATGTCTTGATATTTTCCAGAATCCATTTCATCTTATCAGGCATGATAAACTCTCCGAAACCTTTATTAACATGCAGTTTATCATTGAATGACGAGTTGGATTCCGGTATTGATATTTGATAAATCTATCCCGGATGATGCTTGCTTATCCGGGCTACTTGCTGCAACCAACAGTTTTGTCACAGCGCCCATTGCGCAGGCATTAGGGGTCAATCATTTGATTGCGACCGAACCGGAAGAGAAAGATGGCGAATTTACCGGCAAGGTATCGGGTACACCTTCTTTCAGGGAAGGAAAAATTGAACGGCTGGAAGATTGGCTGGATGCGCATAATCTAACCTGGTTATCATTCCTGCGCAGCTGGTTTTATAGTGATTCCCTCAACGATTTACCATTACTCAGCAAAGTGACGCACCCGGTCGCGGTAGACCCGGATGCTACGTTGAGAAGCCACGCGGAAAGAAATAACTGGCCGATTATTAGTTTGCGTTGATGAGGTAATTGGCAATTGACTGTTCAGGGAAATGTCTTTTTTCAGATTGATAAGAGGAGGGTGGTGTGATGTCAAGATGCGATCCCTGTGACTTGCTTATTTTCTTGATTCCTGACCCCTTATATTTGCCTTATATTCTGGGCTGACTCCATGCCATGTTCAGAAGTTGTAGGTTGGGCTGACAAAGGAGGCCCAACATTCACAGTTCGCGATAAAGAGACACCTTCGTTTTACCGCTGGGAAAGGCTATCGGTTGACAAGAGCCGGGTTTGCTTCATCCCCGTTTGATGTTGGGCTTTCTTTGTCAGCCCAACCTACCGTGCTTTCACGCCCCAACCCTTACCAATCGCGGTATACACAATATAATTGCATAACTCATTGATAAATCGCAGATAACCAACTCAGCCGCCTGCAAACATCAGGGCTCGCGCTTGAATGATTGAGCAGCCGTAGCTGGTTCTGTCAAATCCGGTAATGCCAGTTCAAGCGCATCTTTTTGCCCGAATCGATACTGCAGATAACCGCTGCTGGCTGAAAAATTATTGGAAGCACATGCCGAAACCATTTTTTTACCGAGCGAGCAAGAAAATATAATTTGTTCCCGCTCATGACAAAGCGATTCTGTCGCCCAAACAGGTAAAGCAGTCAGAAAACTAAATAACGCTTTGATTTTAGGAGATTCGTTATTTTTGAGTTATTATCAGAAACGAGACTTAGAAATAAAAAATTGCGTTATTTAGCTTTAGTCTAAGGTCATGAGAATATTTTTTCTTATCAACAAGCTTATGTTATAAATAATGGACACTAACAATAATAGAGGGTAACAAAATGAGTGCTTTCCCAGCAGGTGATTTTCAAAATCCTTTAGCAGGCCTAGAGAAATATTGGAAAAGTCAGGGTTACAATGAACCAAATCCAGATTTTAGTGATAAATACCATATAGGTGAGGACTGGACTTCCGGAACTGGCGACAGTGACATAGGGGACTCGATCAGGGCAGCTGACTATGGAGTGGTCGTTTACCGGGGAAAACCAAGTGATGATTGGGGAAATGTAGTCATAATCCAACATACGCTTCTGACAGGAGAGATTGTAAGCACGATTTACGCCCATCTGGAAGAGTTCTCTGTGTCAGAAGGTGATGTGGTGATTAAGGGTATGGTAATAGGCACCTTGGGGAATGCAGATAACTATTATCCTAACGCGGCCCATTTACATTTCGGTGTTTACCTCGGCGCAATTGATTCTCCTGGAGCGGGTTACTCTCCTTCTAAAGATACCGATCCATATAACAGCGGATACGTCGATCCTAGCTACTTTCTTGAAAATCATTCATCACCCGGTTTAGAACTTTCCGGACCTTTAGGCGGCAACGACACAATATATGGCGGAAAGGGGAATGATGGTTTATCAAGTCTGGCGGGTACTAGCAACACTTTTCTCGGTAGAGCAGGGGATGATACCTACGTTGTACAAAGTCTGGAAGACATAGTCCTGGAGACCACATCGCTAACTAGTTCAAAGGACGCTGGTGGAATCGATACTGTTATCAGTTCGGTAAGCTGGACGCTCGCAAGCTACATCGAAAATCTGATCTTGGCGCCGTATGCAATGGACGGAACAGGAAATTCCCTGAATAACACAATAAATGGAAATGAATATTCTAATGTAATTAAAGGTTTATCTGGCATCGATACTCTCATCGGCGGCGCAGGTATCGACACTCTCAACGGCGGCACAGGCAACGACACTCTCATCGGCGGGATAGGTAAGGATTTACTTGTGGGCGGCCCAGATTCTGACATTTTTGACTTTAATGCACTTAATGAGATGAGCTCAACCACATCCACAGCCGATACCATTATCGACTTCTCTCCTGGCGTGGACAAGATAGATCTTTCAACGCTGGATGCTAATGCAACCACTCCTTCACATGATGCTTTCACGCTTATAACGGCTTTTGAACCTAGACCATTTATTTTCTGGACTACCGGTCAAGTGATGCTCTGGCATGGTGTTCTTTATGGCAATACGGATAATGATATTGCTGCGGAGTTTGCGGTCAATTTAACAGGAATAAGTTCACTAACAACCAGCGACTTGATACTTTATTCTGATTTAGGCTCTACATTCACGCTTACAAATTCTACAGATAATATCACTGGTACTTCTAAGAGCGATATCTTCATTGGTGACAACGTTTCTACTTCTGCTGGCGATACCTTGAATGGTGGATCAGGTACTGATACGCTGAAAATATTTGGTACAAATACTGTTCCCAATATTTCTGGTATTGAACAACTTTATTACAATGCGCCGGGCGGTGCTCTTGATTTGTCAGCTAAATCCGACGTGACCTCGATTGAGGTAGATGGTTTTGGCACACAGACATTAGCTACTGGCAACGGACAAGTGGTCAAATTAACCAATCAAGTTGGTGGTACAACAGCTACCCTTGCAGGTAATACTCCAACGAGCTTGGCGTTAACGCTGGACAAAGCTGGTAGTGCAACAGTTGACGCGACGGTTGCTTTAACGGGTACTGCATTAACACAATTGGATGTTACTGCCTCTGGAAATGATAGTTATATTACGTTGACTAACGCTGGTGCTAAACTTGAGACCATCAATATTGCTGGTGCCAAGACTTTGGATCTTCAGCATGCTTTGACGACTGTAAAAACGATCAACGCAGGGACCGCAACTGGTAATGTATTGATTAGCGGCATTGGCGCTTCCAATCTCGCCTTCACTGGCGGCTCGGGCAATGATATGATTGTGATGGGCGCAACCATTACTGCTTCAGATGTGCTGAAAGGTGGTACAGGGACTGATACACTGAGCGTTTCTGATGCCGATACCGTTGATACCGCTGCTGAAGTAATTGGCCTCACTGAGTTTGAAACTTTTGAAGTTGCCGGTGCAGATGCGACTACCTACAATCTGGCTATTATCGGTGCGGAAAATACCCTTACTGGTTTAGTTATCAGTGAAACGGGTGGTCGTGCAACGGTTTCAAATATTAATGCAGCTACAACCGGTAATATCTCAATCACCGGAGCAGCACCAACAACCCTCACCTTAACTGCAAGTGACTTTGTATCAGGTGGTACTAGTGACACGGCAACCATTTCATTGGACAACAGTACAACTAAGAGTGGTACGGGTATCGATGTGACTTCTCTGGTTTTCGCAAATGCTGACGTTATCAACTTGAAATCCATTGGTGATGGTTCTTCTACCAAAACAGTAGGCGGCGCAGAAGAAAACTCAGTTATTCTGACAGCAGCCGATGTTGAGAAAGTGGTCATTAATGGTGATGAAGCGCTGAGTTTCGCAACAGCTACGGGTACCAAACCAACAGAAGTTGATGCTTCCGGATTGACCAATGATGCGGCAGTGACCATTGATACCGATGCATCGGCAATTACTTCACTGTTGGTTAAAAGCACAGGAAAAAATGACACCATCGATATTGATAATGCTGCGACCGTAACTTCAACCTTATACTTAGGCGGTGGTTCGGATACCGTTACAGTTGATGGGGGTGGTACTGATGCGCATACCTTGATTTACACAGCAACCGCTTTGAATGCAGGTGATATTAAGGCAGGAAATTCTTCAACACTGGCTTTAAGGGGTGTTGCGGCAGGTGATACCGTGACGATTAACTTCTCGTCTGCCTTGGAAGCGCTGTTGAAGAGCGGCAGTACGTTGTTGTCGGCAACTGGTGCTAACATCAATGTTCATGGTACAACACTTAGTGCTACTTCGAATATTGCTGCAGCAGAAGCGGGTGGTAACATGACCCTTCAAATTGATTTGAATGGCGATGGTGCTTACGCCGCCGCAGATGATTATCAACTGACGATTACCGGTACAGGTCTCGATGATACGTTTGTTTATATCGCTTCAACAGACACCTTGGTATTCACAGTGGTATAAAGTATTCACAGTGGTATAAAGAAGCAAGCTGTAAAGAGTTTTTTAGTAAACTGTTTATAGTAGAGGAAAAATAGGGTCTACCATCATATTTTGCAGGATGACAGGCCACAGAACCATAGTTTAATATAGCAAACGGACGGGGATGTGGCTCATGGGGTCGCCACATTCAACCTGCAAGTGCACCACGCGCTATCCTAAACATCTCGTAGGGTGTTTTGTAATTTAAACATTTTCTGGGGCGATTGTTGAGTCGTTTTTCAATACGATTAATTTCGGCAGCAGTGATATTGTTAAAATTAGTGCCTTTAGGCAAATAGCGTCTAATAAGACCGTTTACTTGTTCAACAGAACCTTTCTCCCAGCTATGGTAGGGTTCACAGAAGAAAGACTGTATGCCCAGTCTGTCGTTGATTTCCTGATGCAGTACATTTTCAGAGCCGTTATCATAAGTAATGCTCTTGACCAGTTCTTCAGGATGATTCGATAATCGACGAATAACTGCTGATTTTGTTTCCCTTGCGGTTTTATTCTTCATCAATGATATGTTCACCAAACGAGTAGCTCTTTCTATTATGACGTTCAATCCAGATTTCCTGTCACTCCCGACTACAGAATCACTTTCCCAGTGACCAATTATTTCACGTTTGTCGACCTGCACTGGCCGCAGCGCTATAGATACCCGGTTTTTAATACGTTCAGCAGTACTGCGATAAGGATTCTTGGTCCGTCTTTTTTTATGTTTCCTGGTTAAGCACTCAATGAGATCAGGCGCCTGAATGTAGATGTATTGATAAATTGATTCATGACATATGTATTCCTCAGAACCAGAAACTTTTAATCGGCCAGCAATTAATTCAGGTGTCCAACCGATAGCTAACTTTTTATGCACGAAGCGTCTTATTGATTCCGTCTTCAAACGATACCGCTGAGCGCGTCGTTTTAACCGATGCTCATAAATCTCCTGGGCGCCCCTGATGTAATAATGCCGGCCGCACCAAAGATTGCGCCTAAGTTCCCGACTAATTGTCGTATGCGAACGATTAAGGCGGCGTCCAATTTCTCTCAGTGATACCCCTCGATTTTTCCAGTCTTTGATTAGGGTCCTTTCTGTTTTATTCAAATGGAAGTAATGTATTACCATGTCGCACCTCTGTTATCCAGTTAGTTAATGATACTTAGGATACGGTGGTGCACTTGATTTTTGAATATGCTGGTCAGCGGCTGGGGAGAAGCATGGGGCCAGGTCGCGAATTGAGAATATAGCCGATGAATTAAATATGATTTGTGTTTTGTGACTTTGCTGTGTGTGATGCACTTGCAGATTGAATGTGGACATATGACTTATATTTTACCCATAAAATAATCAAGAAACCACTAACCCGCCTTCGCTCGTGACACCATAACTTTTACCGCTGGAGTCATGTTAACCGGCACAAGCTTGGTATCTTTATGGGCATTCTGGAACACCCGGAATACTTCATCAGAGAAAGCCTGCCCAATTTCTTCAACCCCATCGAAGTCCAGAATTACTGTTTTAAATTTATCAAAACGGAATATCAGTCTTTTAGCCTGTGATCTGGATACAAGCTTTTCACCTTCGTATTGCGCCAATCGAACAGGTACAATTGTTTTGGCGAATGTGTACTCTTCAGGTACCGCAAATTTGTCGAAAATCTCTTTTGTTGTACGTGCGCTGTCATTCATTAGGCGCATTACTACAAGCGTACCCGGCGCATCCTTTGGGCGTTCAATCAACATATCGTCCAATCCGTCTTCATGCATAAAATGCAGGCTTCCAGATCGTATATCAAAAAGATCGAATACTTTGCTGGAAAAGAAGATTTCTTCTCCGGAATGGTTTGCCGGGTCTGTTGTGAATTTTCCCTTTGCCAGTTCCAAGATTGCTTCGCGCGGATCAAATAGGCCAAGCGCCTTCTGGATTTTATTGAATATGCCTTCACCATCATCCGCAACCCAAGCCTGCGTATATAAGGCAGTTCGCGCACCCCAAACGGTAATCTTATTAGCGCCAGAATGATCAATCGCATTGTTGACCATCTCAGTAAATCCATAGCGCCAAATATCTCGCACATTCTCTGACAAGTCTTTCACCATCGGCGCAAATAAAGAAATCCAAACTCTATCTTCGGATAAACCTGCTCTATCGTATTCCTGATAAACGCGATCCAACTCAGAAAGTACATACACAACACCTCGCCCAACAACTCCGTGCTTTACAATCAAACCATTAGATGTCGCGGCTCTCAATCTTGCACTAGCAGATTGACGGGATATACCTAAAGCACTGGCAAGCCTGACGGAAACATTTTTCGGGTCATTGGATACAATCTTTAGCAGGATGCGAGTGGGTTCATTAATCAGCATTTGATATTTTAAACGTAAAGGTTATTTTGATTAATTGTAAACCTATTTGAGTTTAATTGGAAAGGTGTTGCAGAATAAATGTAAAGTTGGGGTGATATAAATGTAAAGCATTAGAAGAAAAATCAAACTGAGGCACTGCCATTTTTTGAGGAAGCTCAATAATGAAACTTACTGTAATCCCTAATTTTCCATTAGAAAATTAGGGATTAAGAGAGGTTGCGTTTCCCTGCATCGAAAATCGATATTACCTGGCAAAACAGATCACAAGTTTCGTGATTGTTATTTTTTTAACCATTATTACCCATTAGAGAAATGATCAGCTTTCAAACGCAAACTTCTCCTTCCGCATTGGTTGATGCGAACGAAGAAGTTTGCTGATGATGCGGTGAATCGTGACAGACTTAATTCACGCGAATGCCGATGTAAGTAGCATTGTTGGCTTCGCTACGCTCGGTAAACGCGCCGTTGTAGTCGATGACCGCGCCGATCCAGTAATTCTGGCCGCTGACCAGATCGGAAGGAATCACCAGGAAGGTATTGTTGGTGGTGTCCGGAGAACCGCGATACAGCGTAACCGTGCCTTCGCCGAGGAACCGGTCGCCGGTACTGATGGTGTCATTGGCCGATAGGTAATAACCAACCTTAGCTGTCAGCGGACTGGTATTGCCGAGATTCTCATACGTCATCTCGAGCTTAATGGTTTGGCCTTTGTTGACGCGGTATACCGGTTCGGTAGTGCCGGCTACTTTGGTCAGTTCTACATTCGAGGTGTTGAAAATGCGAGTACGGCCATGCGTGCTGTATTCGCCGCTGCTACCGGTATGCCGCCAATGGGATACCGCAAGATCATTGGCGCCACCAGCCCACAAGCCGTACACTGCAACCAGTCCGTTGTTAGCATCCTCGCCGCTGTAGGCGGTTGCTGTTGCGCCATTGGCATGGATATGCGTGGGATCTGAACCCATGATGTTATAAACATTGGCAGTGTGCGCCAATCCGGCAGCATGGCCGAGTTCGTGCATGGCGGTGGTCTGGAATGGCCGGAATGCGCCGCCATAGGACGATAAGCTGGCTTTGTTGGTGGTGTGGTGATACGACACGCTGTTATTGAAAATGACATCCGCTTCTTTTAACGTGCAATCACCTTTAAACCATACATACGCAACGGCTGGAAAGGTGCCGATATTCGCGCCGCCATTGGCTTCCCACCAGACCTCGTTTTCGTTGTTATTGGCTGCAACGCCGGGCTCGTTCCAGACGACGCCAAAGCTTAAGTTGCTGGGATTGCCGTTCCAATGCGTGATCACGGAAGATAACGCATCGCGCCAAGGACCCACCGGAAAACCGACGGAAGATGCGCGGGCTGTGTAGCTGTTGCCGCTCCATTTGGTTGCGTTGCCGCCACATTTGATGGTGGTGTAAGCGAATGCATGTTGCGTGACGGTTGCCAGAAACATCGTGGCGAGCAATTGATTTAATCGCGAGAATTTCATTGTAAGTCTCCTAAAAATTGTTCATAACTTGAGTGACGATTGCAAATTCAGGGTGAAAACGCGCTTTAATCCCTGCGAATGGTCATTTCCACGTGATTCGGCGCTTCCAGATCGAGTTTTTTGAGAACCGGTGGTACCGCCGGTGCGGCAACTGGTTTTGCTTTTCCTATTGCGAATTGTTCATGCATTTGCATGCTTTGGACGGGCTTGAGCGAACCGAGCGCTTGCGGTGTGTAGTGCTGGTTGACGCTATCGCTGAGGAATTTACGGAATTGCACCGGGGTCAGCTTGGTAGCATCGGCTGGCGGAGTCCACTCGGCTTTGGTTTCGGTTTCAAAAGTGAATTCTTTGATGCCGATGCGAAGCGTTACGCTTTTCTTGTCTTCGTTAAAATTTCCTTGATCGAGCTGGCCGTTGCTGCGCAGCCAGATTTCTTGCCAGGCATCCGAGTGTACGCCATCCTTGCTGATACGGAAGCGGCCAAAATTACCGCCGACGACCGGTGAGATTTCCACGCCGTTACCGCGCACGAACACGATATCCTGATCGCCGACTTGAAACAGCGGCACGCCTGGAATAATCAAGGTATTGCCAGCATCATCAGGACCGCCGCGGAAGCGTAGTGTGATCAATTTGTCCTGGTTCGAACGACCTTTAAAGTTCCGGGTGATCTCGTAGGTCACATAGGTATGCGGTATAGCGACATCGTCCGCCTGCAAAATATCCGATGTGCGATAGTCGACATCGACGACCTTTCCTTCAAAAATCAGATCAGCCTTATGCACCAGATCCGAAGTGTTGGTGTCGTCCGCGTGTGATGCATGCGTTTGCGGGATAGCAATCGCCAGACTCAAAGTTAAAATCGCTGCTGCTAGTGTTTTTACTTTCATCATATATCTCCTCTTCCGTGGTTAGTTGCTACATTGTTGTGCCGGATTTCAGAAAGCCCGGAAAAATCAAAGCTGCCACGCAAAGATAGTGTTTTTTGTCAGATCAGTCTGTGAGAAAACACACAGGCAGCATTAATTAATCAAAGCACTGAAGGAGGTTAAGAAAACCGTCGGGACTGTCCGCTTAGCAAAGCGATATGCAAGGCATTGATACCTATCGGTTACACAAAGCCGGGTGTTAGGTTCGCTTCCGAGTCAGTTTCGAATTGCATGAGGAAATCAGAAGCTGCCAGACAGAGTCATAGCAGAAAGCGGTTAGAGCTTCTTTACCCGAGCTATTGTGCAGGCAAAGAAACTTGTAATGCTGCAGTAAGTGCGTTACCGCTTTAATTCACCCGAATGGCGATATAAGTGGCGATCTTGGCTTTACTGCGTTCGCATGGACATTGTTGTAATCAATAATGGCATTGATCCAATAATTTTGTCCACTGACCCAAGTCGGCTGGCATGGTAAACCAGGCATTCGAGGTCGTATTGGGAAAGCCACGATACAAAGTGCAAAGTGACCGCGCCTTCGACTAAGAATCGGTCGGTAGTACTGAAAGGATCGTTAGTTGACAAGTAAAAATCAATCTTTGCGGTCAATGGGCTGGTCTTGCCGAGATTTTCATACGTTAACTCGAATTTTATCGTCTGCCCTTTGTTGACGCGGTAAACCGGCTCAGCAGTACCACCTGCTCCGGTCAGTTTAACATTCGACATATTGAGCAGATGGGGTGCCCGGCCATGCGTACTCTCCGCTGCTGCCAGTAGGTCTCCAGTGCGATAACGCGAAGTCATTGAGAGCGCCAGTCCACAAGCAGTATACTGCAACCAAAAAACAGGTCGCGAATCAAGAATTCAATAGATCGATAGCGTCAACCCGATTGATCCTGCTGCCATTGCGCAGTCCTAATCCAATCTCAATCAATAAACGGATTCTCAATTACCAATCCATCAATTTTCTGACCGTGCTGCAAGTCTTCCGTGTATAAACGCGTGCAGCCGGATTCGAGAGCTGCAGCAACAATCAAGGCATCAGTAAAAACTGAAGCCATAGCGCGATTGAAGTTCAAGGCCGCGCCGGTAAAGTGCCGGGCTGGGCATGATTCGCCATAAGGGCATCAAGATCTGTTCCAGAAATCGCTAGGCATTTTCTGTGCTCATGGGAGATGGCAGTTTGCGCGTCACAACGTTGAGCGTCTCCTGGACAACTTGATGGCTGATGCAAGTACTGCGAGTTTCCAGCGCTTTCTGGATCAGTTGTTCTGCAATAGTACGTTTGTGCTAATCGGTTTCGTCGAACAGGTAAATGAAAACATGGGTATCGATAAATTCACCGCGCATTCATTTCGTCTCGCGTGAATTTGCGACCGCCTGTACGTACTTGTCCACGTAATTCCTCGATTAATACCATTGCAGACTCGGTTTGATGCTCCTGTCGCACATAATCTGCCAGCCAGCCGCGGAATTGCTCGTTGAGGGTGGTCTGTTCAGCGCGAGCCCGTTCGCGGGCGGCTTCAATCAGTTTATCGTCCGCACTTAAGGTGATATTTTTCATCCTTTGCATAATCATCGGCGAATTATTTAGCGCTTTCCTAATCTTCCCGTCTTAGTTGCGGAAACAGAATCACGTCGCGGATACTGGGACTGTCGGTCAATAGCATGACCAGACGGTCAATACCGATGCCTTCGCCCGCCGTGGGCGGCAGGCCATATTCCAGTGCGCGGATATAGTCCGCATCGTAATGCATCGCCTCGGCATCACCGGCATCTTTGGCATTGGCTTGCTCCTGAAAGCGCGCTGCTTGATCTTCCGAATCGTTTAATTCCGAAAATCCATTGGCAATTTCACGTCCGGCGATATACAGCTCAAAACGATCGGTGGTTTCAGGGTTACTGTCGTTGCGACGTGCCAGCGGTGAGACTTCTGCCGGATAATCGATAATAAATGTGGGTTCAAACAGTAAATGTTCTGTGGTCTCATCAAACAATGAAAGCTGTAAGCCGCCGATACCATCGTGCGAATTATAGTGTATGCCCAATGCTTGTAATTTATTGATCAGAAATTCACGATCCTGCAATTGCGCATCGGAATATTCCGGATGAAATTTCTGAATCGCCTGGGTAATGGTTAAACGCATAAACGGCTTCGCCAGATCGATTGCTTTTCCCTGGTAGGTAATCTGAGTGGTTCCGAGCACTTTTTCAGCCACACTGGAGAACATTTTTTCGGTGAAATCCATGAGATAACTATAATCCTGATAGGCTTCATAGAATTCCACCATGGTAAATTCCGGGTTGTGCCGCGTGGAGATTCCTTCGTTACGGAAATTGCGGTTTATTTCAAAAACTTTTTCCATGCCGCCGACAACCAGCCGCTTCAAGTAAAGCTCAGGTGCGATACGCAAATAGAGCGCCATGTCCAATGCATTATGATGCGTGGAGAAGGGGCGTGCCGAGGCCCCGCCAGGAATCGGATGCATCATTGGGGTTTCAACTTCCAGATAATCGCGTGCCACAAAGAATTCACGAATTGCCTGTATCACTTTGGAACGTATCGTAAACACCTTACGCGCTTCTTCATTCGTGATCAGATCCAAGTAACGCATACGGTATTTCTGTTCCTGATCGGTCAACCCATGAAATTTTTCCGGCAGCGGGCGCAGCGATTTTGTCAGCAATTGCAGATCAGTCACGCGGATCGAGAGTTCGCCGGTCTTAGTTTTAAATAACGTGCCTTGCGCGCCGAAGATATCGCCCAGGTCATGGTGTTTGAACGCAGCATGCACCGCTTCGCCGGTATGGTCATCCGAAATATACAATTGGATGCGTCCGCTCATGTCCTGAATCGTAGCAAAGCTGGCCTTGCCCATGACGCGCTTTAACACCATGCGTCCTGCCACTTTAGCAACAGTTGGTTGTTCTTCCAGCTGTTCTTTTGTGAATTCGTCAAATTGCTGATGGAGTGCTGCCGCCAGATGCTCGCGCCGGAAGGTATTCGGGAAAGCGTTGCCTGCTTGCCGCAATTCGGTCAGTTTGGCGCGACGTTCAGCAATAATTTGATTTTCATCCTGGGGAGCAGCCGATTGATTTTCCTGGTTCATGTTATGGTTTGTTGTGTAAGGATTGGGAATAAAATTAATGGAGGGATTATACGCTGCAAGCGAGGAATCTCGTCATGTATCAATTCTTGGATTCGGATAGGTTGCCGACCGGACTGAATTTAAATGGTCATTAGCTCGCTATTTCAACCCGGTTTCGCCCTTTATGCTTGGCTATGTAAAGCGCTTCATCGGCTCTCCGTAATAACAGATTTTCGTCCAGTGTTTCTGGCTCTGTGCCGATGGCCACGCCCAAGCTGATTGTGACGGGGACCAGTGTCTGATCGGCATTAATTTCCTGACAGGCTATGGCATTACGGAATCTTTCCGCGGCTTTTAAAGCGCCAATTTGATCATAGGGTGAAATAATTGCCAGAAACTCTTCACCGCCATAACGTCCGATGTATTCATGAGAACGGGCTGATTGGGTCAAACGGTTGGCAATTTCGCATAGCACCGCATCACCTGTGAGATGGCCGCAGGTATCATTAATGGTTTTGAAGTGATCAATATCGATCATGATCACCGCAATTCCAATTCCACCGCGTCTGGCACGCAAGATTTGTTTATGCAGGATATCAAATATGGCGGGGCGGTTGAACAAACCGGTTAAGGCATCATGTGTGACGCGTTGTTGCAATGATTTTTTCTGCGCGATGAGTTGTTTATTTAGTTTTATTCCTTTGTATAACTGGGTTTTCTCAAGGATGATCGCCACTTGACTGGCGATTTGCAGGGATAAATCCTTATGCAGGTTTTTATAAATGCTTTTTTTGCGGTAAGAAAAGAAAACGAAACCAATGGGTTTCCCATCGGCAACCAAAGGACAAATGAGGCAGGAGCGAATGCCTTCTTTAATAATTGCTTGCGTGAGCCTGGATTCCGAGTGCTTTTCCAAATGTGCGGTTAAATCGTCGATGATCAGCATTTCGTTGATGTCGATGATTGCTCGCAAGCCACTGTCCGACATAGGGATTGCAAGGCCAGTGATTAATTCTTGCTTGTCATAATCGGCACGTGACCAATGCAATTTAAGCTTGTTGCCTTCATTCTCGAGTAAAGCCAAGCTAATCCGGTCATAGGGTAAATGATCCTGAAAGGATTCATAAATGTGGTTCAGTACATCGATCAGCTGTAGATTGAGGTTGCATTCAACCATAATCCGATAGAGAGATTGGCTTCTTTCTGACTGTTTCTTGAGATAAGCGGATAGTTTCTTGAGGGATTTACCCAAATGACCAATTTCATCGTCACCGATCGGAATATCCGGTGCGAAATCGCCGCGTGCCATCGCTTCGGCTGCTTTACACAAGGCTGAGATTCGATCATTTTTTTTCATGTCTTTGCCACCGATGAAAATAATGTTGCACATTAAATCAAGACATTCACTTATCAGTATACGCTGGCCACCTCATCAGGCTTTGAGTATTCCTCAGATGATTGATTCACAGGAATAAATATATCGCATTGAGCACGACAGTGGTTGAATAAAGTGACAGAACAATCGTTTAGCAGGCCGTTTAAAAACTTTTTCGAGGCAGCCGATGCAAGGCAAAAACAGGCGAAGAAGCGCAGTTTATGCATAATAAATGAGCATTTTGAGCCTGTTTCTAACGCCGCAGCGGCAACGTAGATAATTTTTCAACGGTCTGTTAGAGGTATTTTCATGTGAATATGCAACAACACAGGGCATTAACGCACGGTCAATGCTAGAATTCTTCAATTGTTGTTTACGAAACCGGGGCAGGATAAAAGCGAGATGATTGGGATATTAGTTCTCACACATGAAGATTTAGGGGATCATATGATTCGTTGCGCAAGCCATGTAGTCGGCATGAAGCCGCCGCAACTACTGCATTTGAGTGTTTTTCCGCAGGATGATCCCGATGCCGTATTCACCCGGGCGCGCGCATTGATAAAGCAACTGGATAGCGGTGATGGGGTGTTGGTACTGAGTGATATGTGTGGCGCAACACCCTGCAATATTGCCAGCCGGTTAATGCAACCCGGTAAAGTGGAATGTATCGCGGGTGTCAATTTGCCGATGCTGGTGCGTGTGTTGACTTATCGTAATGAGCCGCTTCCTGTCGTGATCGAGAAAGGACTGAGTGGCGGCCAATGCGGTGTCATGCATATTGGTGCGGAGCCTTGCCATGCAGACTAAAGAAGTGGAAATTGTCAACAAACTGGGATTGCATGCGCGCGCATCTTCAAAACTGACGAAACTGGCCAGTCAATTCAAGTGTGAAGTCTGGGCGACAAAGAATAATCGCCGCGTAAATGCAAAAAGTATCATGGGGGTTATGACGCTGGCGGCCAATAAAGGGTCGCGCATACAGATCGAAACGACCGGTGACGATGAAGTTGAAGCGCTGGCGGCATTGGTGGCATTGGTTGAAGATTATTTTGGTGAAGGCGAATGAGCTTTATCCTGCAAGGTATTGGCGTATCGGAAGGCATTGCCATAGGGCATGCGCATTTAGGCGCGCCAGCAGCTTTAGAGGTGATGCATTATCTGATTCCGAAAAATCAGATGGACAAAGAGATTGCGCGTCTGGATAGTGCCTTTGCTGTCGTTCGTGAAGAATTTGAGACGCTGCAAAAATCTGTCGCCGATGGTCATGCGCGAGCGGAGTTTAGTGCATTCCTGGATCTGCATCTGATGATCTTGGATGATCCGATGCTTTCCGAAGCGACCCGGAGCATGATTGTGCAGACCCAGTGCAATGCGGAATGGGCGCTGACGCAGCAGATGCAAGAGCTACTGGCGCAGTTTGAAGAAATCGAAGATGCTTATTTGCGCGAACGCAAAGCCGATGTGGTGCAAGTTGTCGAGCGTGTGCTCAAAGCGATGCTGGGACACCCCGGTTATTTGCCGGTGGCATCGAGACTTACCGGCGATAGTATTCTGGTTGCGCATGATTTGAGTCCTGCTGATGTCATGCAGTACAAACAGCATCAATTTACTGCCTTCCTGACCGATTTGGGCAGTCAAACCTCGCATACTGCGATTGTTGCGCGTAGTCTCAATATCCCATCTATCGTGGCGTTACATCAGGCGCATCGGTTAATTCTGGAAAATGATCGTCTGATTGTGGACGGCACGCATGGCATTGTCATCGTCAATCCGGATAAATATGTTCTGGACGAATACCGCCTGCGGCAAGGCCAGCTGGAGCTGGAGAGAAAAAAGCTACAGCGTATTAAGAGCGTTGTCGCGGTAACACTGGATGGCACACCGATCGATTTATACGCCAACATCGAACTGCCGGAAGATATCGAGCAAGTTAAAACCAGCGGTGCCACAGGCATCGGTTTGTTCCGCAGCGAGTTTTTGTTTCTTAATCGGGATGACTTGCCGAATGAAGAGGAACAATTTGAGGCTTACCGGACTGTTGCAGTCAAAATGCATAAACAGCCGGTTACCATTCGTACCTTTGATCTGGGGGCGGATAAAAGCCTGAAAGGTGCCGTGCAAGTTGCGGCTAATCCGGCATTAGGGTTACGTGCTATCCGGTTGAGCCTGGCGGAGCCGAGAATGTTTCATACGCAACTACGCGCTATTTTGCGCGCATCTCAATACGGCGATGTTCGTATCCTGGTACCGATGCTATCTCATGTGGCGGAAATTGATCAAACGCTACATCTGATTGAATACGCAAAACAGACCTTGCGCGATGAAAAGATTCATTTTGATGAGCACATTAAAGTCGGCGGGATGATTGAGATTCCGGCGGCTGCGTTGAGTCTGAATCTCTTTATGCGAAAGCTGGATTTTTTGTCCATTGGTACCAATGACCTGATTCAATATACCTTGGCTGTTGACCGGATCGATGATGCGGTGGCGCATCTTTATGATCCGTTTCACCCAGCCATATTGTGGCTGGTTTCGCATATTATTCAGAGTGCCAATCACGCCAAAGTGCCTGTATCGATTTGTGGTGAGATGGCCGGTGATAAGCAGTTTACCCGGCTGCTTCTAGGTTTCGGGCTGCAGCAATTCTCCATGTACCCGGCGCAATTACTGACAGTGAAAAACCAGATATTAAAAAGCCATTTGCCTGATATTATTCCGCTGACACAAAAGATTATGAAAACGGATCAGCCGGAAAAGATGGCTGCATTACTGGCTAAGTTGAATGATTAGAAAAACTCTGAAAGAACTAATTGCGATCAGGGTGAACTAGCCGATGGGTTTATCAGAGTTTTCCCTAGTGTATGCCAGTTTTTTTGACGATATAATTGGTAACAAGATAGTTAGTCGTTTCTTCAGGATTTTCCTTATATAAATGCAAGATTCAAAATCAGTTGGTGTTGTGACACCGCAATATGTAACCATTGACAAGCCGTTGCAATTGAAAAGCGGATTGATGCTGGATAGCTATCATCTGGTGTATGAAACCTATGGACAACTGAATGCAGCCCGATCCAACGCGGTATTAATTTGTCATGCGCTTTCAGGCAATCACCACGTGGCCGGTGTGTATGCGGATAAAGAGAAAAGCTACGGCTGGTGGGATAACATGGTGGGTCCTGGCAAGCCGATTGATACCAATCGCTTCTTTGTGATGGGTGTGAATAATCTGGGCGGTTGCCACGGTTCTACCGGTCCTGCCAGTATTGATACGAAAACCGGAAAGCACTACGGCGCGAGTTTTCCGATTGTTACCGTGGAAGATTGGGTGGAAACCCAGGCGCAATTGGCCGATCATTTGGGGATTGAACAGTTTGCGGCAGTAGTCGGCGGCAGCCTGGGCGGGATGCAGGCAATGCAGTGGACGCTGAATTATCCGGAAAAGGTACGCCATGTGCTGGTGATTGCCGCAGCGGCCAAACTGACCGCACAAAATATCGCGTTTAACGATGTAGCCCGCCAGGCAATCATGACCGACCAGGAATTTTACGGCGGGAATTACTACGCTTACGACACTTTACCTAGACGCGGCTTGCGGCTGGCTCGCATGCTGGGACATATCACTTATCTGTCTGACGATTCGATGGCAGCAAAATTTGGGCGCAGTTTGCGTAATGGGGATCTTTCTTTTGGTTTTGATGTTGAGTTTGAGATCGAATCCTACTTACGTTATCAGGGCGACAAATTTGCGGATTTGTTTGATGCCAATAGCTATTTGCTGATGACCAAAGCACTAGATTATTTTGATCCGGCCAATGCCTACGGGGGCGATTTAAGCGCGGCTTTCCAGGTTGCCAAAGCGAATTACCTGATTTTATCGTTTACATCCGATTGGCGTTTCTCGCCGGAACGTTCCCGGGAGATTGTCAAAGCGCTACTGGATAACAAGATTAACGTGAGTTATGCAGAAATCACCTCCAGCCACGGCCATGACTCGTTTCTGATGGAAACGCAGTATTACCATCAACTGGTGCGGGCGTATATGGACAATATTTCTACCTGAGTGAAAGAGCTATTAATTAACCATGACTGATACAACAGCACCATTAACCATCGCATTACGCCCGGATTTTGCCGCCATTGCCGAATGGATTAAACCCGGCGCAAAGATTCTGGACTTAGGCTGCGGCGACGGTTCATTGCTACGCTATTTGCGCGACACACGGAATGTTTTTGGCTATGGCGTGGAAATCGACGACGACAATCTGCTTAGTTGCTTTCGTAATGGCATTAATGTGATCCAGAATGACCTGGAAGCAGGGTTGTCCAGCTTTGAATCGGGCTCGTTCGATTATGTCATTCTGTCCCAAACTTTGCAGGCCATGCGACACACCGAAGGTATCATTCAAGAAATGCTGCGGGTGGGTAAGGAAGGGATCGTCTCATTTCCCAATTTCGGCTACTGGAAAAACCGCATGCAGGTTATTTCCGGGCATATGCCTGTGTCAAAAACTCTGCCGTATCATTGGTATGACACGCCCAATATTCATTTATGTACGTTGGGTGATTTTGAAGCGCTGTGCCAGCAATGTGACGCGCGTATTCTCGAGCGCAGGGTAATGAACGGTGATCATCCGGTTAATTTCCTGCCGAATCTGATGGGGATGCTGGCGTTTTACCGCTTTGAGCGGCGAGAGTAATCGAGTTTTCCGGAATGTGCTGTGGAAATTTCCATGCATTCAAGCGCCTTTAGCTCGGTTATCGTAAAACCTGCTTTTTGTCTTGCTGCATAATCAAATGGACCGGATATCCGTCGTGTAAAGTATTGGCTGATCAATTCTCGAAAAGTCTGCTCTGAATCCAATTCGCGTTGCTGACAAAAATATTTAAACCAGCGCGATCCGATCGCTACATGTTCGACCTCATCATGCAAAATGATCTCTAACACTGCGACCGTTTTCTCGTCACCGACCTGACGCAATCGTTTGATAATTCCGGGTGTTACATCCAATCCTCTGGCTTCCAGCACACGTGGCACCAGCGCCATGCGCACCATCGGATCAAACGCTGTGCGCTTAGCCATATCCCACAAACCATTATGTGCCGTGAATTCTCCATAGTCGGTACCCAGCTCATTCAGGCGCGTACGCAACAACTGAAAATGATAGGCTTCCTCTTCCGCCACTTTTATCCAATCGCTGTAGAACTGTTCAGGTAGATCACGGAAACGATATACGGCGTCCCAGGCGAGATTAACAGCGTTGAATTCGATATGCGCCATTGCATGGACTAGGGCAGCAAGACCCGCTTTGGTGCCCAGGCCGCGTTTGGGTACCTTATCGGGTGCCACCAGAACAGGTCTGGCCGGATGTCCAGGCTCACCAATCGGTTCAGGTCCGTCTTTGCAATCTAAAGACAATAAGCCGTCACGCCATGCTTGTGCCGTTTGCTCGGCCAAATGCAGTTTTTCTTCGATTTCACAGGTGATCAGGCAGTGTTCGGCGGTTTCAAATAAGGATTTCATAAGCCTGATTTAGGTAGAATAATTTTCTGGCCTCATTCTCCTGTGTTTCCCAACGAAAAGCGAATGAACCGATTGCTATGCTGATTGCGAGGTTTAAAAAGACAGATACTGACCTTAGATGAGAAGACTATTGTATTCTTGCAGTATCTCTATTCATCAGCTAAATTCCTCCATGCATAACATACCGAATGATACGATACTCCATGTTCCGTTGCCGGAAGGTCAGCCCATATTGCGCGTGGTGCCGATGCCATCGGATACTAACTATGCCGGCGATATTTTTGGTGGCTGGATCATGTCGCAAGTGGATATGGCTGGCAGTATCCCGGCTATCCGGCGCGCACGCGGTCGAGTTGCAACGGTGGCCGTCAATTCCTTTGTATTCAAACAACCCGTGTTTGTCGGCGATATCGTCAGCCTCTATGCCGAAATTATTAAAGTGGGTCACACTTCGATTACCGTCGATGTCTCGGTATACGCTCAGCGTGGCGTGCGGGAAGGCGGGGAAGAGATCTGCATCAAAGTCACCGAGGCCGTACTGACTTACGTTGCCATTGATGATAACCGGCGGCCTAAAGTGGTGCCGCAGGAATAATTGGATTGGATGAAAGCTTAGCTGTGCTGAAAAGCATCAGTCTCCTAGCCTAACCAGTACGTCGCTTGGGGCGTGAAGTCAGGCTGGAAGGCTTTTCAATCAGGCGGCCGGAGGCGTATTTGTGTAACACGCTGGCGATAAACGTTTGGTACGGAATGCCTTCTTCCAGCGCTCGTGCCTGAATATCCATTAGATCGGGTGAAGATAAACGAATATTGATTCGCTTATCCTTAGTGAAAGTGGCGCTAGCCGCTGCTTTGAATTTGGCCAGATTTTCCTTCGAAGGTGAAGTTGACTTGAGTTCGCCTTTTTCAGAAGCAGCCAGAATATCTTCTTCATAGGTATCAAGTTTTTTCATCAGAATTGTTCCTTAACAAGTATTCTCGGGTAGCCTTTCTGCTCGGAATTACGGTTTTCAGAAAGAAGTAATCTGTTTCTTCAACGTAGGGTACCAAGTAAACATAACCATCGAGTGCCACGACGAGAATAGACTGATTGGGATATTTCTCCGGATTGGAGTGATGCAACTCATCCAGCAAACCGTCGGCTTCGATAGCCAGCACTATTTCCTCGAATGAAATGCCGCGATCTTTTTTTAACACCTCATTTTTGCCGTGATTCCAACGAAATGGTTTCATAGAGATAGTTTATATTGGTGTGTGCCTAATGTCACCTATTTGTGTGGGGGAGCAGTTAGGAAATCTGAATCCAACTGATCGAAGCCGTGCTGACTAATAACAGCCGATGGTCAAAAGTGATGCCACAGGAATGATAGGATTCGGTGAGAGCAAATTGGACGCTTATTAAACCGAGTACAGACTTGGTGCTACCCATTTCTTTACCCGCACACCGCATCGCTTGCTAAATCGAGAGTGTCCCTGTAAGTTAACAAGCTGTCATTTCATAACAGGTCAGAAAGATGCTGAATCTACCCCAACGCACGCATATTTACCAGAATCACCATTTTGACAGCACGCGCTGGGATTATTTCGAATCGCGCGCTGATGATATTGTCATCGCAACATCCTACAAAGCCGGCACGACGTGGACACAAGCAATTGTTGCGCACCTGCTCTTTCCGGACGGGAATTTTCCGGCGCCGCCATCGCAAATGTCGCCGTGGCTGGACATGCGGATTATTCCGCTCGAATTAGTTCTGAACAACTTGAAGGCGCAGCAGCATCGCCGCTTTATCAAGACGCACTTGCCGCTCGATGGCGTGCCTTATAATGAAAAGATCAAATACCTCTATATCGCCCGCGATACCCGTGATGTCTTCATGTCGTTGTGGAATCACTATACCGGCATGAAGGAAGAAATGTTAATGCTCCTGAACATGCTGCCTGGGCGCATGGGAGACGAACTCCCGCCGCCGCCGGATGATATCCATACCTTCTGGCAGAATTGGATAACGCGCGGTTCGTTTGCGTGGGAAGCCGACGGCTGGCCGTACTGGTCCCATCTTTCTAATGTTCAATCCTGGTGGAATTTCCGTCATCTGCCCAACATTCAGTTGTTCCACTACAGCGACATGCTCGCGGATACCGAGCGTGAGGTTCGCCGCATCGCTGCATTTCTGGAGATCGATGTGCCCGATCAGGCATGGGACGGCATCATCAAAGCGATCTCCTTTACAGAGATGAAACGCCAGGGCGAGCTGTATGCGCCGGGAGGTGGTCAGTTCTGGAAGGGCGGCGCGGAGACGTTTATGCACAAAGGTACCAATAACCGCTGGCGCGACGTACTCTCTGACGAAGAATTGGTGCTTTATGACACCGCTTGCGGGCGTGCGTTGACTCCGGATTGCCGCGAATGGCTGGAGAGTGGTGGGACGATTTGACGGAATTTTTGATTGACCGATAAGTTAGCTATTATAGGGACTGGTTGTATTTCTACGGAGCACTCATGAAAACTGAAATTTTGAACAAACTTCATTCCGAAGCGCTCATGTTACCGGAAGCAGAGCGTGCCGAGTTGGCGCATGCTTTGGTTAAAAGCCTGGATGCGCCCGATGATGCGGATGTATTGGAGGCTTGGGATAAGGAAATTCTGCGCCGCCTTGTTGAGATTGATGCGGGCACCGCGAAGTTGATTGATCGAGATAAATTTCGGCGGCGAATGCAGGCACGGATAGGCGGCTGATTGTGCGCCGGGTAAAGATTCTTGTGGAGGCCCGCTAACACAGACACTGAGCCGCGCCACTGCGAAAACGACAGGAAACATCGTGTGCTTTTTCGATACAGGTATGAATGACCTGTTCAGTGGTTTAGTCTCTACCGCGAGTAGTAGGGTGTCAATAAGCGAAGCGCATTGCACCGGAATTTTCATTCGGTGCAATAAAAATTACGTTCCATCTTGATTTGATTATTTCTCGATTGATGCGCCTCCCTTCATCGGCACATCCTACCGCGCTTTTCTACGGTGCAACACTGACAATCCATTCAATCAATCCAGCATTGATTGACAGCTCAGACAGTTTTTTTGAATCCCAAATTTGGAAGCCGCCCTCTGTATTCTGATTGATGTAGTTCTGAAGATCTTTGCTGGGAGTGTGTGTCACGTAAAAGAATTTGTCATACTCCACCATGCTGCCCATTCGGCTTTTGTATTCCAGAAAAGTGGCCAGATTGCTTTCTGACTTGACTTGAACAATTGCTCTTTCATTCGTGACCGGAGCAAGAAATTCTATGTCGATTGTCTTCGTGGTATTTCCAAGAACTCCAATCCTTGACCAGCCTGCGGAACGAAACAGAAGATCGATGAATAATTCGAAATCTTTTGGATTAAGCTTTTTAATTAGGAGCTCAAGGTTGCCTTTCAATGATTGGATATCCTTTTCCACCGACACAAGTTCTTTACTCTGTGTGTTGTTGATTTTGTGGAGTAGATATTCTTTTTCTTTGATATCGCAAATGGTTCCGCGAAAACCTTGTACCTTGGTCAGTCGACCGCTCAGGTACTGAATGAAAAGACTATTCCCCTTCGAATCAGTGTCTTTCCAACCACTGAGAGTCATACGTTCTTTTGTACCGTCGCTGTTCAGGGAGAGTTCTCTGGCAGCGTAACAGTACCAAAGCTTCCCATTGTAAAATGTAATCCACATTGTTGAATCGGGTTCTTCATAGAATTTCCGAATTTGATTCTTGTGACTTGTGGTGGCTGAAGGCCAAGTCTTGTAGAGATCAGTAATTTGGTGCTCAACCCAATCCCAGTCTCCATCCAGACACTTTTGATGGTCTATCTCTTTATATCCTAGTTTTAGAATTCCTTTTTCTTCGAGGCATTCATGCTCATAATTCCCCTTTTCGCCTAGCTTGATGAATTGGATATTACCGGGATTATGCATATTTCTTCCTAAGTGCCTGAAGGCGAGTAACTGGGACATTCTATTTTATTGTGCTTCTGTCTCAAAAACAGTAATCGTTGCATGAGTGCGTTGCAATAACCAAACAATTGGCAGCTTCGAATCAGGATACTCGTTCAAGTGATTCAACAACCGGCGTTTGGTTTTTCCGGTAACTACCAACACAATATTTTCACTCTCCGCCAGTAGTTTCAACGAAAGACTCACTCGTGGCGACGGTGCAACCGGCGGCGCAACGGCGACACAGTGATGCGTAGTGGATAGATCAGGATTCATCCCCGGAAACAACGAAGCAATATGCCCATCTTCTCCCAAACCTAGTACTGTCAAACTCAATGGCAGCGGCAGCTTATCCAAGCGCTGATGAATTTCATCGATGGCGGCAAAAGGATTGTCGTGATGGGTTTTAAGTCCGACAAAGCGTGTGTTTGTGTTTGTGGGGAGGTGATTCATCAGGTGTTGCTTGACCAAATGCTCGTTCGATTGCTCATCAGTAACATCGACCCAGCGTTCGTCGCTGAGCGTGACAGTAATTCGATCCCAAGGCAGCTTACATTTTGCCAGTGCGGGCAGGTAATAGCGTGGCGTGCTGCCGCCGGGGACGACCAGTGTGGCTTGGGGTTTATGGGCTAGCGTGTTTTGTAGTGTTGTTGCGGCAAAGTCGGCAAAGGCCTGACTCAGTTGTTCGATATTCGGGAAGACATGGCGTTGCATCGGGAAGCTGATGCGCTTACGCGACTAACCCGCGTAAATCGGGAACGATTTCGACATGTTCGGGAAAAGGATTGGGGTCGCCGGGATAGACGCGGCCCAGGAAAGCGGTGCTGTTGGCTTGCGCGCCTTCCAAATCCGCCATGGCATCGCCGATCATCAGTACCGATTCCGGTTTTAGCGCGTGTTTGGATAAAATTTCCGCGATGATGGTTTTCTTGAGCGCTGGGGCGCCACGCACTTCGGTGAAATAAGGCGTTAACCCGCGACGTTCGACGATGACTTTGAGTTCTGTTTCTGGTGTGCCGGAGGCGACGAATAAAGGAATTCTCCCGGCTTGCTGGCGGATGAGTTCGACTGCACCGGGCACAGCCTCTGCGGCAATGACGGCTTCTACGACCAGTTCGGAAAAGCGGATATCCAGTTGTTTTTCTTCTGCTTCCGTTAGTGGCGGTTTTGAAAGGAAGTGTTCCTGAAAGTAACGGAATTTGCGGTAGCGGGACATGCCGCCGTTCTGGGTATGAAATTGCACCACTGCTGCGACGATTTCTTCGCCGTAAGAGCGATAGAGTTCCGCGAATGCCTGGGTTTTGATTTTTCCGGATTCCACCACGACGCCGTCAAAATCGAAAATGATCGCCTGCCAGTCGAAATTTTTCATGATTAGGCACGATTGTCCGAGGTGGCGGGGGTGGCGTCGTCGTTTTCATCGCCGTGATGCAGGTCTTGGTGAATTTCCCGCAGGCAATCGAGTATGCCCTGCCCCAGATCGACATGTTCATTCAGAACCAGCTTGCGGCCAACGCGGGGTTGAAACGCGTACGGCGTGATTTCGTAGTGGTGCACGGTGTTGGCTTCGTCAAAATGCAATTCAACCGGCCACGGCAGGATTTCCGAGATCATTGTCATGACCTCTTTGATGCGCAATCTTTCCTGACCGGTCAGAATCATGTGACGGTTGGCAAATTCCGGCGCCAATATTTGTACGCTCATACGTGCCGCATCTTCCACATGGATATATTCCCGCATGGCGTCGCCACTGCCTTTGTAGGTAATGGAGTGATGGGCGACGGCTTCGTGCAGCATGCGATAGATGCCGTTGCGTTTATCAGAGCGCCGGCCATACAGCGAGCCATAGCGCAGAATGCTGTAGTCCAGACCGTAGCGCTCATGGTAGGTTTCCGTGAAACGTTCCGCCGCCTGTTTGCTAGCGCGATAAAAAGAACCGGATTCGGAATAGACATAAATGCTGCTGGCGAACACAAAGCGACGGGCTCCGGCAATGCGCGCGGCTTCCAAAGCATGCATATTGCCCAGCACATTGATGGTTGCAGTGGGAATGGGTTTGTCGTTGGCTTCATCAATATCAGCAATTGCGGCAAAGTTATACACGATGGATGTTCCCTTGGCAGCCTCGATCACTTGGTCGAGATTCATGATATCGCCAATGATCATTTCCTGATTACTTTTAAGATAGGGCGAAGGGCTGCGGTCAAATAACCGTACCCGGTAACCTGCGGCCGATAATGCGTCGGCAACATGGCTGCCCAAAAAACCACTGGCGCCAAATACAACAACCGTTTCATTCACCATAATGTTATCCGTTATTGATTAGACCTGCTTTGATTAAACCCTGCAGCAGGTTCTCAGCCGCTTCAATTTCCATCAGTTGGCGTGATTCCCGGGCAAGAGAGCCGACATGCGACGTCAGGATGACGTTGCCGCTTTCGATTAATGGGCCATGATAAGGCTCTTGCTCGAACACATCCAAGGCGGCGGCGCTGACTTTGCCCGCTTGTAATGCGGCCAAGAGCGCGTCTTCGTCGACCAATCCGCCGCGCGCGGCATTGATGACAATCGCCTCAGGTTTCATAGTCGCGAATGCCTTGGCATTCAGCAGATGATGCGTATCCGGTCCGTAAGGCAGATGCAGCGTGATAATGTCCGCAGTGGCCAGCAATTGTTCCAGGGATATCAATGCGACATCGGCAGGCACTTGACTTGCATACGGGTCGTGCGCAATCACTGTGGCCTCAAAAGCCTGACACAGACGTGCAACACGCCGGCCGATATGCCCCATGCCGATGATGCCGACGGTTTGCGCAGCAAGCAGACGGCCTTGCGTGCGCGGCCATTCGCCGTTACGCACCGATTGATCAATCTGGCGGATTTGCCGCAACAGGGTCAATATCAATCCCATTGTCAGCTCAGCTACCGCTTGTGCGGGGGCTTCCGGCGTGTTGAAAACCGTAATGCCATGCTTTCTTGCCGCCGCCAAGTCGACACTGTCCATCCCGGCACCACAGCGCGAGATGACTTTCAGATTGCTGGCAGACTGAAATACGCGCTCGGTCAATGGCTCAATCCCGGCGATCAGGCCAGTTGCGCCTTCCTGCAGTAATTCAATAATCTCATCCTCGGTGAGTTTGCGCCGGTGCGGATTGGTGATGACCCGCATACCGCTCTGCAGCAACTGTTGGATATGCGGATTGTTGTCAATGTCGAAGGAAGAAGTGGAAATGACAAATGTGTTCATGGTGTTTTAAGTGTTGCGCGGATACTTTGCAAGTGGGTGCGGCAGATGGAATCCAGAATGCGAATATCCAGACCATAGCCGAGAAAGTTAAAACCGGCTTGAATGCGTTGTTGCAGTGCTTCCAGATCCGGTTCGATGACATGAATGCCGCCGGGTTTTTTGGCGCGGCGGCCAGCTTCCAGAACTTGTGCGATGGCGGTTTGTACATCCGGGTGATTGAGATCGCCGGGGCGACCCATCGAACCGGATAAATCATACGGGCCGATGATGTAGGCATCGATACCTGGCACAGCCAGAATGCTATCAATGGCTTTGACCGCATCGACATGTTCGATCATCACGACGATCACCGCATTTTCATCCAGCCATTGCCGGTAAGCCTGGAAACTGTTGCCATATCCCTGAGCGCGCGCAAGGCCGACGCCGCGTTGTCCGCGTGGCGGGTAATACACGCCATCGACTGCGGCTTTGGCGTCAGCGGCGGATTTGATCATCGGAACCATCACGCCGGTTGCCCCGGCATCCATGACGCGTTTGATCTGATCGGGGTGGTTTGAGGTCAGGCGCACGATGGCCGGGCATTGTTTGCCATCCAGCACCTGGATGATGGACTGCACTTCGCTGAGTTCCAGTACGCTGTGTTCCATGTCCAGCACCAGCCAGTCAAATCCCGCCGCCGCCATGATTTCGGCAATTGATGGATGCCCCAGTGTGACCCATGAACCAATGGTTAATTCGGACCGGCTCAATCTTGATTTTAGTGACATAATTATTCCTAGTAGCGGGTGAGTAGTGGATCTGATTCCATCAATTTCTCGACACGCGCGAGATCCGCCGGGGTATCCACCGCCTGGGTATTATATTCGGTGTGCACCATTTTAACCTGGAAGCCATGCTCAAGCAGGCGCAACATGTCGACCGACTCCAATTGCTCAAGCGGCGTAGGTGTTAAGTTGGTGTATTGAAACAGCGTGGCACGGCGAAATGGGATAATACATACTTGCTTATACGCAGCGGTATCGGCAAAGCCGGTTTTGGCCAATGTCGGGATCGGGCGGCGCGACATGTACAGGGCGTCGCCTTGCTGATTCATGACTACTTTGATGGTGTTGACGTCCAGATAATCGGCTTCGTGATCAATTTTGCGCACCAGATTGACACAACCCAACTGCGGATCATGTTTAAACGGTGCCACTGCAGTATCAATCATGTTCGGGTGTGTCATCGGCTCATCGCCTTGCACCATGACGATTAAATCCGCATCCAGTTGGGTGACGGCTTCGGCTACGCGATCGCTGGCGCGTTCGTGCGTATCGGCGGTCATAATCACCTGCGCGCCAAAACCTTCCGCAATTTGCCGGATTTCTTCATCGCAGGTAGCAATGTAGGTAGCATCGAGCGACTTGCTCATGGCGACGCGCTTATAGATATGTTCAATCATCGGGCGGCCCAATATTTTTGCGATGGGTTTGCCGGGGAAACGTGATGAACCCATGCGGGCGGGTATTACAGCGATTGTTCTCATTGAATTGTCGTGTGGTTGATTAATATTTACGCGTATAAAAAGCTACACTCAGAAGCTACTTGCTGATTATCAGGTTTTTCTTGTTTCTTGGGCAATACTTATTGTTAAATTTAACGGTTTTCTTGCATGCTGTGATTTATCCCGAAGCGGATATGGCCACGTTGCTGGTAATTGAATAATTGCAAGAGTAGAATGAGCGCGCTTTACAGAGTCTTCTGTTTAAACTGGGAAAATAATAGAGATGCTGCCTGTCCTGAATATTTCTGAAACCCTATCATGGCTATGAAAGCCCTTTTCTTTCTTCGACATTATAACGATATTGATCATGTTACCCCGGTCATTTATAAGTGGATTGGATCGGGTCACCAATGTGATGTAGTACTGATTGGTTCAACACAATTCCGTCGTGATTTTCGCATTAAATATTTAAGCCAACTCGAAGGCGTGCGTGTCGCGCATATGAAGGAGCTGTTTCCGCTGGCTGAGTATTTAAAATGGCGCTTGCAAATGCTGATGTTGACGCGCAATGTCCGGCGCATAAAAATGATAGGCCGGCTGGCAGAGAAACTTGCCGATCGTTTTGATGAAAAACAGCGCGAACCGTTGTGGCGGCATACCGCTGAATTCCTGTTGAACAGATGTTTTGGTGATGCGGGCAAGGGGGTTGTGGCGTTTGACTGGATTGAGCGGAATTCGGTGATTTGTGTGGAATGGGTTGAAGTAGTGGTAGCGATGGCGAAAGAAAGAGGCCTCGGTACGGTTTCCTTGCCGCATGGTGATAGTCCGCATGCCAGTCAATTGATTCGCCGGGGTGAAAGACACTTGAAGCCCGATATTACATTTTCGGCAGCTAAGATATTTGATCGGGTGGTGGTGCCCAATGAGTTATGCTCCATCCGTTTCCGTCCGTTTCTGGAAGGCAATCAACTTGCCGTATTAGGCTCACCGCGATATTGCGAAGAGTGGCTAAAAATACTTGCGGGATTGATGCCGCCTTCGCCACTTGTCCGTTCGGATAGCCGCCTTAAAATTGTCCTGTTCCTCAGAAAATCCAACTTTACGACATTTTGGGAAGAAGTGGGTGAAGTGGTTCATATGATTGCTGAATTTCCCGGTGTGGAATTGATTATCAAACCGCATACGCGGAGCGGCTGGAAACAATCACTGACCAAAGACAGTTCGATCAAGCAATTGCCTAATGTGCGTGTTGCGAGCGATGATGCGCATTCGGTGCATTTGATGAATTGGTCTGATGTGATTATCGATTTGGCTACTTCGGTGGTATTTGAAGCTGTCAGGGCAAAAAAGCCGGTATTGGCAGCGGATTATTTAATTGCAGCCCGCTCGGCTGTGGCTTATTTCATGCCGGAGACAGAGATGAGATGCCGCGATGATGTGTATGAGAAAATCAATTATTTTTTAACTAATGGTTGTGACTCTTTCTATATTGAAGAACACCGGCAGCGCTTTCTAAAGGAAATGCTGGATTTTCCGGATGCCGACGTACTGCCCCGTTATGTCGCGTTACTTGAACAATCAGCAAGTTGAGCTGCTCTCTTCTCTGCCTTATAAGAATCAAGGCTTACCCCACTAACTTCGAAAAGTGATCATGATGCTGGCCAAAGATATATTAAACGAGTTGATTGTGGCGGCATATAAACTTAAAGGCGGGTATGCAGATGTACAGGTTAGAGATCAACGTATTCTAATTTCAGTCGATCATTTGCGCACACTGAATCGTGCAAAAACATATTCGATCAAAGAGCCGGATACGCTGGATTGGCTGGATAGCTTTGAACCCAATTCCTGCTATTTTGATATTGGCGCCAATATCGGCCAATATTCTTTATATCCGGCCAAAAAATATGGCGACAAAATTCAAGTTTATGCGTTTGAACCACAAAGTAATAATTACTACGCACTGAACAAAAATATTTTTTTTAATAACCTCAAAGAAAATATTTTATCGTATTGTGTTGCGGTTTCCGGGAAAAGTGAATTTTCCAAATTGTATATTCCTAAATTTATCCCGGGTGGGAATCGATCGCAATTTGGAAAAGAAGAAGACATTGAGAACTTGAAAATGTCTGCCACGCACATTCAAGGAATGTTTGGTGTGACGTTAGATGATTTATGCAGTAAGTGGGGATTCCCCTATCCGAATTATATCAAGATCGATGTCGATGGCATCGAGATTTCCATTCTTAAAGGCGCAGAGTCTGTATTGGCACACTCGGCGTTGCGGTCTGTCATTATCGAGTTAGGTACGGATGAGGAACAGACGAAAGCAATTGCTTTAATGAAACAGGCCGGTTTTGAAGTGAAACAGCGATCAACCCGGAACTGGGGGGAAGCGTATCTGATCTTTGAACGGATCTAACCTGCCAGTGCTTATTTGCATCTCTTCATGTTTTTGACGTAATCGGATGGTTGCAAGAACGTTTACCTACAATTTATGAATACACCCGTTGCGCCATCCGTTGATGTCATCATACCTGTCTATAATGCGCCAGAGTTGACAAAGCGGTGTATTGATTCTGTTGTCACTAATCTGAGTCGGTCAATTAGGACTATTTATGTTCAGGATGATGCATCAGACACAGAAACTTGTGCGATGCTCGATCACTTGTGCTACCAGCAACTTCATGTTTATCACGCGCCAGAAAATCAGGGGTTTGGCAAATCTGTCAATGACGCGGTGGCACGTTCGGATGCCGATCTGGTGCTCGTGCTTAATTCGGATACCGAAATTCACGAAAATTTCTTGTCGCTATTGTGCCAAGCTTTTGAAGCTGATCCGGAACTGGCGGTTATCAGTCCAGCGCATGACAATTTCTCCACGTCTAAACTGGATCGCTATCAACGGCAGTCGGGTGGTTATGTTGCTACGTATCGATTCCAGGGATATGCTTTTTTAATCCGGCGCACTCTATTTACCACAATAGGTGGATTTGATGCGCAATTTGGCCGAGGTTATTTTGAGGATACAGACTTGGGACGCCGATTGATTCGGCACGGATGGCGTATGGGTGTGCATCCGGATGCATGCATCCATCATGCTGGCGGCGCATCATTTGGACGTGGCCGATCGTATCGGTTATTGGCAAAGCGCAACCGTGCATTATATCTTTCGCGTTATCCTGAAGCACGCCGCAATATTCTGTTGGTTTCGGGCCCCTATACATTGGCTGATTTATCTGTGCAGCTAACAGATTCGATTGAGCAGGTATTGCGACAAGGTGGCGGCATTCATTGGCTGACACCCTCGCCATTGCCTCAGTTATCTTGTTTGCAGATGCGTAACAATCCAGCAAGTATCAAAATGGCAATCAAACTGATGCTGCGTGGCCGGTCTCGCGCGGATAGGCGCATATCTGCGGTGTGGATTTTGCCAGGTACACCCGTATTGTTGCGGATTCTATTGGCACTTTTTGTGCGTGTGCGCAAATTGGAAATGCGGAAATGGGAAACGGGGCAGTTTGAATCTGCCGAACGTTTGATAGACTCGCAGCAGAATTTTTCAGCGAAGCCCATTCTGAAGCAGGAGATTACTAAAGGAAGTTCTGATTAAGTTGATTACATTCACGGTTCGACAAGCTCACCACGAACGTAATCAATATATTACCGTTCGTCCTGTCGAAGGACTTAATCAGAGCTTTCTAAACAGAATCCAGAATAATTGCAATGTCCAAACTATTCAGATTTAAAACGGTTTATTGAAAACAGCCCTCTATTGGTTTTATGCCAGCTAATATTACGCGTCAAGAATTGTTGATCAGGTTTGCGCTAGTTCTCCTCTGCCTGGGATTCTGGCGTAACGAGGTGAATTATGTTTCTTTCCCTTTGCTTGGAATCGTTTGGGTACTAGACGGCGGTTTGTATCGATTGAATCAGGTGATCAAAGAACCTTTTGTGCAAGCGATTCTTTTGTTATGCACGCTTTTGCTCTTAGGGTTGTTATGGAGCGAGCTGCTGGGAAACGGAAGAATGAAATGGCTAAAGTACTTTATCTTATTGATTTTTATTCCATTCTACTCGCTGTTAAATAGAGAGCGCTTACCCTGGGCGATAGGTGGGCTGGCGATAGGCTATTTGGGTGTTCTGTCTGTGGGGATCTATCAGTGGCTTGCCATGGGGGTTCAGGGTATTCCGCTCGTAGGCATGTCCTATCTAAGTTTTTCAGCCATGCTTGGGGTTGGTGCAATTGTAGCAGTTGGTTTTGCTGACATGAATCAGTCCAAGAAACTAGGGATATTGTTGTGGATTGTGGCGATTGCGTTAATATTTATTCAATTTCATCAGAATGGAAGAATTCTTCTGCTCGCCACGCTAATCGCTGTATTGCTTATGGCTTTCTTACGCTACAAAATAGAAATCAGAAAATTTATAAGTATTTTAATCTCTGTGTTGATAGTCACCGCGATTTTTGCTTATAGCAGTCCTGTTTTTCAGGATAGGCTGATTCAGGCTAAAAGTGACATCGAATTGCTACAGCAAGGTAATTACAGTTCTAGTTTAGGATACCGGCTTGCCATGTGGGATGTCGGACTGCACGCTATCGCTGAGCGCCCCCTGTCGGGTTATGGAACAGGTTCGCCTGAGCGCTATTTCGACCATGCAATTTTGACGTACAAAAATGGCATTTATAAGGATTTACCGGAATTTCAGAAAACCTCCCATTATCATAATGATTGGATTGAGATTGGCATGCATATCGGTGTTCCCGGTATGCTGGCTTTATTGTTTCTGTACTGGGGCTGGTACCAGGCATTTAAGAGAAGCCGTTTGGCGATATTGGGTGCGGGACTGGTCAGTTATATTATTCTGGCAGGGTTTACCGATGCTTTTATTATTTTCAGCAGGACGCCGGTTCTTTTGCTGTTGATCACGGGGATTACCATGAGCTGGCACAGACAAGAACCAGAGAGGATTTAAGCATATTATGCAACCAGACCGGATTGGCACTGAAACAAACTCTGCTTGTTATCTGTGCGGCAAACAGGGAAAGATGGTGTATCGTAATTTAGTAGACCGGATTTTTGGCGCGCCAGGGGAATGGACATTCAAAAAATGCACAGATGCCGATTGCGGTGTTGTCTGGTTAGATCCCAGGCCGACGATTGATGAAGTTGGCAAAGCTTACCAAAATTATTACACACATGATCAAACTAATCATGCACAACAAACACGATTGGCTCGTATTGTTCGCAGCATTCTGCATACCCTGAGCATTAGTTTACTGGGATTACGTAGCGAGCGCCGGCGTTATAAATGTATGTATCTGAGTCAAACCGTACCAGGCCGTTTATTGGAGGTGGGCTGTGGCAACGGAAAACGATTGGCGCGAATGCGGGCTCTGGGCTGGGATGTCACGGGGCAGGAGATTGATCCGGTGGCCTCAGAGTATGTACGTAAGAAGGGTATCCCTGTACATTTAGGGCCACTTGAAACCATGGAGACCGCCGGAGGATTTGATGTCGTGATTCTGAGCCATGTTATTGAACATGTGCATGATCCGGTTGCTTTGTTAATGATGTGTCACCGCCAACTCAAAGAGAATGGCTTATTAGTATTGTTGACACCGAACGCGACAAGTTATGGCCATCGTAAGTTTGGTTCGGCTTGGCGTGGTCTTGAATCGCCTCGGCATATTCATCTATTTACCTGTAAGACACTGATTCGGCTTGCTCAAAAGTCTGGTTTTAGTCATCAGCATTCTTGGACAACGCCGATCGGTGCGTATGGAATTGGTCAGGGCAGCCCACCCTCAGTGGAAGCAGAAAAAGAGGGATATCAGTTTATTACAACTCGTGATGTATTAAGAGGGTTCTGGTTTCAATTGACTGCGTACTTCGTTTTTCGAGCCGATAAAAATTCTGGTGAGGAATGCGTGCTGATGGCAACAAAGTGAACAGTCTTGTTTTGATTCGTTATAGCTAAGAAGTGTGGACGATTTTCAAACTCCGGTTAGTGGTGATTCAATTGAGTTGATTCCTGTTAATCCGGAGATTGAAGACTATATGCGCAGTTTATTAACGCAAACTGACCATCCTATTCTCGTAGAAATGGAAGAATTTGCACGGCTGAGGAACTTTCCAATTGTTAATCGCTTAGTTGGCGTTTTTCTTGAAACGCAAGCGAGAATGATTAACGCAAAGCGGGTATTTGAATTTGGCAGCGGTTACGGTTATTCGGCTTATTGGTTTGCAAGAGCTGTTGGTGCTGATGGGTGTGTTATTTGCAGTGATGCTGATGCAACGAATCGTGAACGTGCAGAAAAGTATCTTTCCGCTGCTGCTTTATGGCAACGTATAGAATTTTGTGTGGATAGGGCGCAGGATGTTTTTGCACGGACTGACGGTCTATTTGATATTTGTTATAACGATGTGGATAAAGGCTATTATCCGGAGATCTGGCAAATGGCCAAGCATCGGATACGTCCCGGCGGGCTTTATATAGCTGACAATGTTTTGTGGCATGGCCGTGTAGCCATGAAGAATTGCCAGAATGTTGAGTATGATTCAACAGAAGCGATTGTAGAACATAATCGGCTGATTTTTTCTGACCCGGATTTTGATACATTTATTAATCCGACGCGCGATGGTGTCATCGTTGCGAGAAAGAAATAATACGAGCCATACTCAAGAAATGGGAACGAGCTGTTCGGATCTTCTGCCAGTATAATTCTCATGGCAGTTTAATGGATTAATTGGTATAGTTAATATCTCCCATTTGTAATAGAGCGGGCTGCTACAGTGCGCTTGTTGTTGTAATCCATATTTTTTCAAGGAAATAATAATATGCAAATTCATGTTTATGATACTTATGTTAAAGCTAAAGATGGGCATACGATGCATTTTGATGTATTCACAGCCGTGAAGGATGATCAGAAAGCTGTTGAATATGCAAAGCAATGGCTTTCTACAATTGGCGAAGGGGGCGCAACGGTCACCAGTAAGGAATGTAGCTTCTGTCATAGCCAGAGCGCACCTGCAAATGTGACTGATGAGATCAACAAGAATGGTTTCTACATTTACAAGATGGAAGGTTGTTAATTATTGTTTGTTGATTGTAAGAAATTTAGATTGAAGATGCAGCATCTTGACTCTGACCAATCACTGAAATTGTATCGATCACCATACTCAAGGTTTCCGAAATGAAGCATAAATTTAGAAAATTAATAATAGCCGGTGCTGTTTTTACGTTGTGTAACTCGGTTCAAGCCGCGGAGCCCAAATTGATTGGCGAGCACGGTGACTGGACGGCTTATATGTTTATGGAAAACAATAACAAAGTTTGCTATATGGTGAGTAAACCCAAAAAATCAGAAGGGAATTACTCAAAGCGTGGCGATGTGTTTGCTTTAGTTACGCACCGTCCTGCTGAGAAAAGTAAAAATGTTTTTAGTTATATTGCCGGTTATGCATACAAACCTGGCAGTGAAGCGACAGTCATAGTAAATAATCAAAGTTTTCGTCTTTTTACTCAGGATGACTCAGCTTGGGCTTCTGATGAAGCAACTGATAATAAAATAACGGATGGTATAAAGCGTGGAAGTTCATTGGTAATCAAGGGTGCATCAGCGCGCGGTACCGGGACAACCGATACTTTCGGGTTGAGTGGCTCATCAGCAGCGCATAAAGCAATTTCATCTGAGTGTGGCGTGAAATAAATTTATTTATTTATTGGGCTTGTACGGAATCTCGAATTTGCCTTGAGTCAATAATAACTGGAAAGTCTATGAGTGATAGGATAGTTATTTATCAGAAGCCTACCTGCAGTAAATGTAGAGCGACATTATCTCTGCTTAAAGAGAGTGGTGAAGAATTTGAATCAATCAATTATTATGAGACTCCTTTAACAATTGAAAAATTGCGAGAACTGATTCAGAAGCTCGATATGCCGGTACGTGATCTCTTGCGTAAAGACGAGCCATCGGCGGGAAACTTAAGTGCGGCGACGGACGATGAAATTATCAAAGCGATGGTGGAGAATCCAGATTTGATTCAACGTCCCATCGTTGTGCGCGGTAGTGAAGCCAGATTATGTCGGCCACCTGAGAATGTCATGGAATTGCTCAAGTAAAAGAAGGTGTAGAAAACCGTGTCTTTAAACATTAGATTCCGTACAGTGATAGCAATAGCCACAAATGTACGGAATCCTGCTCTGAACTGTGTGGACTATACAGCAGTCTCTTTCGGTGTATCCGATGAAGTGGAATTCTGCTCTGGCAGAGTTAGATTTTTATTGTTGCTACTGCGAGCAGGTAGCTTTTCACGGATACGTGCTGATTTTCCAGCGCGATCTCTAAGATAATAAAGTTTTGCGCGGCAAACTGCACCTCTCCGTTTGATTTCTATACTCGCTATCAATGGCGAATATGTTTGAAAAGTACGTTCTACGCCTTCTCCACTTGAAATTTTACGAACTGTAAATGCTGAATTAAGGCCACGATTACGTTTGGCTATCACAACACCTTCGTAAGCCTGTACACGTTTACGATCGCCTTCAACAACATTGACATTAACAATTACTGTATCTCCTGGAGAAAAATCAGGTATTTCTTTGTTAAGGCGTTTTATTTCTTCTGCTTCCAATTGTTCAATTAAGTTCATATTTTCTTCCCCTATTTGCCGATCTTACCTAGATTTACAGGATTGTTTGAATTCTTCCAAAAGTTCTTCTTCTTCAACTGTCATGCCATGTGCAAATTTTAACTCAAATAAATCAGGCCGCTTTAACCATGTTTTGCCGAGTGCTTGTTGTAAGCGCCAACGACGAATATATGCATGGTTTCCTGACATTAGTACTTCTGGTACATGGCTGCCTTTATATATCTCAGGGCGAGTATAGTGCGGACAATCCAATAGTCCATCAGCAAACGAGTCCTGATTTGCGGATTCCGGATCACCCAATGTACCTGGAATTTGTCTAACGATACAATCAATTAATACCATTGCAGCCAACTCACCACCTGAAACAACATAATCACCAATAGAAATTTCCATATCTACTTGACGCATGATTAGGCGTTCATCTATGCCTTCATACCGTCCGCAGAGCAGTATTAACCCCGGGAGCGTGCTGAGCTGTTTGACCGTTTCGTGGTCAAGCCGCTTTCCCTGAGGTGTCAGATAGGCTGTCTGAGTTTTTTCGATACCCAATGCATTTTGTCTTGCCTTAGCCTGAGTGATGGCATCTTCTAATGGCTGTGCCATCATAACCATTCCAGGCCCTCCGCCATAAGGACTGTCATCTACTGTACGATGATTGTCGTGGGTAAAGTCACGCGGATTCCAAGTGTTCAGTCGAAAGATAGCGTTTCTATTCGCTTTTCCTGTTACGCCATATTGCGTAATGGCATTGAACATTTCTGGGAATAATGTGATGACATCGCATTCAAACGCCATTGCTTGTCACCTTAATAGTCTATACCCCAGTCAACTATGATCCGAGCAAGCTTCAAATCAACTTTTATGATAATTTTATCGATAAAAGGGATGAGCGTCTCTTTTCCTTCTTGATCCATATGCTGTACGCGTAATACATCATTCGCACCCGTTTCAAACAAACCTACCACCTTACCAAGTTCCTCACCTTTTAAATTGACCACTTCAGTACCGACTAAATCTGACCAATAGTAGCCACTGTCTCCGTCTTCTGGTAAATCTGGCAATTGTTTGCGCGGAACTGCTATTTGCATTCCTTTGAGTTTCAAAGCTTGTGTACGGTCAGTGCATTCCTTGAATTTTGCGTTTAATATGTTACCGTTAATATGTCCAGTATCAACTTGCACTTCTTGCCACTCATCATTTTCTTTTCTTAGCCACCATGATGGATATTCCAGCAATCCGTCAATGTACTCAGTGTAAGGATTGATTTTTACCCAACCATGAATTCCAAAAGGGCCGATAATATGACCCATTATCGCCATCGGGATAACTGATTTATCTGTCTTAGCTATTTGCTGACGCTGCTTTGCTGGTAGAAAACTGTTTGACCAGCCGGGTTGCTGTGCTTGATAGCTGCGCACCTTGGGATTGCCAATAAGCGATCCGGTCCAGTTGAACTCGCAATGCTTCTTCTCCACCGGTAGCTCTTGGGTTATAGAAACCAACGCGCTCTATAAACCGGCCATCGCGTGCGTAGCGGGAATTTGCGACAACCATATTAAAAAATGGACGGTTTTTTGCACCACCTCTTGCCAATCTGATAATAACCATATTTTGCCTATAAGCCTGTCTATAATTATGAAGCTTGAATTGAAATAACTTTTAATTTTACAGTAGTTTCTGTAATTCTGACAAGTGATAAAATAACCATGGTCATTGCGGCTACAAGCTTTTAACTAGCGGAAATTAACAAATGCGTTAAATATACGCTTCTACAGTGGAATTGATAAATTGCTCCCAAAGTTTTCCAAAGATTTTATTATTCATGAATCAAACCAGTGTGTCTCATGCGGCTTATGCTTGCCGCATTGTCCAACTTATCGATTGCTGAAATCAGAAGCAGATTCTCCGCGTGGGCGTATCGCTTTGATGAGTGGGGTTGTTAATGGACGTATCCCTTTGAATGCGCGATTTATTCTACATATGGATCGCTGTTTAACGTGCCGGGTTTGCGAAGCTGTTTGTCCGAATGATGTTCCCTATGGTCATTTAATTGATGAAACGCGTGCGCTGATTGCGGATCAATCAGAATCTTTGGTAGTTACTCAGAAGTCAGTTGTACGTAGTGTGCTGGAAAGGCTATTGCTTACCCGGTCTGTGCGCTTAGATCGCCTGCGTCGATTGTTCTATTTCATACAGAGAAGCGGTTGGTTGCGATGGCTACAAAAACTGAGTCAGTTGGAGAAAAATAAATTATTTAAATTTATTGTGCGGCTTCCACTGGTTAAGTTTCCCCTTGCAGCGTCTGTGGCTGGGATGCGCGCTTCGGGTAATCGTTGGCAGGAGATTTATCCGGCGGAAGGCGAAAGGCGGGGTGAGGTCGGTTTGTTTTTGGGATGTGTGGCACGGATAACGGATGTCGCAACATTAAATTCGAGTATTTATGTGTTGAATCGCTTGGGCTATACCGTTCATGTTCCGCCGGATCAAACTTGCTGTGGTGCCCTGCATCAGCATAGTGGCGCGTTGAAGCAAGCAGCATCTTTGGCGCAGCAAAATACATCAGTTTTTTCTGGACTCAAGGTAAAAACAATTATTAGTGCCGCATCAGGATGTGGTGTGCAGTTGCTTGAGTGCGGAGTGGCGGATGAACATACTCAGATCGTAGATATCAGCCGGTTTCTGACTGCAGCTGAAGGATGGGAAAGTGTAGAAATAATGTCATTACCACAAAAAATTTTGGTGCATGATCCATGCAGCTTGCGTAATGTATTAAGAGATCAAGCATATCCGCGCAAATTGATTGCGCGTATCCCTGGTGCGCAAGTAGTGTCTTTATCAGGGAATGATCAATGCTGCGGTGCTGCGGGGACTTATTTCATAGATCAGCCGGAAATTGCGAGCAGGCTGCTGGAATCCAAGCTATCTGCCGTGATGGAAAGTGGTGCTCGATATCTAGTGACTTCAAACATCGGTTGCGCAATGCATATAGCCAATGGATTATACGAGAGAGGAATAGATGTAGAAGTATTGCACCCAGTTACATTACTGGCAAGGCAAATGGGTTTGGAACTATAATGAAAAAACCAGTTTTTGTTGGGTGTAGGCAGGATGAAATTTAAGTGTACCTGAATATGTGCATATCGGCCTATAATGGATACTCAATTCTATCGGTTTACGAAGTGAAGACTATGATTAATATTGATAAGCTTATCATTAGCTTTGACGGTGCTTTACGCACCTTGCTGACGCCAGCGCAAACTTTGCGATCTGTTCCGGGTAGTGATTTGCCAGAAGCTGAATTGACGGATATAGAGAAACGGCTATCGTGTGCATTAATGCGCGTGAATCACGTGGGTGAAGTCTGTGCGCAAGCGTTGTATCAAGGACAGGGATTAACGGCACGTAATGAGACAGTACAGCAAACACTGATGCAGGCTGCACGTGAAGAAACAGAGCATTTGGCGTGGACTGAGCGCCGTATCGCTGAACTGGGCGGACGTAAAAGCTTACTCAACCCACTCTGGTATGGCGGATCGTTTGCCATTGGTGTTGTGGCCGGAATGCTGGGAGATAAGTGGAATTTAGGATTCCTGGCCGAGACGGAACACCAAGTAGGGACGCATCTGGCCGGTCATTTGCAGCTTTTGCCGCATAATGACGAGAAAAGCCGTGCCATTGTGACGCAAATGAAAATTGATGAAGCCAGTCATGCGACCATGGCATTGTCACATGGCGGCGCAGAACTGCCGCTACCGGTAAAGTTCACGATGAAACTTGGATCAAAAGTAATGACTCAAACAGCATATTGGGTTTGAGCGTAACAGACATAATATTTATAATCTATTGGGCAATAAAAAGAAATCAAAGCGATCAAGCAATAAGTGAAGAAAACTTCTGCAATGAAAAATATTAATCTGACACACCATTTTTTAATCGCTATGCCAACAATGGTGGACTCTGTATTTTCCAAGACTTTGACGTATATTTGTGAGCACAATGAACAAGGCGCGCTCGGTATCGTCATTAATCGACCCACTGATCTGACGCTATTCAATCTTTTTAGACAACTTGGTATCTCGCAAACGGACTCTCTCGCAGAATCAACGCCTGTGCTTTTTGGTGGACCTGTACAACTAGACTGCGGATTTGTATTACATCATCCGGTCGGCAAATGGCAATCTACACTGATTGTCAATCAAGAAGTAGGTCTAACTACGTCACTGGATATCTTAAAAGCCATAGCAAATGCCGAGGGACCCGATCAAGTGCTGATTGCGATGGGTTATGCTGGCTGGGCTGCGGGTCAAATTGAACATGAATTAGGGCAGAATGCATGGTTAACAGTGCCAGCATCGGCGAATGTGTTATTTGATATGCCGTCCGAAGAAAGACTACCTGCTGCAATGCAATTACTGGGCATTACTAATTGTGCGAATCTATCCAATGAAATTGGGCATGCATAGATATCATTGCGGATGACAGAAAATTTCTTGGATGTGCAGCCGGAGTATCAGTCACTAGAGCAGCTTCCACAGGGGGTTGTATTAGCTTTTGATTTTGGGAAGAGCCGTATTGGCGTGGCTATTGGCAATAATACGCTGGGTATTGCGAATCCCCTCATAACGATTGATAGCGAAGTGACAGAACGGCGATTTGCTATGATTGCTCAGTTGATCGAAACCTGGCAGCCGGTTTTATTGGTGGTTGGCTTGCCCATGAGTAGTGATGGGACGACGCATGAGCTGACACAACTAAGCCAACGCTTTGCACGACGTTTGGCGGGGCGTTTTAGCATCAAAGTCATCTTGCAAGATGAACGTTATACTAGCCAAACGGCTAGTGCCGCGTTACGCGAAGCGGGTATTGCCGGAAGAAAACAAAAATCAGTGCTGGACCAAGTTGCCGCACAACAAATACTCCAATCATTTTTTGACGAACAGCATGCAATTACCAGACGCTGAGATTTTATTCAAAAGTCTCGCAAAAAAAATACGATCCGATGGCGGTAAGGATTTTGCGCTTGTGGGTATTCACACAGGTGGAGTATGGCTGGCTGAACGCCTGCATCAGGAACTAGGGATTACGCAGCCGCTAGGGACACTGGATGTGTCTTTTTACCGCGATGATTTCGATAAAATCGGCTTACATTCACAGGTTAAACCATCAGAAATACCTTTTGAAGTGGCGGGAACGCATATTATATTGGTTGATGATGTGCTGTATACCGGGAGAACAATTCGTGCGGCAATCAATGAGTTATTTGACTATGGCCGCCCTGCTTCAATTAGTTTGGCCACTTTGGTTGACCGGGGTGGCAGGGAATTACCGATTGCTGCGCAATATACCGGCATAGCGCTTGAATTGCCAGTTGATAAAATGCTGGAATTGAAACGGGAAGAAAGCGGAAAGTTAAGTTTAAATTTGTATGATAAGAGCCTTCCAGAATGATCAATAGGAATCCGCAACTGGATGAAAATGGTGTGCTGCAGCATTTGCTGACAACGGAAGGATTGCCGGCTTCTATTTTGCTGCATATATTGGATACCGCCGAATCATTTGTGGGTGTCACCGAACGTGATGTCAAAAAAATCCCATTATTGCGTGGAAAATCGATATTCAATCTTTTTTTTGAACCCAGTACACGTACACGAACGACATTTGAAATTGCGGCCAAACGTTTGTCGGCAGATGTCATCAATCTCAATATTGCAGTTTCTGCGCAATCCAAGGGTGAAACATTGCTGGATACCGTCAACAATCTTTCCGCGATGAATGCGGATATGTTTATTGTGCGGCATGCCCAGAGTGGCGCTGCTCATTTGATTGCTAAGCATGTCCGGTCTGATATTCATGTGATTAATGCCGGTGATGGGAGCCATGCACACCCGACACAAGCTTTGCTGGATATGTTTACAATCCGGCGCTATAAGCGTGATTTTCATAACTTGCGTGTGGCTATTGTCGGCGACATCCTGCACTCCAGAGTAGCACGCTCCCAGATTCATGCATTGACTACACTGGGTGTGCCGGAAGTACGCGTGATTGCGCCTAAAACTTTGTTGCCAAGAATGGTGGAACGCCTGGGTGTGCACGTTTATCACGATATGGCGAAGGGACTGAAAGATGTTGATGTGGTGATGATGCTGCGTTTGCAAAATGAACGTATGAAAGGCGCGAACTTACCCAGCCCGGAGGAATTTTTTAAATACTATGGCCTTACTCCAGAGAAATTATCTCTCGCCCGGCGTGACGCGATCGTTATGCATCCTGGTCCGATGAATCGTGGTGTAGAGATTGACTCTGCGGTCGCGGATGGTAAACAGTCGGTCATATTGCCTCAAGTTACATTCGGTATAGCGGTGCGGATGGCTGTGATGTCAATTCTGGCAGGCAATCAGGTCTAAAGGCTGTCATTATGAAAATTCATATTAAAAATGGACGGCTGATTGACTCAAAGCAGGGCATTGATTCTGTTCAGGATATTTTTATTGCGAAAGGTAAAATCATTGCAATAGGTGCGGCTCCTAATGAATTTCAGCCCAGTCGTGTTATTGATGCTAACTCGTTAATCGTGTGCCCGGGTTTGGTTGATTTATCCGTACGCTTGCGTGAGCCTGGACTGGAGTATAAAGCGACGCTTGAATCCGAAATGGAGGCGGCGGTTGCTGGAGGGGTAACAAGTTTTGCCTGCCCGCCGGATACGGACCCTCCGTTAGATGAACCGGGTCTGGTAGAAATGCTGAAACATCGTGCCAAGAATCTTAATCAGGCGCATGTTTACCCCATCGGTGCGCTCACCCAAGGATTACGCGGTGAACGTTTGACCGAAATGGCCGAATTAAACGACGCGGGATGTGTTGTTTTTGGCCAGCCGGATGGCTTGTTACCTAATTTGCGGGTGCTCATGCAGGCGATGCGGTATGCCTCTACCTTCAGCTTTAGCGTGTGGCTACGTCCACAAGAAATTAGCTTGACCAATGACGGTGTTGCACATGATGGCGAGGTGGCAACACGGCTGGGTCTGCCCACAGTGCCTGTGTGTGCGGAGACAATAGCCATATCTAATATTATTTTGTTGGCCAAAGAAACAGGGGTCAGAGTGCATTTGTGCCGGATTTCCAGTGCGGAAGGGTTAACAATGGTTCGCGCCGCTAAGCAGCAGGGTTTGCCAATGACTTGTGATGTGACGATTAATCATCTGCATTTATCTGATATGGATATTGGTTTTTTTGATTCGAATTGTCATCTGATGCCGCCACTGCGTGGTTTGAGTGATCGGAATGCGCTGCGCAATGGTTTATTGGACGGTACGATTGATGCGATTTGTTCGGATCATGCGCCAGTAGATGAGGATGCCAAATTGCTGCCGTTTGGTCAGTCTGAGATTGGTGCAACAGGCGTGGAATTATTGCTGCCATTAACTTTAAAATGGGGTAATGAAATGCGCTTGCCTTTACTTAAAGTTTTGGCAAAAATTACATCCGATCCGGCAGAAATACTGGGAATTGATGCGGGGCATCTATCTGTCGGGAGTGCTGCGGATATCTGTATTTTTGATCCGGACTATTATTGGAAAGTAACAGCATCAGCCATTTTAAGTCAAGGGAAAAACACGCCTTTTATGGGCATGGAGTTACCGGGTGGCGTTAAATATACCTTGGTAAATGGTCATATTGTTTATGAACGTTGAACGCGGCAATATCTTGTTTATCTATAGAAATAACACAACGAAATTTGTTTTTAACTGATTAATTGGAGCAACATGTCAAACCCATTACTTGATTTTTCTGGACTGCCGCGTTTTGCAGAAATAAAGGATGAGCATATTACGCCAGCCATCGATGTGTTGCTGAAAGAGAATCGTGTGGTAGTTGAAAAAGTGCGTGGAGATAATCAGCCACCTACTTGGCAAAATTTTGTACAACCCATGGTAGATGCGAATGAACGATTGTCACGTGCTTGGGGGCAGGTGTCGCATTTAAATGCGGTGATGAACAGTCCGCAGCTACGGGAAATCTATAATGAGAATCTTCCGTTGATTACTCAGTTTTATGCCGAATTATCTCAAGATTTGCTGTTATTTGAGAAATTTAAGCAGTTACGTGGAAGCGTGGAATTCGATCAACTGACTCCAACGCGAAAAAAAATTATAGAAAATGAATTGAGAGATTTTCGTTTAGGTGGTGCGGAATTGCCATCTGATAAAAAACAGCGATTCTTGCAAATCCAAGAAGAACTCTCGAGCTTATCTTCAAAATTCAATGATAATTTGTTGGATGCCACGAATGCTTATTCATTATTCATTGAGGATGCAGAAACCGTAGCGGGTATTCCAGCTGATGTCTTACAGACAGCCAAGGAATTGGCTGCAGCAGATTCCAAAGTCGGCTGGAAATTTACCCTGCATATGCCATCGTATCTTCCGGTGCTGCAATATGCCGACAATCGCGATTTCCGCGAAAAGATGTACCGTGCGTATGCCACGCGTGCCAGTGAGTTTGACGATCAGACTGGGACGAATAAGGATAATATGCCACTCATTAACAAGATATTGGCGCTGCGCCAAGAAGCGGCACAGATGCTGGGCTATCAGAATTATGCTGAAGTTTCATTGGCAACAAAAATGGCGACTTCCTCGCAGCAGGTTTTGGATTTTCTAAGAAAGTTAGCGGCTAAGGCAAAACCATACGCTGAGCGGGATCTACAAGCGCTCCGGCAATTTGCAGCTGAGAAACTCGATCAGGCAGAACTTGAAGCTTGGGATTTAGCTTATGTCAGTGAAAAATTGCGTGAAGAACGCTATGCTTTTTCTGATCAAGAAATCAAACAATATTTCCCAGAGGATAAAGTGCTGGCCGGGATGTTTAAGCTGGTGGAAAAGCTATATGGCATTCGTATCGTTTCCGCGGCGGCTTCATGCAATATTCAGTGCTGGGACCCAGATGTAAAGTTTTTTGATATACATGATGCCAATGGACAATTAATTGGCCAATTTTATTTGGATCTCTATGCGCGCCCTACTAAACGGGGTGGTGCTTGGATGGACGATGCCGTTACACGTCGGCGAATTGAAAATCAGCAAACAGGAAATCATGTCATACAGATACCTGTTGCATACCTCACTTGTAATTTCTCAGCACCTGTAACTATTAATCAACAGAACCGCCCAGCTTTATTTACGCATAATGAAGTGATTGTGTTATTTCATGAATTTGGTCATGGCTTGCATCATTTGCTGACACAAGTTGAAGACTTAGGTGTGTCAGGCATTAATGGTGTTGAGTGGGATGCAGTAGAGCTGCCCAGCCAGTTTATGGAGAATTTTTGCTGGGAATGGGATGTGCTGATTGGAATGACGCAACATATTGATACAGGCGAGTCGCTACCCAGAACCTTATTTGATAAAATGCTGAGAGCCAAGAATTTTCAGAGTGGGTTGCAGATGCTACGGCAGATTGAGTTCGCGCTTTTTGATATGCATGTGCATTTTGATTTTAAGCCAAATGGTGGCAAGACTGTGTTACAGTTACTGAATGATATTCGCAGAGATGTTGCTGTAATTATTCCACCCGACTTTAATCGTTTCCCAAATAGTTTTGCGCATATTTTTGCGGGAGGCTATGCGGCAGGCTATTACAGTTATAAGTGGGCAGAAGTATTGTCAGCAGATGCTTATAGTATGTTTGAAGAAACCGCTTTCGATGGTGTTGTCAATGCAGCGACCGGTTCGCATTTTCTTGAAGAAATTCTTGCAGTCGGAGGGAGTCGTTCGGCACTGGAGTCGTTTATCGCATTTCGGGGGCGTGAGCCAGAGTTAGATGCGTTGCTGCGCCATAATGGGATGGAAGCAATCTGAACGGAAAGAACTTCATGGCGATGTTGCTGGCTGAATAATCTTATAAAGTAGTAAGAGTATTTGTCGTATATTCAAGACTTGATATTTGATTTGTTAAAGGCTTTTTAATTTTTGCGTGTAGTATCATTTATAGCTGCTCTAAACAAATGACACTTTGTGATGGCGCGTATTGAACCATTTTTATAAATGTGGCAAGATCCATTGAATTTTTACTAGAATAAATAAGAACATGATTAATATTATCCGTTTCAAAGCTATTGCTTGTCTGGTATTAGGTTTATTATTAACCGGTTGTGCTTCAACGAAAACGAATAACCAGAGTGGCCCTTATGATCCTCTGGAACCCATGAATCGCGCCGTTTTTAATTTTAATGAAATGGTGTATGACAATGTTTTTGATCCGGTTGCCAGAGGTTATAAGAAGGTTACTCCCGATCCTATCGAATTGGTGGTTGGAAATTTTTTCTCTAATCTAAACGATGTGGTGGTGATAACTAACTCTGTTCTTCAATTGAATTACAAGAGCGCACTTGCCAGCAGTACACGATTATTGATTAATACCACTTTTGGTATATTTGGCTTGATCGATATTGCCAGTGATATCAGTGCAGCAAGCGATATTAATCTGAATAAGCGAAATGAAGATTTTGGTCAGACACTGGGACACTATGGTATCGGCAGTGGACCCTACATCGTATTGCCTTTGTTGGGACCAAGTTCCGCGCGTGATACGTTTGGACTCGCAGTTGATAGTTTCTTTATGGATCCGGTTACACAAGGGGTAACAGGGGTTTTTATGAAAGATGTTGATTATATTAATGCGGTGGCTCTACGTTTGCCGGTTGCTACTGTAAGGACGATCAATGCGCGGGCCCAGTTTCTTGATGACGATAAAACTCTTGAAGAGGCTGCATTGGATAAGTACGAATTCACGCGTGACGCCTATTTACAAAGACGTACTAGCTTAGTGAACAACAGTAGTGAGGCTAAATAAAAAATACGGAAGTTTATTTTGGTCTTCAACTATTGTTAACTTTTGAAGTAACTGACATAGCATTTCCTTATTGTAGGAATTGTTATTAGCCGATTAAATAAAGCACATTGATTGATGGAAAATTTTTCCTAAATCAGTGTGCATATTTTTTTATCAATTCAGATAAAGAAAGTGAGAATAGATGAAAAGATTCCAGTGTAATATATGCGGATTTGTCTAGGCTGGATTAACTGGTGATCCAGAGCACGGTATTAAAGCAAGGTACATGATGGGGAGATATTCTGGAAGATTGGATCTGTCCTGAGTGCGGAGTGAGTAAAACTGATTTTGAAATGGTGGAGATCTAATGGTAAATCCGGTGGTTATTGTAGGAAGTGGATTGGCCGGTTATGCGGTGGCGCGTGAGCTACGCAAACTGAATACCGAGATTCCTATTGTTATGGTATCTGCCGATCATGGCGGATTTTATTCCAAGCCCATGTTGTCAAATGCTTTATCATCCGGTAAGACCCCTGAATCTATTCTGAATAGCGATGCTGTTCAGATGGCATCACAACTAAAAATTACCATCCGCCCGCATTGCCGTGTGACTGCTATTGATCAACATGAGCGTGCAGTGATATTAGCTGGTGGTGAGAAGATATTCTATGATCAACTGGTTCTGGCATTAGGTGCTGATCAAGTGAGTTTGCCATTATCGGGATATGGTGTGGCAAAAATACTAACTGTCAACGATCTCGATGATTATAAAAAGTTTCGTGATGCACTGGCTGGGAAAAAAAGAGTCAGCATTATTGGTGCAGGTTTGATAGGTTGTGAATTTGCCAATGATCTGGCAGCTACTGGTTACCATGTTGATGTGATAGATATTAGCGCTCAGCCGCTGGGCCGTCTTTTGCCGTCTGCGGGCGGTGCTTTTATACAGCAGAGGCTGGAAGCATCGGGTGTGGTTTTTCATTTAAATACAACCACGCAGTCGGTTGATCAAGTGCAAGATTATTTATGCGTAACGTTTGCTAACGGTGCCTCGATCGAAACCGATATTGTGTTGTCAGCTGTAGGATTGCGTCCGCGTACTCAACTTGCTACCGCAGCGGGTATTCCGGTTAATCGGGGTATTCTGGTTAATCGCTTGCTACAAACTCAGTTTAATAATATTTATGCTTTGGGTGATTGTGCGGAAGTTGAAGGAAAAGTATTACCTTTTGTGATGCCGATTACGCACGCAGCTCGGGCTTTAGCGGCAACACTCTCAGGTAATCCAACCCCGGTTCTCTACCCGGCGATGCCAGTAATCGTAAAAACACCGGCATGTCCAACAGTGGTTTCGCTACCAGATTTTAGTATCAAGGGTGAGTGGCATGTTGATGCTGATATAGATGGTGTAAAAGCTCTTTATCAGGATGATGACGGCAACTTATTAGGCTATGCTTTATTGGGCGCAGCGACTAAGGAAAAAAATAACCTTATAGCCCAGTTACCTCCAGTATTAATGTAAAAAATCAATTTCTTAGTTGGCTATTAGTATAAATACTGAGCATTTGTAATGATGAAATTTTTATTTGATCTTTTCCCGGTTATTTTATTTTTCTTGGCTTTTAAGCTGTATGATATTTTTGTTGCAACCGCTGTTGCTATAGTAGCGGCTATTGTGCAGATTGGCTGGCTTTGGTTCCGCCGTCGTCAAGTGGATAAAATGATGTGGATAAATCTGGCTATTATCGTAGTTTTTGGTGGCGCTACATTAATATCCCAAGATGAAACATTTATTAAATGGAAACCGACAGTACTGTATTGGCTCATTGCAACTGTTTTGCTGTTATCGAATCTAATTTTCAGAAAAAACTTAATTCAGACAATGCTAGAAAAACAGATTGTTGTGCCATCGTTTGTTTGGAATAGACTCAATCTGAGTTGGAGCGGTTTCTTTCTAACAATGGGCTGTATCAATCTTTATGTCGCATTCAGTTATTCGGTAGATACATGGGTTACATTCAAATTATTTGGTGCTACAGGATTAATGCTTGCTTTTATAATAGTGCAAATGATGATGCTCGGGAAATATCTGAAGGATATGCCGCCAGCAGTAGTGGAAAATGTAACTGTCAATGAGCAAGATAACCTGGAAAAAATAGAAAATAAAGCGAGTAAAGAGAGATGATGCTGTACGTTATAAATGGTGAGGATATACCGAATAGCCTGGAAAAAAGAATGGCAGCCCGTCCAGAGCACTTAAAGAGAATTCAAGTATTACAAGAGGTGGGTCGTTTAATTCTAGCAGGTCCCTATCCGTCTATCGATAGCCAAGACCCGGGATCGGCAGGTTTCTCAGGCAGTCTGATTGTGGCAGAGTTTGAATCCCTGGAGGCAGCACAGGCTTGGGCGGATGCAGATCCTTATGTTAGCTCAGGCGTTTATCGGAAAGTGACCGTTAAACCTTTTAAAAAGGTATTGCCTGCATAGGACGATTGTAATTGTACTTCTCTCAATAGTTTCAAGTTGTTTCAATGTAAATGGTGGTATGTAAAGATTCACGTCTATTCAGTTAAGGCGTATACTTTCTTTCGGCAATATATTCTGGCGAATATAAATTTTATTCAAATCTCAAAAAAGGAAATTCCATGCGTTTGACGAAATTTTCACAAGTAATGGTAGTTAGTATTCTGAGCTTGGCTGCCCTATCAGCTCAAGCTCAGTCGACAGGCGTTGTGGCTAAAGTGAATGGTGTGGCGATCCCGCAATCGCGCCTGGAATTGATGGTGAAAGCGAATGTTGCGCAGGGCCAGCCAGATGGTCCGGAAATGAGAAAGGCTTTGCGTGAAAATCTAATTGCAGAAGAGATTCTCGCGCAAGAGGCGACCAAAAAGAAACTGGATAAGGATCCAGAAGTGATCGCGCAACTTGAATTATCTCGCCAAGCAGTCTTAGTCAGAGCATTCCAAGCGGACTACATAAAGAGTAATGCAGTTAATGATGATACTTTACGTAAAGAATATGAAGTTCTGAAAGTGCAGATGGGTGATAAAGAATATAAAGCGCGACATATTCTAGTGGAAAGCGAAAGTGTAGCCCGGGATATTATTGCTAGTCTCAAGAAAGGTGCTAATTTTGCTAAAATCGCTGAGGAAAAATCTATAGATGATGGTAGTAAGGAAAATGGCGGTGAACTTAACTGGAGCCCACCAGCAGCTTATGTTAGACCTTTTTCTGAAGCACTGGTGAAATTGTCGAAAGGTGGATTGACAGAACAACCTGTGCAGACTTCTTTCGGCTGGCATGTAATCCAATTAATGGATATACGGGCAATGGAAGTCCCCGCGTTTGAGGAAGTAAAACAGAATATACAGCAACGGGTATTACAACGTGAATTCGCGACGGTTGTGCAAGATTTACGCAGTAAAGCAAAAGTAGAATAAAACTACTCTATCATTTTGCGTTACTACTCGATTAGATCGGATTGTAGAGTTTTGTTTTATAATGAAACAATCCTTTCTACTCGTGGTGCTAATGCACACAGTAGCTCATAGCTGGTTGTTTCAGCGTTTTGAGCTACTTCATCAACAGATATTTCCTCGCCCCAGAGAATAACCGGGCTATTTAGCCCTGCATTTTCAATACCCGTCAAGTCTACGGCGAGCATGTCCATCGATACTCGACCCAATAATCGGCTACGTTGATTATTTACCAACACGGGTGTATTTGTCGGCGCGTGACGTGGATACCCATCTGCATAGCCGCATGCAACGATACCGATGCGCATCGGATAATCAGCCTGGAAAAGACCGTGATAACCGACTCTATCCCCGGTTTTTAATTCATGTACCGCAATAATTCTACTTGACAGTGTCATAGCTGGTTGCAGATTAAGCTCTAATGCCGTTTTGTCCGGAAATGGCGAAGCACCGTACAGCATGATACCGGGGCGCACCCAGTCGGAATGGATTTCAGGGTAGCGAATGATCGCTGCTGAGTTTGCGAGCGAACGCGGATAACTGCACCCTTTAGTAACTGTCTCGAAGCATTCCAACTGCTGCATCACATTTTCTTCCTCCGCAGGATCATCAGCGCAGGCAAAATGTGTCATCAATGTGATTCGATTCGCATGTTGATTCCCGGTCAGCTTCTTGATTGTCTGTGGAAATTGTTCAAGCGCTAATCCCAAACGATTCATGCCAGTATTGATTTTTATGAATAGATCCAGCTTGTGATGTTTGGAATCTGACAACATAGCAATTTGCTCAGTATGGTGAATAACGGCACTGAGTTGGTACTGTTCAAATAGTGCTAATTCTTCTGTAGAGAAGAAGCCCTCCAGAAGTAGGATAGGCTGTCGATAACCGGCGTCACGTAAACATATCGCGGCATCCAATTCCAGGAGTGCAAATCCATCAACATCTTTTAGAGCACTGGCAGTGTGGAGTAACCCATGACCATAGGCATTTGCCTTAAGAACTGCCATGATCCGCGCGTATGGAGCATGTTGTCGTACTATAGTCAGGTTATGTGCTAAAGCAGAAAGATCTATAAAAGCTTGGGTAGGGCGTGGCATTAATTTATGTTTAGAGTAAGCAGATACGAGTATGATTCGCAGATTTTTTATAATAATCTATATTCGGTGTGATGATCCAATTTTCATGTAGCGATAGTTTAATTATCTAGCCAACATGATATGCTAATCTCGCGTTCTCGATTGAGTTATTGATTAATGGAAATAACAATCAGTGATTTTTCCCATGAAGTTCAAAAAAGAATAACTTAGTAAATGGATGTATTAGAAATATAAACTTACAAGGAAATAGATTGGAACGCGGATTTTACACCATTATGGCAGCGCAATTTTTCTCTTCATTGGCAGATAATGCATTGCTGGTTGTAGCGATTGCATTATTGATTGACTTACATGCGCCCGCCTATTTAACGCCTATGCTGAAGTTTGTCTTTGTGTTGTTCTACGTCATTCTTGCTCCTTTTGTCGGTGCATTTGCAGATGCTATGCCAAAAGGACGCGTCATGTTTATTAGCAATACTATTAAAATCATAGGTTGCGGTTTATTATTTATCGCTGCGCACCAATATTTCGCTATGGCTGCCTATGCGGTTGTAGGTCTAGGCGCAGCAGCTTATTCACCTGCAAAATATGGCATATTGACGGAATTATTGCCGCCGGAAAAACTGGTGATCGCGAATGGATGGATTGAAGGATTGACGGTGGCATCCATCGTATTAGGTACAGTAATGGGCGGTATTCTGATTACGCCGGCTGTTGCAAATGTATTAATGGAATTCGATTTTCCTGTTATTGAAACAGGCATTGATAGTGCACTAGAAAGCAGTATTCTTTTGATAGCCATAATTTATGCCATTGCAGCGTTATTTAATCTGTACATTCCAAATACAGGCGTTGATCACCGTATTCCGAAAAAGAATCCATTTTATCTGATTCATGAGTTTGCTCATTGTATAAAACTGCTGTGGACGGACAAACTTGGGCAAATATCGCTTGCAGTGACAACGTTGTTCTGGGGAGCGGGTGCAACGCTACAGTTCATAGTATTGAAATGGGCGGAAGTGGCGCTGGACTACCCCCTCAACCAAGCCGCGCAACTTCAGGGTGTGGTTGCTGTGGGAATAGCTGTTGGCGCAATTATGGCGGCTCGATGGATTTCATTGAGGCATTCAGTAAAAGTGATTCCACTGGGTATTGCAATGGGTATTGTTGTGATGGCTATGATTCTAGTAAAAGATTTGTGGATCGCAATTGTATTGCTGATGTTGATTGGCGGATTAGCCGGATTCTTCGTTGTGCCAATGAATGCTTTATTACAACACCGCGGACATATCTTGATGGGGGCCGGACATTCCATCGCAGTACAGAATTTTAATGAGAATTTAAGTATTCTGACGATGTTGTCATTGTATGCCGTGCTGATATTGCTGGAAGTGCATATCTATACGGTTATCGTCGCTTTTGGATTATTTGTATCGGTTATGATGGCTTTGATCAGAAAATGGCATCTGCTCAATCAAAGTAAAGAAGATTCACTGCATTTGATCGGTGCAAGGAAGACACATTAATTATTGAATCAGCCATTAAATAGTGTGTTTCTCAAGCTTAGAAAGACCGGGATTAAGCATTCGTATTAAATCTTTTAATGGCTGGATCAACTTGCGATTCCCCATAGTCTTGCCACGGGGTTGTTTATTATGCCAAAACCATACTGTACATAGTTGTTAGAGATCAGTCCATGTCCGTTTCGATCAAGGAAAAACGCCGTCAACTGCTTGAACGTTATCAGCAATGTATTCCGGCGGAGCAGGCCGCAGTCAATTTATTGGCAGTAGCTTGGAGTGGACTCAGCAAATCGCAGATCACAACACCATTTCGCAAGATTCTGGGCGCTGATGAAGCAGCCAAAATCAATCTGGAGTTGCTGCAGCGCAGCGGCCTGATCGAAGTCAATAGATCATTGTGGAGTAGTCACGGTCTAAGGTGTAACAGGCTCATCGTCGAATCGGTGACGCGCGAACTTGTCGTGAACGGAACTTTCGAACGCTATGTTGAACTGGTGCGTCTCGCTGCGCCTTTGCAAGCAGGCTATCAGAAAACTGCCAAGGACGACTTTCAGTTTCGCAGCGATGACGAACTGATTCGGGAAGTGCGCATTGGTATTTACCGGGCGGACGAGCTCTACATTGAGCATTTATTCGCAATGCTGGAACGGCTGAAGTATTCCTACTGGAATGGCTTACCGCAACGCTGGCCCGAACCCGCGCCGATTTATGCGATGGTGTGCGACAATCCTTTTGAGCGTGAATGGTTCGTGCGCTTGCCTGCAAAAATTAGAGAACCGGCCCTGCCGTTAATCCTGTTGCAGCAGGTAGGGAGCTGGAGCTTAGATGCTGAGGCTTTCGATTTGCTACGCGAAGCGTGTGAGGGGTCAACTGCCCCCGAGGATTGGCAATTTTGCATGGCGCTGATCTCGATTTTAAGAGGTGAGATGCAAGCGGCACAGGCCGCACTGTCCCGTTGCCAGGCCGACTACCGGGAGCGTGCCTGCTGGGGATTACTTTTTCTGCTGAAAGGGGACCAGGACAATGCCCTGCAGTATTATCGGGAAGGATTGAGCTTATTACGCAAGGGGCAAGGCAGGCGTAAGGTTTTCTTTCCGGGTGTTGTGGGATTTTTCTTTGTGTTGGGCCTGCTTCAGCGCAACCAAACAGGCGATATGGAGGAGGCCCAGAAGCTTCTGGAGATGATTCCAGAAGATCATCCTTTTGGCTCCGTTTTCCATCTGTTGGGGTTCGTTCCAGCGCTGGAACGGAATCAATCCGGTGCTCTAGCACAATTGAATACGCTTCTGGCGCAGGTCTCTCGAACCGGCCTCATGAATCCTTGGAATTTCTGGATCGCCTTGTGGCTGCTCCATCAATATGAATCGGCTACACAATTAGTCCACTATCTGTCGCAGGCAAAAGCTTATCAGCAACAGGCTGCCGATTGCGGATATGGTTGGCTGGCGGCAGAGCTGGCGGCGCTAATCGCGCGGATCGCCCCGAAGCAGACTGACATGAGAAGAACGGCCGATGCTTTCGAGCGTGCCGAAGATACCAAGCTTCTGGTCAGGCGTAGCCAGTACCAGGAGCCTTGGGAGCGTGCTCTGAACGCCATCAAGAATACCGTGGTGCGCGGTGCGGCTGCAGGTAAGGACGAAACAGCCGAATATCGTCTGGCTTGGTTGCTGTCACGCGAACGCGCCTATCTGGGCTTTGCATTGGAGGCGCGAGAACAGAAACGCAATGCCAGTGGTGGCTGGAGTAAAGGTAAGCCACTTTCGATGAAGAAGATTTCCGAGATGGCGGAATCGGCGTCCTATTTTTCCGCGCAGGATCGCCGCGTAGCCGCGCATATCGCTCCAGACCGCTTCACTAACGGCTACTCCTTGTCCAGCCGCGGTTGGCTGGCACTGGCGGGTGCATCTACCGTGTCCTGGAAGGACAGCGGCGTCGCCGTGGAAATGGTCGCCGCTGAGCCGGAACTACGAGTCAATAAAAAGGGCAATGGCAAGCAGGTAAAAATAGAATTCTGGCCGCTGTGCGATGAAGAGGAAAGTATAGTGCTAGCCGAAGATGGGCTGACACGCATCAAGATCGTCGAACTTAAGCCGGAGCACCATCGCCTCGCGCAAATTATTGGCAAGGGAATCATGGTTCCGGTTTCTGCTCAGGAGCGCATTCTGGCCAGCCTAAGCTCGGTATCTGCCCTGGTGACTATTCATTCAGACATCGGCGGCGGGGAACTTGCCGCCGCCGAAATAGTTGAGGCGAATGCGCATCCCCATGTACAAATGATTCCCGAAGGCGAAGGACTGCGCACCGCCATCCTGACCCGTCCCTTTGGAGACCAGGGCTCTTATTATGCCCCTGGTTCCGGCGGCGCCAGCCTGATCGCGGAAATCGGCGGTAAACGCCTGCAAACCCAGCGTGATCTCATGCTTGAGCGGAAACTGGCAAACGAACTCATCGCCCTTTGCCCCAGTCTCGGCAGTCAAGCGCAAGAAGTGATAGCTTTTCAATGGTTGTTAGTTGATGCCGAAAATAGCCTTGAGTTTTTGCTGGAGCTGCAGGAAGCGGGTGACAAGGTCCAGATTGAATGGCCGCAAGGCGAGAAACTCAAGCTGTTGGGACAGGCCGGATTGAATCAGTTTAGCATCAAGATCAAGCAGCAGCGTGACTGGTTCAGCGTCAGCGGCGAGCTCAAACTGGACGATGGTCAGGTGTTGAACATGCAGCGCCTGCTGGAATTAACGGAAGGTACCCGAAGCAAATTCATCCGCCTCGATGAAGGCCGCTTCCTGGCCCTGACTGAAGCGTTCAAGAAGCGTCTGGATGATTTGCGTGCTTATTCAGAAAAACACGGTAAGGATCAGCGTCTCCATGCGTTGGCGTTGCCGGTCATGGATGACATTGCCGAAGAAGTGGGCGAGTTCCAAGGCGATTCCGCTTGGCGGGCGCAATTGGAGCGATTGCGCCGGGCAGAACAAGTCCAGCCGAAGCTCCCGTCTACTTTGCAGGCGGAATTGCGAGATTACCAGCGCGCCGGTTTCGAATGGCTGTTCAGGCTGTCCGCCTGGGGCGTGGGGGCTTGTCTTGCCGATGACATGGGTTTGGGGAAGACCCTGCAAGCCTTGGCCGTGATCCTGAGCCGGGCCGGTGAGGGACCAACCCTGGTGGTTGCGCCGACCTCGGTTTGCATGAACTGGCAGAGCGAGATCCAACGTTTCGCGCCGACTCTCAACGTTCATATCCTGGGCGGGGGTGATCGGCAAGCCCTGATCGAGGGTTTACGTCCGATGGATCTTTTAATTTGCAGTTATGCCTTATTGCAGCAGGAATCTGCCGGCAAGTTTCTGGCCGTACCGACCTGGCAAACTATTGTGCTGGACGAAGCCCAACTCATCAAGAACCCGGCGACCAAGCGTTCACAGCAGGCCATGGCCCTGCAAGGCCGGTTCAAGATCATCACCACCGGCACGCCGGTAGAAAACCATCTGGGCGAGCTTTGGAATCTATTCCGATTCATCAATCCCGGCCTGCTTGGTTCTCTGGAAAGCTTCAACCGCCGCTTTGCTGGGCCCATTGAGCGCAATCAGGACCGTGAGGCGCGCCAGCGGCTAAAACGTATGATCCAGCCTTTCATTCTGCGACGAATTAAGTCCCAAGTTCTGGACGAACTGCCGCCGCGCACCGACATCGAGCTGCAAGTGGAACTGAGCGAGCAGGAAGCCGTATTCTACGAGGCCTTGCGCCGCAAGTTGTTGAACGAGCTGAACGAGACTCAGGGACCTGAGGAAAATAAACGTTTCAAGGTATTGGCCGCGATCACTAAACTGCGCAGAGCCTGCTGCAATGTGCAACTGGTCGCGCCGGATCTGGGCCTTGCCAGCAGCAAGCTGGCGTTGTTCGGCGAAGTTTTGCATGAGCTTCTGGACAATCGTCACAAAACTTTGGTATTCAGCCAGTTCGTCGACCACCTCAGCCTTATTCGCAGTTATCTGGACGGAAAAGGTATCGCCTATCAATACTTGGATGGCCAAACTCCACCGGCGGAACGCAAGAAGCGGGTGGATGCATTTCAAGCCGGACAGGGTGATGTCTTTCTCATCAGCCTAAAAGCCGGCGGTGTTGGCCTGAACTTAACGGCAGCGGATTATGTCATTCACATGGACCCCTGGTGGAACCCGGCGGTCGAAGATCAAGCCTCCGACCGCGCCCACCGCATTGGCCAGCAACGCCCTGTCACCGTGTACCGGCTGGTAACGAAAAACACCATCGAGGAACAAATCGTCTCGCTGCACAGGCACAAGCGCGATTTGGCCGACAGCGTCCTGGAAGGCGGCGAAATCAGCGGCAAGATCAACGCCCAGGAATTGCTGAACTTGATTCAGAAAAGCAGCTGAGATTCCTGTTCTTCTCAGTTTTCTCAAGAAGTACTTCATGGCTCAAGGACGCTCTCACGAAGCTTTTCACTGGGTGGGGCAGTTTGAGAAATGCAACAACGCTACCTTGCGAGTTGTAATGGTCAAGTTTCAGTCTGCATGCCGGAATACGTTGCGCCATAAATCAACGGGGCAAGCTGGAACGTTTGTGCCGCTATATCACCCGCCCGGCGATTCTAGATGAACGCCTGGCATGCCCTACATCGTCCTATCGCCACTGGAATTCACGCAATGGCTTGCTGCTTTAGTTCCCCGGCCAAGGCTCAATCTTATTCGTTTTGCGAGTTTTCGCTTCGCAAAATACCTGCTAACCTCTTTTCATGGCGTGCTTGCGCCGAACGCCAAACTGCGCTCTGAGATTATTCCTGGTAGCAAGAAAAACAAAAGTCATGCATCAAATGCGAATGATGCTGTGCCACCTTCCCAGGCTACCATGCGTATCAGTTGGGCGCGTTTGCTCAAGCGGGTGTTCGAGATCGACATTGAGCACTGCCCGCATTGTGGCGGGAATATGAAAATCATCGCCGCCATCCTGGAGAGAACCGCAATCACTAAAATTCCAAACCATCTCGGCTTGACTGCCCGGGCGCCACCACGATCACCTGCGAAGGTCCAGGGTCTTTTCGATCCCAGCCGATTCCAGCCGTTCTTTCTCAGATCTCTTCTTGATTGAACTGACCATACTGCTTGGGCGCCTTTCACATGAAAGGGGAAAATGCTTCTAATTGCTAGGATTTTTATTGCACCTCTAAGCAAAATCAGATGCTTTTTTGATCGTTCAGCAGCATATTTGCCTAAACATCCGGTTTGCGTATAATGAACTTTAGCAAAAAAGAGTGTTTATTTTTCCTATACGCTCAAATTTTACATTTTCGAGGGTTGGGCAAAAGTGGCCAACGTGTACAAATCTGGCAATCCCTCTGTTAGCAACAAATAGAAATGTCCGGTTTAGTAGCAAATAGATTGTCCGCTTTTAATTAAAACGCAGTGAACCCGTATTGCGGTTCATTGCGAAGCTGAGGCGGCGGATTTACGCACCAACTTTTCA
>NZ_JAKFWH010000089.1:0-34216 GCF_021731985.1 Nitrosomonas sp.
GGATACCATTGACCTCAAAAATCCTACGCTTTATATCAATCGCGAGCTGAGTCTGCTGGAATTCAACCGGCGCGTCATCGAACAAGCCAAGGATGAAAGCTTGCCGCTGCTGGAAAGACTGCGTTTTCTATGCATTGCCAGCACCAATTTGGATGAGTTTTTCGAAATCCGCGTCGCTGGTTTGAAACAACAAGTTAAATACAGCTCTGTGCAAACAGGGGCAGACAATCTGTCGCCGGCGGAAGTACTGGCACGTGTCAGTGAAACAGCGCATTTGTTTGTGGAAGAGCAATACAGCGTATGGAATGACCTGATCATACCCGCACTGGCCAAGGATAAAATACGATTGCTGCGCCGCACGCATTGGAAACCCTTGCTCAGCCGCTGGGTGCATCGCTACTTTAAGGATGAAGTATTGCCTGTGCTCAGCCCGATTGGTTTGGATCCTGCGCATCCTTTTCCCAAGGTTCTGAACAAAAATCTCTATTTCATTATATCGCTGGAGGGAAAAGACGCCTTTGGACGAGACTCAGGGCTGGCCATTGTACAGGCGCCGCGTTCACTGCCCAGGATTGTCCAAATTCCGGCAAAATATAGTGGCGGGAGCCATGATTTTGTCATGCTGTCCTCGATCATTCACGCGCATGTGAGTGATCTGTTTCCCGGTATGAATGCAACCGGTTGCTACCAATTCAAAGTAACTCGCGATAGCGATTTATTTATCGACGATGAGGAAATTGACGATCTGCTGCGCGCCCTTGAAGGTGAGTTGCCTTCGCGGCGATTCAGTGATGCCGTGCGCCTGGAAGTTGCAGACAATTGCCCGGACAATCTCAGCAGTTTTTTGTTACAAAAATTCGGATTACAACCAAGCGATCTGTATCAGGTCGCAGGGCCTGTTAATCTGGGACGCTTGCTCGCGATTTGTGATCTGGTTGATCGTCCTGAATTAAAATTTGCCGGATTCACACCGGACATACCCAAGCGATTGCTCAAAAATACCAATATTTTTGATGCGTTGCACAATGGCGACATCTTGCTGCACCATCCGTTTCAATCGTTTGCGCCAATTATCGACTTTCTGCGGCAAGCTGCCGCCGATCCTAGTGTGCTATCCATCAAACAGACGCTTTATCGTACCGGTGTCGATTCGGCAGTCGTCGAAATATTAAAAATTGCAGCGCGTGCCGGCAAGGAAGTCACTGTGGTGATTGAGCTGCGAGCACGATTCGACGAAGAAGCCAATATTGAACTGGCCAGTGAATTACAGCAGGCTGGGGCGCATGTAGTATATGGCGTGGTGAATTATAAAACCCATGCCAAAATGATTTTGGTGGTCAGACGGGAAGGCCGTACCTTGCGCCGCTATGTCCACTTGGGAACGGGTAATTATCATGCGCGAACCGCGCGTTTATATACCGACTACGGTCTGCTGACTTGCGACAAAGCGATCGGAGAAGATGTCAACAAGATGTTTCATCAACTCACCGGCCTGGGCCGGGCAGGTAAATTGAAAAAGCTTTTACAGTCACCTTTCACGCTGCACAAAGGCGTACTCAACTATATCGAAAAAGAAATCAGCGCTGTGAATGCAGGAAATAAAGGCTGGATTATTGCCAAAATGAATGCACTGGTTGATCCCGAAATCATCGCCGCACTGTATAAGGCTTCGCAGGCCGGCGTCAAAATCGATCTGATCATCCGCGGCGTGTGCTGCTTGCGTCCCGGAATTAAAGGTATTTCGGAGAATATTAATGTGCGTTCCATCGTCGGCCGCTTTCTGGAACACACCCGCGTTTATTATTTTCATAACGGCGGTGAAGAATTGGTATTTTGTTCCAGTGCTGACTGGATGACGCGCAATTTACATTACCGGGTGGAAGTGTGTTTCCCAATCGAAGAAAAACGCACCAGTGACACCGTGATTAAATATGGATTATTAAGTTATCTCTCGGACAACACGCAGGCCTGGTCACTACAAAGCGATGGTTCGTATAAACGTTTAAAACCCGGAGCTTCTAAACCCCGTTCGGCACAACAACTGCTATTGGAGCATTATTGCGATTTGTCTTAATTGACCATAAATGCGCTTCTGTAATCTTTAGGAAGACCCATGAATACAATGAAAAATTGATAATCATCAACTGATAATTGCTTTTCGCAATAATATTGCGACTACTCTAGATCGGCATTGAGTATTAATTTTAAAATCGGAGATTAAAAATGAAAATAGCTTTGAGTTTTCTCTTCATAATCTTATGTTTTTCATCAACAGTTGTTAAGGCTCAAGGAGATTCTGTTAATTCTCCAATTATCGAAAAAGTTTATACACTAGGACCAGAAAACAAAGAAAATCACATTCTATCGATCAACGATACGCTTGTACTAGAGGTCACAAATCTTCAATTTCTAATAGAAAAAGCTACCGAACAATGTGTAAAACAACCTCAGTCCCCTAACTGCAAAAAGAAAATCAATCTTTATTTGAATGGCAAGAAGATTGCAGAACGTGACCCTGTCCCGTCAGGTAAGAAAGAAGGCACGATTGAATTTGACCTTAAATACAATTCAACTGACCCTGATCTGAAGAAAAATTGGGCCAGTCTACTGGGTGCACCTCCATTCATGAGCGAAAAGTTCTTTCAGAGACCTGTTCAAATTGCCATTGGATTGGCAGATGGCACTAATTGGTATTCCTATAATGACCCAAATAAGATAGTCATGCTCGAGCAGGTCAATAAGATTAAATTCTGGATTTTCGTTGTGCTTCTGGTACTCATTTTTCTTAGTTTTTTGTTCATTCCACCTATCAAAAAATCAATAAGAGAAGCCTTATCCGATATAGGTCCGGCACCGGCATCTGGTTTCAAACCGTGGAGCTTGGCTCGTTGTCAAATGGCTTTTTGGTTCGTGCTCGTAACAGTCTCGTTCCTATCAATTTGGATAACCACTGGCGCGTTGGATACTATTTCTGGCGGTGTACTTACTTTAACTGGTATCGGATCCTTTGCCGCCTTGGGCTCCACTATGATTGATGCACCCGTCGGCTCACAATCCAAACTATATGAACTCGTTGAAAAGAAGAAAAAAATGGAGCAAGAAATTGCTGAGCTTAGCAGCGGAGAACTCACCGAAGAGAAAAAGAAATATCTCAATGACTTAACAATAGATCTTGGTTCGACTAATCAGCAGATTTCTAGAATGGAACCAGTTGTCCATACCAGTCAAGGTCTCTTAAAAGACATATTAAATGATCAGGAAGGCGGCACAGCATTCCACCGTGTTCAGATCGTGGTGTGGACTTTGATTCTAGGTATTATTTTTATTTATTCTGTCTGGCAAACTTTATCAATGCCCGAATTCAACGAAAATTTGCTTATGCTACAGGGACTAAGTGCTGGCACTTACTTAGGATTCAAAATACCTGAGAAAAAATGATGAGATCCCTTTTAAAGGATTATTTGCAAATCATAAGAATAAATAACTTGACGATAAAATGAGGTTAATTAAAAGTCAATTTAATATCCGCAACCTGGAGAAAGCCTTGCTCAGTACTCAAATCAACAAGTGTTAAAGGATGTTTATCCAGCCAATCCGGCGGAAAATCCAAATTAATTCTGTTTTTGTTCACATTAATACGTATTTTTGGAAGATTGCTATTGGATCGGCTTCTGTGCAGAACGACAGCCAATCTCAGCAAAATACAGAGCCGCATAATAGAAACTCTTCTAGATGGGGTTATGGGCTCGAATTCTTCCAGTGGAAACTTTCTGCGATGACTTCGAACCAGCATCGCCAGCTTGATTTGCTCCTGGCGGGAAAAACCTGCCAGATCCGAGTTCGCTGTTAAATAGGCACCATGCCGGTGATACTGGTTATGCGCGACAGATAGGCCGATCTCGTGAATGAGCGCCCCCCACACTAATAATTTCAGGTCCATTTTCTCATCCAGTTCCCAGTCGGTTCTGACCTGATGAAAAAAGTTCTCAGCCGTCTCCTTAACCCGATCCGCCTGCTCCATATCAACACTGTATCTTTGCGCGACAACCGTAATGGTTTTGTCTCTGATATCCTCATTATGTACCCGGCCAATCAGGTCATACAACAAGCCTTCGCGCAGCGCACCTTCCGATATATTCATTTTATCCAGATTCAGAGCTTCAAAAACCCCGCACAATATCGCCACACCACTGGCAAACACAGGTTTTCTGCGCTCGGACAAACCTTCGAAGTTGATCAGTGCGCTGTCGCCAATAGCAATGAGTGATTCGATAAGCCGCGTCAGTGCTGAGGCTGTGATACCTGTATCACACCAGCCTTGCGCTTGTACCACATCCCGGATAGTCATAATGGTTCCGGAAGATCCCAGCGCATGGTCCCACCCCATTTTCTTATAGGTCGTTTCGATCGATTCCAGCTCCTGCATCGCAAACAAAACTGCCTTACGCATTTTCTTGGCTTTTATCTTGCCATCCTCGAAAAATCGCTGCTGCACATTGACGCATCCCATATACAAGCTATCGGTATAGTACGTATCAAACCCGCAGCCAATGATTACTTCCGTACTGCCCCCGCCGATATCAACAACCAGACGCTTATTGACTTCATCGTATAAGCTGTGCGCAACCCCGGAGTAGATAAGCCTGGCCTCCTCGCGCCCCGCTATGATTTCAATCGGATGACCCAGTGCATTATAGGCTTGCGATAAAAAATCCCCGCCATTTCGTGCCTGACGCAGTGTATTGGTTCCCACAGCACGAACATTCATGTGAGGAATATCCCGGATGCGCTGTCCAAATCGCTGCAAGCACTCAAGCGCCTGCTGCATGGATTCTTCCGATAACTCCTGCTTGTTATTTAATCCTGCGGCCAGCCTGACCATCTCTTTCATACGATCGATGATTTGTAGTCGGCCGTCTACCAAATTAGCAACAATCATATGAAAACTGTTTGAGCCTAAATCGACAGCGGCGTAGGATTCATCCATGTTTGGTGTCATAGAAATGATAATATGTGGATCAACGAAGGAATTTCATAACGATTCATGCAAGAACATCAGCTGATCATCATGCGGCATGCAAAATCAGACTGGTCTGAAGAAGACAGATCTGATTTTGATCGGCCTTTGACAGCGCGCGGGAGAAAAGCAGCAAAACTCATGAGTAAATGGTTAAAGCAGAAGCAATATCGCATAGACCGAATCATTTGTTCACCTGCATTGCGCGCAAAACAAACCTGCCAATTGGTATCAAAGGAACTGGGCATACCCCAGAATAGTATTCTTTTGGAAACCGGAATTTATGAGGCATCATTGAATAACTTGCGCTCCCTTGTCAGTCAACACAGCGAAGGAATTCATACGTTACTAATCATTGGTCATAATCCAGGACTTGATCAATTACTCTGTTATCTATCCAAAGACCCGCCGCCTGTCAGCAGCTCCGGCAAACTTCTGACTACCGCCGCAGTCGCCATACTAAATTACGGCAATGCCGCCATTACGGCAAATCCGCTTCAGGCGCAGTTGCAATACTTGGTCAGACCCAACGATTTATCAAAATTCCAATAAGCTTTTAGAAAAAAACTTATTTGCCTGAATCACAAAAATAAAAAAGACTAAAAACTTAGTAAGTATTTATTTTTAATTACTTATCTTCTCATCATTCCATCAGAGTACTTGTTTTAGCTATCACTTATTTTTATCTTTCTTTTTATCTTTCTTTTTGTTCTTACCCTTCTTTTTTTTATCTTTTTTTTCTTCTTTCTTGTCGTCCTTTTTATTCTTTTTCTTGTCCTTGTCCTTCACTTCATCTGCCTCAACCTGATTCACAGGCGGCTTAGCCGCAATCTTCTTACTCGCAACTTTTTTAATGGTTGTCTGCACCTTGTTGGCTGGCGCGCTTAATTCCTTAGTCACCTTACTCCGCAAACAATCCGCTGCTGCTTTCTTGACTGCACGTGCGCGTATATCACCCTTCATGCCCGGTATTTTCTGCAGTTCTGCCAGACTGATCGAAGCCAGTGCCTCGACTGTTTTTATTTTGTGTTCAATTAGCAGTTTGACTGTGGTGGGACCGATTCCAGGTACATCAGTTAATTTAACCATGACCAGATTCCTGTTTGCTTGAAAAGCTCATTATATCCGTCTGTCAATTTAATACAACGCATTACAGATCCGTCTTGGTTTTATCAACACGCCAGATCTATATCCTAATGGAAATTTAATATCATTGAGGCGGCCAAATACTCTAACAGGCCGTTGAAAAACTATCTACGTTGCCGCTGCGGTGTTAAAAACAGGCTCAAAATGCTCATTTATTAAGCATAAACTGCGCTTTTTCGCCTGTTTTTGCCTTGCATCGGCTGCCTCGAATACGTTTTTCAACGGCCTGCTAAAGTGTCTGGACAGAAAATCATTCGCTGTAATACGATACTTGGCATCTAAGTCAATGACGAGATCAGTCCTAGTTCAGGCTACATTCGTATTTACGCATTCTCGAAGTGGCACAAATGATTGCGGATTGACCCGATGTTGAGAAAATCAGATCGGCACATGTCAGTAACAATACAGTATCTCAGGATAGATTTCTTTGAACCCATATTGAACACCGAAATTGCTGGCAAAACCATTCCGATGATCTGCGAGGCACGCCCACAATCCGTTCATCTAATATCATGTAATAACAACAATCTAATGGATTCCCTTAGCCAAAAACCAGAGTTTCCCCAATAGTCATTCAGTGTTGCCTTCGTTAAGATGGCAACACTGAGTTTTTTATTTTATGAAGGAAATTACAATGAAAGCACTGAAATTAAAAGTTATCGCTTCTCTGCTGCTTGGTTTTTCTGCGGCATCAGTACTCGCCGAAGCGCCTGCAGTTCCCAGCAGTATTAATCCAAACAATCATGCAGCAGTGGCAAATTATTATGAAAGTTTGGCAAAAACAGTATCTGAGAAATTGGAAGCTTCTCAGCACGAACTGGACGAATATGAAGCACATCCTTATACCTATGGCAGACAAGGTCAGGATCTTAATTCGCATCTGCATGCCAATATTCGTGAATATAAGAAGGAGTTAGCTGAGGATTTGGAGCAAGTGGAATTGCACAAGAAAATGTCAGCGACAGAGCAAGACAGACAATTCAATAAAGCGAAAATTAAGTCAGATGAATCAGCAGTACAGTAATACCCTGTCATTTTGATGATGCCCTTGTAGTCTAAGTCTTTATTATTGCTATTCTTTGATACCTCCAGTTTTGGCTGGAGGTTTTTTTGATGATACGCTCTGTTGTCACAGACACAGAATAGAATTAGAACGGTAACAAGAAATCAAGAGAAAACAGAATTTGATCTTTATGATCAGCAAATGGTCGATAGGCTGCCGAACGGTAAGCATCCACTCTGTCGTAACGAATATTTGAACGTATACTCAGCTTCTGTAAGAATTTTTCTTTGAGTTTTAAGGATCTCGCCGCCTTCCAATTTAATCCCACCGTTACATCATAATAATCAGCCGGCGTGATGGTTACGTTGCTGAGACTCCCTGCATAACTCACTGCCGTTCCATTCACCCTATTGGTGGCTGCGGCAATCCGGAAAGGTGATGGATTCCGGAAGCCATCCTGGTCGCGATACCATTCGGCGCGTGCACCAATTGATACATTATCGGTCAAATCATAGTATAAATGTGCTATAACGCTGATCCACTCGGCATTTTGCGTGACATTGGAGTACTTCAGATTATTCAGCAACACGTCTCCGGCATAGCCATAGACATGATGAAGAACCAAAAGAGTTTTGGGGGTTATCCTGTGTTGCAAGACCATGTTGTAAAAAGCCCAGGTTTCATCACTACGTGTGGAAGTCTTGCCGTAGGTTCCGGATAAGTGGAATGAGGTTGCCTGGTTGTCACTGCTCCAGGTGAAACCGGCAATTCCAGCCCAGTTACCCAATTGTTTATCCCACCCCCCATCCCAGCCCCCATTGGCGCTACCGGTAATCGGGCCTCCTAAGATTAGCCAGTTCTTGTTGACAGTGTAATTTGCCAGCATGCCTGTATGCGTGAACGGTTCTCCGACATTCAATGTGTATGCACGGGTATAAAAAAAATTGTCCGGTGCAGGAACCGTCTCAAAACCGGTCGGAGTATAGAAATGCCCCAATTTGACATTGAGGCCATTGCCAACGGGAACGTAAGTTTCCAGGTAGGCTTGTGGCAGCGCGATTCCATAGGTTCGTGAGGAGTCGCAACATAGATTCAGATCCCAATTGCTTCTCTTGAAAGGTTCTCCGGAGTTGACGTCAAAAGTTGGAACACCAAATGCTTGCGTAAAAATAGCATCTGTTCCAAACATGAAATCAAATCGCCCGCCAAAATCCCATACTTTTCCTTCTGATGCAACAGAGCGCCGCACAAACAGATTAAGTTGATTCAATTGGAATCGATTCGCCTGGTCAGCAAAAATGACCGGGCCATTAAAACCATTTGCCTGGCTAGGATTGAGGGTTGCTCCACCGTGAATCCAGCCGCCTAATTCTATTCTGCTATCCTTCACAAACTCTTTGAGCTTAGTAACCTGACTTGCAATGGGACAAGCAGTGAGAAATAGAGCACTGCTCGTTATGACACATAACAATCTTGATTTGAACTTCATTCTATGAATGCGAGTACGAGCTTAACCTTGTTTGCTGCAATCTCGACACTGAATCCTCAGTTTCTCGACGCGCAGATGATTGGCAGTCCATAGGAGTTTTGGGGTTCTTGGAATTGGCAGAAAGTTCTCAGAAGATACTGGGCCGTGGGCGATTGGCACGTCCACATCCCAACACCTTCTGGTAACCGGTCAGTCATGTTATGGCAGAGAAAAAGCGGTCATTCACTTTACTGAGCCTTGATCAGCGATTCGTTCAGATCACCGGAATCCGAACTCATTTTTGCTTTTATTTGATTGCTATCTGATTGAACGCTTGATTCGGCCGACTTTGCATCCTCACGATTTAGTAATTCCGCGGCTACCTGTCGATGGAAACCAGCGTGTTTTTTGGCATCTTTTGTAGCCTGCTCGTAATAACGGATGTTGGCGACAGTGTGAGACTGGAAATCCTGTCCTCCCCTGCCATAGTAATAGCTATGATCTTCATAATTTTTCAGCAATCCTTTCATTTCCATCAGTTTGGTTGCCGTTTCCTTGGCTAAATTGTCATAATAATCGACCAGTCTGTTATGTTCGGCGTATGTTTTTGCATTTTTTGCCACACTTTGATGCTCAATATCCGACACGTTCATCTGACTGAGCTGTGCGCAAGCAACCAGTAGTGAAAGCATCGGTAAAATTGCCAAGTATCTATTTAATTTTATGTTCATGATCGTAGTAACTCCAAGTCATATGACATTGGTGCCATATTATCGAAGTCACTGCTTCATTGGCTATTGGGGAAACTATTGTTTTTTGCTAAGGGAAACTATTATGGAAGATCTGATTAAGTGATGGCGAGGTGATGAAAGCGCAAGCTTGACAAGCTGTTAATGCTCCTCAGAAATCCAGCGTGTTGCATAGCGTATTAAGTCAGCGCCATCTTTCAAGTTTAATTTAACTCGGATATTGAAACGGTGGGTTTCAATCGTTTTGATACTGCGGCAAAGTAAGTTGGCTATTTCTTGACTGCTGTGTCCCTGTCCGATCAAATGCAATACTTCAAACTCGCTAGGCGTGAGCTTGTTAATTAATTGTTCCGGTTCTGAACCGCCTGTTGCAATTCGTTTCAACAATTTTCCCTGCATCGCACTACTTAAATAAATGTTGCCTTTGAGTACTTCCCGTATTGCAGCAAGTAATATTTCACCAGATTCTTGTTTCATCACATAACCGAGCGCGCCCGCACGTAGAGCACGTTCAGCATAAACGGATTCATCATGCATGGACAGAAACAGGGTAGGAAGAGCGGGAATCAAGGCGTGTATACTTTTTATGACTTCGAAACCAGATACGGTTTTAAGTGTGACATCTAATAATACAATATCGACAGGGGTATTTTTCTTGAGTATGGCCAATGCCTCAGCACCATCGCCTGCTTCGGCGACCACTTCCATGTCCGATTCCAGGTTGATCATCATCGCTATGCCGTGCCGTAACATGGCATGATCATCGACCAACATTACTTTTGCTTTTTCTGTTGACATCAGATCAACTGTTTTTCCAGGAGAATTTCTGTGCCGCCCCCATGGCGCGCCAGAAATTCCAGTTTAGCGCCGAGTTGTTTTGCGCGATATTGCATGATTCTTAGCCCCATTCCTGCAGAAGCAGGTGCGTCAATACTTCCCGAGAAACCCCTGCCATCATCGCAAATCGATAAGCTTAGCGTTATATTTTGCAAGGTGAGGGTGATAGTTATGCGCTGAGCCTTCCCATGGCGAATTGCGTTATTGATCGCTTCCTGCGTTATTCGATATAAATTTAATGCGAGATTATTGTCATTAATGACAATGTCCTTATCGCATTGTAAATGGCAAATAATATCGTAAGTGGATGCGACTCTTTCAGTTAATGTTTTCAATGCAAATACTAAGCCATTGGCTTCGAGCTCAAAAGGCAGTAATCCTTGCGCGAGCTGCTTGATCTGAATCACTGAAATTTGCGCCTGCGAGGCAATAGAGGCTGCTACTAATGCCATGTTTTTATCGCCAGTAGAATAAATTTTCTTTTCCAGCGCCCTGGCCTGATAACCGATAGCAGCTATTTGCTGACCGACATTGTCGTGGAGCTCTTGTCCGATCGTGTGGGCTTGGTCCTCTGCAACCGAGATTAGTGCCTGCTCCAAACGCTTACGCTCCAGCCAACTCTCGAGATCATTCGCTATGGCACTGATAAGTCGCTGCTCCTCCAACAAAATAAATGGCTTATTGGCAGGATAGAATATGCGCAATTGACCACAAACCTTGCCATTGACACTGATTTCCGCTCTGCACGTACAACCGGGATCTCTTTCGACTCGCCACTGTTGTGCATGCGATCTGTCGGTAATTCTGGTTTTTGATAGCACCTGATGCGCCAAACTCGGATCAGATTTGCCCGAAGTAAAGCACCAGCCATCCAGTTCGATAACAGCCGTAGCCATTTCCGGGTATTGAACGGCGGGTATCAAATATTTAAAAATAATCTGGCACATCGTATCCATCGATAATTCCAACCCAATATTGCGGCGAATTTCATACAGGCACGTAATCTCTTTTAACCGTTCGCGCAGTTCGATTTCCTTAAGACTTAATTCGATGGAAAACTGCTCAGCCCTGTCTTTGGCAATGTACGCCTCCTGCTCCGATTTGATCAGTTTTCGCACGAACCAATTCAGTAACAATATTTCCGCAGCAATCAACCCCGCGATATAAAGAATGATTTTCTTCAATTCCTCTTTGACGGATTTGAACAGTTCCTCTTCATCCAATTTGAGAATCATGCCGAGGCCGATTGCCTTCAATGGCGCATAAGCCTCGATGACAGGCACTTGACGGTAATCTTGTGCTGCGATGACACCGCTTTTTCCATCGAACGCATAGCTGATCGGTGATATGCCGCCATTTACCATGCGTTCCATGTATCTGAATTTTATTCCATCAATCTGGCTAATCAGGCAAGCCATATCGCGGGCATCATGTGCGGGTGGTGCACATAGAATAAACTCCCCGGTTTCGCCGATCGATCGTATTTCACTGAGTCTGCGAGTTAATTGCGGCAATGTGGTTTCTGTTGTGATGCTGCCGATACGCTGCTTGTTGCTATCCAGGACATCGGTGCTGGTACGTAGAATAAATTGCTGATCCCATATCAAGGAAGTCTGAGAATATTTATACAGTGGCAAGGATTGCCCTTTACTGTTAGAGAAATTACCCACTTGGGCAAGCACCTTACCTTGCAAATCATACACAATTGCGGCATAAAAACCGACATCCGGCAATGAATTGACATTGCGCATCAGATTATGCATTGCATGTTTATCCTCGGGTTCGGCATTGAGTTCCTGCATGGATTGAATCAGGAATGGACGCAGAGCAAGTGCATGTGTATCTGCGACACTTTTTTCAACCTGGCTTTCAATAAGCAATGCTTTGCCCTGTAAAGCAACACCCAAGCCTCTACCGAGCACAGACTCAATCTGATGCTGCATGGCATTATAGACAGCGACACCTGCCGTCAACGTCAACCCTAGCAATAGTAAGCCACCAATAATACTGATCTTGCGATCATCACGTGTCAGAAACAAACTGCTCTCCTTGATTGAGTCATGACATTATAGCTTATGGGAAAATAGCGATGGGGTTAAGCAGAGGCTGGCCGTCGTTATGAAAGCGCTGCGAATGCAGTGATTTCAAACAATTTCCTAACTCAACCTGTATTTATTGAGAGAAGGCCATCGCTTGAGAAGACATGCGCCACAAGGTCTATGGCCTCGGCATTAACAGATTGTTGAAAAACGTATTCTAGGCAACCGATGCAAAGCAAAAACAGGTAAAAAACGCAGTTTATGCTTGATAAATGAGAATTTCTAGCCTGTTTCTAACACCGGAACGTATTATTAACCATGCGCTTTTTTCACTACGATTTATTCTTTAACCGATCTTTAAGATTGGCAAACGGACTAAACGTAGCAACTGTTTCAGCTCCTCCGCTATCAACGCGCCCCATGGAATCTTTAAGCTTGGAGTGTTCATTTTCGTGGCAGTAGGTACAAAGCAGTTCCCAATTACTGCCATCGGGCGGATTGTCATCATGATTACTGTTCTTGTGATGCACTTCCAGCAACTGCAGGTTTTTGTGATCAAACGTGCGCGCACAACGGCCACACACCCAGGGAAACAATTTAAGTGCCTGCTCCCGGTATCCTTTGGCACGTTTCTCTGCATTCAAGCGTGCTTCCAGAACCACTTTATCCAACTTACTGGTGTCTTTTGCCATCGATTTGCTTCCTCCACAGCGAGGGTTAAGTTAAATGATAGTTTTCCAACAAAGTTAGTGCCCCGTATAAAGTTTATCGACTTCCGCCTTATATTTCTCCAGCACCTTCGCTCGCTTTAACTTCAAAGTGGGCGTCAACAAACCGTTTTCAATACTCCAGGGCTCCGGAATGACTGCAATACGGCGTATTTTGGCATAGCCAGGAAACTCGCTCGTTTGGTGCGCGACTTTGTTTAATAAAATTTCCTCAGCTTGTTGTCTTTGTTGTTCATTATCAAGATTGCCATCCAGACCATATTGTGTCATGAAATCTTGCTGCCGGGCCGGATTCAAAACAACCAGAACACTTAAATAGGAACGCGCTTCACCGATTAACATCACTTGATCAAAAAGCGGATCACGCATAATGGCTGCTTCCATATCGGCCGGTGGTACTTTCTCACCGTTAGACAATACAATAATTTCTTTCAGACGCCCGGTAATGGTTACATGGCCCTGCTCATCAATCGAAGCAATATCACCGGAATTAAGCCAGCCATCCGAGGAAATAATTGCTTTCGTTGCTTCCGGATTATTCCAATACCCCAGCATGACATTAGGTCCACGGATCAGTAATGCATTATCCTCTCCCAACTTGACTTCGACGCCGGGGATAGGCAAACCCACACTGGCTGGCACATTATCTTTTAGCCGATTGGCACAAGCTACCGGACTGCTTTCAGTCATACCGTATCCTTGCAGAATGGGTAATCCCAGACCGATGAAAATCCGCGAAACTTCAGCCGATAACGCAGCCCCGCCGCTCATCACAAATCGTAACCGCCCACCCAACTTACCCATCACTTTATCCGCTACCAGTTTTTCTAATAGTGGCCACAACACATGTGACAGTCGTTGGTATCCCCTTCCCTGCTGACATTCAAAACGACTATATCCCACGTCTACCGCAAAATTAAATAACCAGCGCGCAAAACCGGAGCCTTCGGCAAGTTTTGCACGGATGCCCGCATACACTCTTTCATAGATACGTGGCACCGAGATCAACAATGTCGGCCGAATTGTCAGCAGATCTTCTTGTAATTGCTGGATTGAGCGTGCATAGGCAATCGTGGCGCCGGCCATCATCGGTACATAGTAACCTGCTGTGCGCTCAAAAGTGTGTGATAAAGGCAGGAAAGAAAGTAACAGATCATCGGGCAATACCGGTATGACTTGCAAACAGCCCGAAGCGTTAGTCAATATATTGTGGTGACTCAGCATGACCCCTTTGGGGCGGCCTGACGTGCCGGATGTATAAATGATGGTGGCAAGAGCCTGCGGATCATTATTGATATGCTTGACTTCACCCGCAAGGGCTGGCAGCCAATCTCTGGCTGACACAACGCGGACGTTATCACAGGTATCTACGCTGTCTGGTTCAAAAGGGCGCAGCATAACGATCCGCTGCAATCCCTCTATCTGATTGTGTATGCTAAGAAATTGCTGCCATTGATGTGAGTTCTCCAGCAACAACAATTTAACATTGGCATCATTGATAATATAAGCCGCATTCTCAACACGATCATCGGTGTATAAAGGAATTACCACCAGCCCAAGACCCAGTGCCGCCTGCTCGAACATGACCCATTCCGGGCAATTCCTCATCATCACCGCTACCCGATCGCCAGGAACCAGTGATTCTTTTACCAGCGCAGCCTGCCAACGGGCAACGAATTGATTGATCTGCTCCCACGTGTAATCGCTCCATTGCTCGCTAATCGGATTGAAATAGCGATAAGCTTCCTTTTGCGGCGAACGTTGTACGCGCTCTTTAAAAAGACCATCCAGTGTTTTTGCAATTTCCACTGGAATGACACTCGCCATTCGGTCTTGCTCAATTTGCATAGCTTTCCCTTTTACTTCAGTCAAAGATTCCAACGATGAATTATTAGGAATGTGTCATTCCGGCGAAAGCCGGAATTCAGAAGAATCAACAAACTGGGCACCAGCTTTCGCCGGTGCGACGAATAATTCAGTGGTTTTTTAGTAAATTTTACTCCACTGTATCCTTATTTTCACTGGCTGTCTTGGCGCTCTCTGTACTTTCGCTGGCCGTACTGGCCGTATCATCACCACGCTTGGCAGCAGCAGTATTTTTATCACTATTTACTGCACTTCTGGTTGCTTTGCCGCCTCCGTTACTAGCGGTTTTGACTTCCTTACCAAAATCAGGCGGAAAATCATCCACCTTAACCACCCGGCTGCGCAAGTCTTTCATCTTATTCAGCAAGTCGGCTTCTTCAGCAGTGATGACTTTGAGTGCCAATGCCTGGGCAATTTTCTCATCGCCTCGCGCAGTAATTTGGCGTAGCTTAGTAGCTTCCCGCAGCTTGGCTTCAACCGCCCCGCACTCGACAACACATTGCAAGGCCAATTCCAAATCCGCCATCGGCTCGTTATCCGCTGTCGGCACATAAATCCCGGTCGTCAGTCGATCCCGCACGGCACCCGGTTCCATCATTAACCGGGAAACCTCATGCGCCAAGTCGTCAGCAGGCCGCTTGCAGCGTTTGCCGAGCGGGAAAACCAGCGCTCTCAGCAACCAGATCAGCGCAATATGTCCGGGGAAGTTAGTCAGAAATTCATCAAAGGCCTGTTGCATTTGATATAGGGCATCCTGCATCGACCAGTGCAACAGCGGCAAATCAGCACTGGGACGGCCATCATCCTCGAAACGTTTCAATGTTGCCGAGCATAAATAAAGCATGCTCAAAATATCACCCAGTCTGGCGGATAATCTTTCTTTACGTTTGAGTGAGCCGCCTAATCGCATCAGCCCGACATCGGCGATAAAGGCGAAGCTGGCGGAAAAACGTGCCAGTTGGCGATAATAAACGGCCGTTTCCGGGGAGCTGTTTTCCGGCGCATTGTCTTTTATATAATCACCAAACAATGCGTACACCAAACTGTTGGCGGTATTACGCAGCGTAAACTTTGCATGCCCCATCAATGCTTCGTCAAACGCCAGCGATGCGCTATCCGGGTTTTTATCCTGCGTGGCGTTGACTTCTTTTAGCAGATAAGGATGGCAACGGATCGCACCCTGGCCAAAAATAATCATGTTACGCGTCAGAATATTGGCGCCTTCTACGGTGATGCTGACGGGAATCTGCTGATAAGTGCGCCCCAGATAGTTTCTTGGGCCGATACAGATTGCTTTGCCGCCGTGAATATCCATGGCATCGTTAACCGCTTGACGTCCCCGTTCGGTCAGATGATATTTGACGATCGCCGAAGCCACCGAGGGTTTCTCGCCCAGATCAACCGAGCCGGCTGTCATGACACGCGCGGCATCCATCATGTAGGTATTGCCGCCAATCCGCGCCAGTGCTTCCTCGATTCCTTCGAAATAACCGATCGGCGTTTTAAATTGCGTACGCACCCGGCTATACGCGCCAGCGGTTCGTGCTGCCAATTTTGCCGCGCCCACACTGGTGGCTGGCAACGAAATGGCGCGCCCGACTGACAGACAGTTCATCAACATGCGCCACCCTTGCCCGACCCCTTCTTGCCCGCCGATGATCCAATCCATCGGAATGAATACTTCCTTTCCCCAATTGGGGCCATTTTGGAATGCCCCATTGAGCGGATAATGCCGCCGCCCGATATTCACCCCCGGGGTGTTGGTGGGAATAAGCGCCAGCGTAATACCGAGATCTTCATTTCCGCCGAGTAATTTGTCGGGATCATACAGCTTGAATGCCAGCCCTAAAATGGTCGCAACCGGGCCCAGGGTAATATAGCGTTTCTCCCAGGTTACCCGCATACCCAGGACATCGGTTTTGCCGTCATACTCACCCCGGCAGACGATCGCAAAATCCGGCATGGAACCGGCATCCGAGCCAGCTTCCGGTGAAGTCAGCGCAAAACACGGCACTTCCAGACCCTTGGCAAGACGCGGCAGATAATATTCTTTCTGTTTCTCGGTGCCATAATGCAACAGCAGCTCAGCCGGTCCCAATGAATTCGGCACCATCACCGTTACTGCCGCAGTACCGCTGCGCGAACCGATTTTCATCACGACTTCGGAGTGTGCCAGCGCTGAAAATCCGTAGCCGCCATACTGCTTGGGGATAATCAAACCAAAAAAGCCTTTTTCCTTGATAAACTGCCAGACTTCCGGCGGCAAATCTTTCAACTCATGAGTAATCTTCCATTCATCCAGCATCGCGCATAATTGCTCAACCGGACCATTGAGAAAAGCTTGTTCCTCCGCCGTCAATTGCGGCTTCGGATAAGCCAGCAATTTTTTCCAGTCGGGTTTGCCGCTGAATAATTCACCTTCCCACCAAACCGTGCCTGCATCCAATGCTTCCTGCTCCGTCTGGGAAATTTGCGGAAGCATTTTGCGAAAAATTTTCAGAACCTGATTTGAAACCAGGAAACGGCGTATGACAGGAACTGCCAGAATTAAACTAATGACTGCAACGAGCAGCAAGATGACATAAAAGAGAAACATAAGCATGATGATTTTCCCCGTAGTGAGTTAAGCCCAAATCAAGTTACGCACATTACATGTCAACAGTGCAAGACATGAATCAGCTATGTAGAATCCGGCATCGGTTTAAGGAAACTCTGATCAAGTCCTTCGACAGGCTCAGGACGAACGGTAATATATTGATTACGTTCGTGGTGAGCTTGTCGAACCATGAATGTAATCAACTTAATCAGAGTTTCCTTGACAGCCTGTTCAATAGCTTACCGCCTCAAATTTACAGGATAATCACTTAAATCCCTACATTAACCCGAAAGTTTTATGGACATATTGTTGTGTAATTCATACACTCACGCTATAAAAACTATTTCATTACTTAAATTCAGGAAAAATCCCATGTCCAATGACACACTGGCCCTCGCGCAGACACTGATTACCCGCCGCTCACTGACACCTGCCGATGACGGTTGTCAGGACATTTTAATCGAGCGTTTGGAAAAACTCGGTTTCCATATTGAAAAAATGCGTTTTGGCGAAGTCGATAATCTTTGGGCGCGCCGTGGCAATACAGCTCCCGTGCTCTGCTTTGCGGGACATACCGATGTGGTGCCCACCGGCCCGCTGGAACAGTGGGACAGCGATCCATTTACCCCCGCCATCCGCGATGGCAAACTCTATGGACGCGGCGCTGTCGACATGAAATCGTCGCTCGCAGCCTTTATCACCGCCATCGAAGCTTTTGTCGCACACCATGCCAATCATCAAGGATCGATTGCGCTGCTGATCACTTCCGACGAAGAAGGCATCGCAGTCGACGGCACGGTCAAAGTGGTCGAAACGCTCAAAGCGCGCGGCGAATTACTGGATTACTGTATTGTGGGCGAACCCACTTGCACCGAAAAGTTGGGAGACACCCTCAAAAACGGCCGCCGCGGCTCTCTGTCCGGCAATCTGACGATTAAAGGCATACAAGGCCATATCGCTTACCCGCACCTGGCAAAAAACCCGATCCATCTGGCCGCGCCGGCCATTGCGGAATTGGCGCAAACCGAATGGGATCAAGGCAATGAATATTTTCCGCCAACCACCTGGCATATCTCGAATATTCATGGCGGCACCGGCGCCACCAACGTCATTCCCGGCACACTGAATTTATTATTCAATTTCCGTTTCTCCACCGCCAGCACCGTCGATTCCCTCAAAGCCCGCGTGTATGAAATTCTTGACCGGCATGGCTTTGACTATGAATTAGCGTGGGAACTCTCAGGAAAACCTTTTCTCACGTCCAAAGGTGAACTAGCCAACGCCATGAGCGATGCCATTACCCAAGTCACCACCCTCGAACCACAGCTTTCCACTTCCGGCGGCACCTCGGACGGCCGCTTTATCGCCGATATCTGCGCGCAAGTCATCGAATTTGGCCCGCTCAATGCAACGATACACAAATTGAATGAGTATGTTGCAGTCGATGACATCGAGCAACTGTCGAAAATTTATCAGTTAACCCTGGAAAATTTACTGGCCGACAAAAATGAAACAGCCCACGCAAATTCAGGCAGCTTCATGGATAGATTGAAGAAATTTTTTTCTTTTGGATGAGATAATAATTGGAGTGATTGAAATGCCCGCTTACGAGCAGAAGCAATCACTCACCTGAGCCAAAGCCAAATCATTTTCTGACAACATCTTTCAAGAATAAATGTATTTGCATGAATTACCTAGGAAAAGCCACGAATAGGGACTCAACAATGAAAAATCTTTTTCTAATTCTTCTTTCTCTGACATTAGCTACAGCATGCCAGACGCAAAACAACAAAACCATGAAACCAGCTTCACTGCCAAATGGTTACTGGTCACTCGAGAAAAGCCAACCTTTAATCGACGAGACACAAACAATTCATCTCACTACCAATCTTTCAGAACTCAGCACTGGCGAACGAATCGCGATCGAGAAACTACTGCTAGCTGGGAACATTTTTCAGCGCTTATATGAAAAACAGCGACACCCACAAGCACAGAGTTCACACCATATTCTCGTGCAACTTGATAAGGCAAACAGTTCTCAAGCTACGCAAAATCTCTTGAACCTCTATCGATTGTATCGAGGTCCCATTGCAACGACGCTTGAGAACAAACGTGAATCCTTTTTGCCTGTCGATCCAATCCAGCCAGGTATGAATCTGTATCCTTGGAAGATCACGAAGGAGCTGATCGAGGCGGCCGTTAAAGAAGATGCAACCGGTCAATTACGTGAAGAAGTACTCGACTTAAGAACCGTTGTTCGCCGAGTAGAGATACAAGACATTCGAGCGGATATCGCAACCTTGAGGAAGTATCCAGCACTCAAAACACTACATCCAAATCTGCTCGGCAAATTGCAAGCGCTCGAAACCAAACAAGGAACTGGTGGTATCTATACCGTTCCTTACGCAGTCGCATACGCAGATGATCTGTTTACAGCAAATCAGCTTTTGAACGAAGCAGCCGATGCAATTAATAAAGACGATTGGGAGTTTGCACGCTACTTGCGAAATAAAGCTCGTGACTTGTTGACGAACGATTACGAATCAGGCGATGCAAGTTGGGTCACAGGACATTTCAAGAATATTAATGCTGAGATTGGGTCATATGAAACCTACAATGATGAACTCTATGGCGTGAAGACGTTTTTTGCTTTCAGTCTTCTGTTGACACGGCAAGCTGAGACTGCTGCACTGCGCCAAGCGATTAAGGGCTTGCAATCTTTGGAAGATTCGCTTCCTTACCTCAATCACAAGAAAATTCGGGAAGATATTCCTATCGGTGTTTACGATGTAATTGCCGACTTTGGTGAGTCTCGCGGCATCAATACAGCCACGATTCTACCAAATGAAAGCTACTTGGCACGTCGATACGGACGCACGATCTTGTTGCGTGCAAACATTCTGCGCGAACCAAACATCTTTGAAGATATGACGCGAAAACTTACCGCTGCCGTCGGAGAAGAGCAAGCGAAAGAACTAACTTTAGACGGAGAATTTTATAATACGGTGTGGCATGAGGTGGGTCATTATCTCGGCGTCGACAGAACTAAAGATGGTCGCGACCTCGGGATAGCGTTTGAGGACAACTCCAGCACCCTCGAAGAACTGAAAGCTGATCTTGTGTCTCTATTTGTTGCCAAAGCGCTACACAAGCAGGGTTACTACACTGACGCGCAACTGCGGAGCGTCTACGCCGCAGGAATACTGCGCGTGTTGCTAAACAACAAACCGCGGCGCGACCAGCCCCACAACACTATGCAGCTAATGCAGTGGAACTTCTTTATGGAGAATGACCTGCTATCGTTCGATCAAACGACGAAGACTTTGCATATTCACTACGACAAGTATCACGACGTTGCCGGAAAGATGCTAGCCAAGACTCTTGATGTGCAGTTCCAGGGTGACAAAGCAGTATCTGAAAAATTCATCGATCAATACACAACGTGGGACGAAAACCTACATGGAATTGTAGCTGCAAATATACGTGCACAGCAGAAATTTCGATTCAGATTGCTTAAGTACACCACGTTGGGTGAGTGATTTGACGACGTACACCACAACAACTTCAATCAACCTCTCTGTAAACAATCCTGAGTTTTCTTACAGATTAATAGAGGTTAGTTTCTGAAGTTGTCAGATCAAGGTGAACCACTACAGATACGATAGTTTTTATCTCATTCAGCATGGTGCGATGATCCAGATAATCAATCGCAATCGGAAACACGGTACTATTATGCACCAGCCGCAAAGACGGATAGGAATAGCCATCCATGCTTCTTGCCAGTTGAATTTGATGCTGTAATTCACTTTCTATCGCCGGATTCTTCAGATCTTCGATAAAAACTTCTTCGTTCAATCCAATCTCGCGGGCACAACCTTGCAAGGTTTCCGGCAGTGATGGATTCTTCGCTTGTTGATAATAAGCGGTCTGAATGGCGCGTATCATTTCCGGCTCAGCCTCGGCGCTTTGCTTTTTGGCTGCCAGAACGGCCCGGCAGGCCGGATAAGTTGAACGGATCGGCGTATTCTGTGACCAGAAGTCCCAGTTGAAGTGAACACCGGGGACGGTTTGCTCGATGCGCTGCCATGCCTGCTGCACCATTGCTTGCGTCGCGAGCGGCATGGGTTCTGTGGTATCCGGCGCCAGCCCGCCAACAAGATAAACAATTTCCATATCGCGCGGCAAATCCTGTTGCAACGCAGCCCAGCTTTGGCTGAAGGCGTAACACCAGCTACACATGGGGTCATGGATATAAAAAAGCCGAGGAATGGACTTCAATGCTGAAATGAATGCTCAAAGGGGAGTAATATTGGTAATCTTATCGCTAATAAGCGATTAATCCTAACCATTTTGCCCAGACTGATATAAATTTCTATTGGGCACCTCTAAAAATTCAAAATTCTAAACAAAACGAGGCGCGAGCAAAAAATGGTGACGCAGCATATAACTGATATGTAAGGAAACATTTCTTGTGAGCAACAAAGTGTTGTGACGAAATTTGGATTTTTAGAGGTGCCCTATTGCTGTAAAAAAACTAGGAGTATTTCTATCTCGTGAGAACCAAAATGCATTATCGTAAGCCCCTGCTTGCATCTTTTAGTTTGCAACCGATGAGTACAATGGGGAATGCCCTGCGGATGTCTCTTGCGAGAGGCGTATTGATCTGTTTGCTGCTCCTGCTCGGCAGTTGCAGTATGTTGCGCCTCGGTTACGATCAAGGACCACAGTTGGTCTGGTGGTGGCTCGATGGTTACGTCAACTTTAGCAGCGAACAGACACCGCACGCCAAGGAAGCAATCCGCCGGTGGTTTGATTGGCACCGCAAAACGCAGCTCCCGGAATACGCGGCTTTGCTAGCCGGGCTGCGCAATCAGCTCGACGATTCAGTGACACCGGCACAGGTTTGCGGTTGGTCCGAGGAACTGAGAAACACCGTGGCGCCAGCGTTCGATCATATGCTGCAGCTCGGCGCACCGTTAGTGCCGGGTTTGGGTGAAGCGCAATGGCAACATATGGAGAAACACTACAGCAAGGGAAACGAAGAACTGCGGCGCGACCACCTGCAACCGAATATCGAAGAACGACTGGAGGCATCGACCAAGCGCACTATCAAACGCATCGAGAATCTCTACGGCAGCATTGACGAGGCACAACGACGCTTGGTCGCTGCCAGCATTGCAGCGTCACCTTTCGACCCCGAAGCCTGGCTGATCGAGCGCCAGCGCCGGCAGCACGAGACTTTGTTGACACTGCGCCGCCTGGCCGCTGAACCGGTAGAAACCGAACAGGTCGTCGCAGCACTGCGCGTATTGGTCGAGCGCGTCGAGCGCTCTGCGGATGCCCACTACCGCGCCTACCAGGTGAAACTGACCGAATACAACTGCGCTTTCATCGCGCAGATGCACAACAGCACCAACGCCACCCAGCGCCGCCATGCGCATGACAAACTAAAGAGCTGGGAAGGTGATTTTCGTGCGCTGGCAAACCATGCTATCCGGTAGCGTATTCTATCCAATCTATCCGGCAGCTTTTGCACCCATGACATCCGCTTCCTGTTCCAACCCGAGATCGTCGTTTATCGGCGTTCCCTCCGCCATTTGCAGGGTCGGCTGAACCCTTCCTTGCGCATAGGCCAAAGCGTTAAGCTGCGCGGGCTGGGACGAATTGTAATGAACCCGGACGGAGTCCATGGACATACCGGAAAGCGATTCGATGCCGGTTTTAGGTTGTCCGGAAAACCGGTGTTATTGGGTTTAGCGGAGGATTGTTGTTCCAATTGTGCCGGAGAGATTCAGCTGCTATTTTTTTGCAGTGGTTCTTCCTCTTCTAAACCTCGTCAATTTGTACGTTATTACTAACAGCACCGCTGTTGGCACCTATTACTGCCCCAATACCTCCAAAGGTAGTTACTCTTGCCAGATCGTTACCATCAAGAGCGCCTCCTTGTGCTACGGTATGGTTATAGCCTCCCGCATCTGTGATCTGTATTCTGTGATGTGCTATGGTATTGATGGCACCTCCGCCAGGACGGGCAGCGACACCGTTGTTGTTTTCAGTCTTGCTCAAAACGCGTGCATTATTGTAAGAATTGGAACCGTAGTTTAAGACCGGGACTATATGGTCAATTTCAGGTGTTTGATTTGATGCCCAAGTCCTATCAAGCAACGAATTACTTGAATGGTCAGATTTTCCGTCGACAGTGGCCACAGGCACAACTGGAACCCCGGCATTCTGGCGGTTGTTGTTATAAACCCCTGCAGCGATATTCATAGGCCCCCCTCCATAATGAAACGGAGTCGAGCCATTAATAGTGGTTATAGTACGATATGCGTTTGGATTAGCCGGTTCTCGACCAATGTGAATAATCCGTTGCACAGTCTGGCCAATACCGGAGTACGCGCCAAGAGCATATTTTGAATCTTGTCTTTCCCGCATCTGCACCGCTTTAGCCCCCATCACATCCGCTTCCCGCTCAAGTCCTTGATCATCATTAACCGGAACCCCATCTTTCATCTGCATCGTCGGTTGAACGCGACCTTGCGCTTGCTGCACCACATGCCAAGCTTCATGCGGCAAATGTTGCTCCTGCCCCGGTGCCACGTGGATGTCGGTGCCTTGCGCATAAGCTAAAGCGTTAAGCTGCGCAGGTTGAGATGAGTTGTAATGAACCCGGACGGAGTCCATGGACATACCGGAAAGCGATTCAATGCCGGTTTTGAGGTTGTCCGGCAGGCCAGTGTTGTTCGCGGTGTTGTTTGTTTGGACGGAAGACTGCTCTTTCAATTGTGCAGGAGAGTCCGTGGCTGCTTTTTTCTGTAATTCTTCCTCCTCGACCCGTTGGATCGGCTCGGATTTCTTTTGCAGGGATTCATCTTCCTCAACACGCTGCACGGATTCACCAGAAAATAACTTGCGCTGCGCCAGCACGCGCGAGCTGCTGTGCATTTGTTGGCTCATTTGGCGCTGCGCGATGGCTTGAGGAGAATTGGCCATAGTAGTGATCATCTGCCTTTGGGCAGCTGTTGATTCACGATTATCCACAAAAGCTTGATGAACAGATGAAATAGCTGCCACGGCAGCAGGATTGCGCGTTTGTTGCCGCTCTGATTCAACCGGTAATGATCGCTTCATATTACCCCCTTCGCATTATATTTTAGCAACCTAGACTAATAGACCAATTTGATACAAAAATACATCAAATTCATCGCTCTGTCTAACAGAGTGTAAACGAACCGAGGAAAAACCAAGAGGAAAATAAACCGATGAAATTTCAATCAATGCTCAACTTGACAGTGCACTGATTGAAAAAAACCATTCCGATGCCAGCCTGAGTAGAAGCGCTTTTGAGGGAGGGAGGCATGGAATGGGGAGGGGGAAGAAAGTAAAGTTATGATCCTTACCATGATTGCAATACAAAACAATCTGCACTGTTCATAACAATCTATTAAGCTAGGAGGGCCTAAAATAGACAAAAATTAATAATTTGGTCAGTAACTGTAACCGCTCAATCCAGATAGGATTATCCAGGCAAAATAAAGAAAAGGGAATGTGACAAATTGTCGCAACCAGATGGATTGATCACGGGCAGTTAAGAATGATACCCGGAACAAAATTTTAATTCATTGAATTTGTGGCAAAAACATACATATAACCGCCACGAAAAAACATGCGAATCAGAGTGTAATCATTCAATTCCTGAAGTAAATTTATTCAATCAGCTCGGCAAGATCACTTTTCTTTAGCTTTATTTTGTAAAGCAGCTTGTCATAGAAGTGAATTCGAATGATCGAACGGATAATCAGATAAACACTTAAACCAACCAAGGCAAGACTAAGTAACCCCAATGGAATCAGAAAGTGCAAAACACTTTCTGCATCATACATTCTTGATGTCGCTACCAGCACGCTCATAACGGATAAAGGAAGGGCCAATATGGCTATACCTGTCCGCATCACGGAAAGTGAGGTACGTTTTTCAGCCAGAATAAGCTGAATCTCATCCATGACTACTGTTGGGTCGGCTTTATCGATATCCGCAATCAAATCTCACACCTTTGGACTTGCTAGACAATTTTGCACGGAATGACGGCATCTTCGTCGTAAGTATAGATTGCACAAAGCCGATGATAGCCATCCGCGACAATCACTTTCCCATTCACCGAATCTCTCACCAGCAAGATGGGGGATAACTGATCCCCCGATTGTATTTTCTGTTGGTTTTTCTTGATATGGACATTACTTATCCCGAGTAATGATAAGTTGGATGCTCTAAAAATATCCTTGGCCTTGAACTCTGAAATCTTCGCCTGTTTTAGATTATCCACATAACCAATCACTGTCTGTTCATCGTATATCAGGCTCAAGTAAGACAAGGCTGCCGGATAATTATGCGCTTCTGGCTCGCTTAACCAGTTAATTTCAGTTTTCTTTGGCATGGTTATAAGAATTGAATTTCGTAGACCACGACTTATAAAACAACATTTATCGCATATTCTGAGATATTCGTATCTTCCAAAATAAAAAACCTCGCTGCAAGTAGAGTAGTCTTTTTATACTAAAAACCTCAGCTGCCTAAATCAAGCTGAAGGCTATATTTGAAAATTCTTTCAGCCAATTCTGGCTAATTTATTAGAATCTCACCTGATTGGTGATGCAATGAATCTTTCAAAAAGCCTTAATCTATGGGATTCTTGAACGATTTAAGTGACTTCAACTGAGAAATTTAGGATGAATAACCCAATTATGCTTTTGTAAGTTCTATTTTACATACGCGGCATAAAGGCTGCGGCATTGATCCCACAAGTTCATCAAACAAATCAGCACTACTTTTCAATACATATCAAAATTATTACATTGGCATCGATTCAATCTGTTACTTAATACCGTTATAGAATTTATACTTAGCAAGCAATTCCTGACGAATACGTTTTGCTATCTCATCGTGCTTCTCAGAACCAGTGCTTTTATCAGCTTCTTGTTGAAGAAATGACAATTTTGCGCTCCCATCCATCATTCTTTTCACTACATTCTCCACTGTATTAAAAGCAATCCTGGCTTTTTCTTTTATCTCGCCTAGTTTTATCCGGTAATTTTCTTTTGACAGTCCTGACGGTACGCTGGCTTGTGCATAAAGCTCGGACAGCCGGTAGGCGCTGGTATAAGATTGCGCTTGTTGCACTGCGGCATCCAGCAATGGAATATCGGTGTTCTCCTTACTCTTTTCATATTCCGCAAATGGTGGCCAATCCGCTTTCTGACTTGGAAATTTTTCATAGCCGGAAATTAATAAATGACGGCTAAAGCCACGCGGATCCGTTGGCAATGATGCGCCTTGCGCCCAATCGACAAAACCTTTGCCGTCGCCTCCCGTTTCGCCGTATTCCTTCTCAAGATTTTCTTTGAAAATACGCCCCTCAGACGCCCCCACTCCCCACAAACTGCCCTGATCCTTTAATTTTTTATTTTCAAATAAGCTGGTGTTGAAGAAATCAGTATCGTCATCCGTATCATAGGCCTTTATCAACATGTTAGGCTCTGTCGGATAGAGCATTTTCGGGTAAACATCGCTGATGGCATCACGGATAATGCGATCATAGCGATTTCCAACTTGAGAGATGTGCTCAATTTGCGCAATTTTTTGTTTCAGGAAAACCTGATGTTCTTCCTTATAGTCCTCAAGTTTGGCAGAAGGTTTTTGCTTATCGATCTTCCCGCCACTCTGATAATTATCAAAGCGGCTGTCCGCTTTCACAATCTCAGTAAGCAGCAGTGATTGATCCAGGTTGTAAAGATTGTACCCGCCGATCACTATTTGCGCCCCGGTTCCTTTGTCCTCCAGATGTTCGGTGAATTTATCCAGAACACCTTTATCTGAAATACCGGTATCCGCATCATTAGTCACTTTTAAACCAACCGCATCACCATCGCCCGAATGAATATAGACTGGGTTATTGTAAAGCTTCAAACGATCGACCAAATCTTGAGTGTGAGTACTTCCCATTACGGTTTCACGGAATACACCATAAGGATAATTCTCAGATAAAGTCTTTTGCACTTCTTTAAATTTTTCTTTGCGATTACCTGCGTCACTGCCATAAGTGAGTACGTTCCGCAACTTCTGGATATCTACCTTTTCTTCCTTAAAATGCCAGTTAGGTTCCCATAAAAAGCCAAAGCCTCTAAAGTTGATCGGGTAGTCCGGTATCTCTAGTCCATCAACGGCACTTTCCACAACATTCCTGCGTGTATCGTAATCCTCCTGAATGACCGGACTGAATGAATTCAGCCCAATCGTGATGGCTAATTTATTGGCTTTACTGTCATCGCTACCGGAAATCGCTTCATCAAAATACTTTTTGGCGATTTTTTTAACGCCACCTTCTGCATAATAGGATGCAATATTAGCAACATATCCGGGTTTCTTTTCGCCCTTATTCTCAGGAACATATTTAAAGGCAAATTTTGAATTAAGGCCGCGCACTCCGATAGAACCCGGTGTCGGTGGTTTAACTTTGAAATTTGCAGGGTTAGGCCCTAAGTTCCGAATGGCCGAAAGAACAAAGGCTCCCATATTAAATAAGTTGGGATTATCACTCGTTTCATCTTTAACCAGTAATGAGTTATTCTCGCTACTGAGGGCGTCCATGATCGCTTTCTTAAACTCAGCTTCAAGCACAAAACGTTCTTTATGATAAGTTAGTTCATTCTGGGTAAATTCATTTTTCCAAAGCAGCTCAAATATTTTTTTCTGCTTTATGCCATCTTCTTTACCTTTAGGCAGCAATAGCTCGGTAGCACTGTCCATAAAAAATATTTTTCGCTGAATTGGCGCAGTCGCATTGCTTTGCACTACATTTGCAGACGGTGAAATTTTTCTAAAATTTCGCCCATCATTTTTGAGTTGTCCGGCTTTCTCACCCTTCACATCAGTTTCTTGTGACAATGCCACATTATCATGCGTACGGACGCTATTCTGAAATAATTGTGTCATCTGTCGCTGAGCGACCGCTTTCGGACTGGAACGAATGTTTTCTATCAACCTTCGTTGTGCAATCGTACTTGGGCGATTATCCACAATATTTTGTGTGCGACTTGCTCTAAGCTTGTCATCAGCAGGTTGAGCTTGATTTACTTGTTGTTCCGATTTAGCCGGCAAAGTCCGTTTCACGCAATCCTCCGTTTTATTGGATTCTTTTCCAATCTCTATGCAAACAACTAAACATCATCCCCGTTTCGATACATAAACACCGTAAAATCATCTTCCAGGTAATCACTGAAGCATTCTACTCGCGGCGATAGTGTTCGACAAAGTGTCAGGATTTCATCGCGATCATGACCGATCAGTAAATCATGCTGCGGAAAATGGTTTTTATCCAGCATGTTAAAAGCCAATGCAAGCCGGGCGCTGTTATACAGTTTGCAGATCATGTCGGTATAAAAACCTTCATTTTTACAGCGGTAACCCAATGCACCACTGGCGATGACATAATCGACTTGCGGTAATTCCGCGGCGCTAAAGTCAGTTTGATAAAAAACAGTCTGCTTACAATCCTCATAGCGTTTTCTTGCCTCTGCAATGAATTCCGGCATTTGATCAATACCGATATAATCAAAGTCAGAAAAATGCATATCCAGGAAAGCTTTTAAATCACCATACCCACAACCAATATCCAGCAAGGTCGCACCATTCAAATCACCGACTTTTGCCAGTACTTGATAACGCGCTTGCTGGCTAAAGGTTCCGCGCCACCCTAATGACTCGACGGATCCCTGTTGAAATTCTGCAATCCGGTGACGGTGGTAGTGCATTACAGTCGCTTTCTCGATCAAATCCATTGACTTATCCTTACCGACAAGCTCCGCACCAAAGAATTAAGCATCAGCCTAATCGCCATAGGAGGCTTGTATCCTGGGCCGCGAAGGTTTTACCTTTTCTTTTTTCCGTTTCTGGTACACGACAATACTAATGGCCACACCCCCAGACAGAACAATAATTAACGGTAAATTCCCAGTCGAAATAGGCTCAAGTAAGGGGTCATACGTTAACAGAAGCAGCGCGACGACCAACGCGGGCACAACGATAATAATCAGATAAGGTATATAAAGTTTCTTGATTCTTGTATGGATACGACAAGAATAAAAATAAAGACTCGTAAATAACAAGCATAAAGCGGTTAGCGAACCCAATGCAATACGAAAATAAGCGCGATTCTCACAGACCATCTTCTCTAAGAATGATTCCGGCTCACCATGCCAAGTCATATTCTGAAAATACCTTACCAGACAGCCGCCTACAGAATTAATCTCATCACACCGGGACGGCATCTCTTCGAGCACTGCTGGCTCATTTACCATTAAGGGCCAGAATCCGATTCCGCCAAAATTATCTTTAAAATACACCACGTCATCTTCAAGCTGTTTCCAGTTCCTGCCATCAAATTCTATTACCGGAATAATATTTCTTAACAATAAACCACGCTCTATCCCGTGCAATTCACCATTTTCCAAATCCAATCTCAATTTCTTTTTGGAATCCGTAGTCGGTTCTTCGATTAGAACCAGAATTTTGGTTCTTGGATCATCACGTGAATTAGTCACAAGTGGTGTATATGTGCCATTGGAAAACTTTGTATTGTCGATCCGCTCAAGCAAATTGGAATAGCGGTATATGCCGGTTCCCAGAGCAGATTGCTGCACCAGGATATTAATAAAATAATCATTCTCTTGAGCATGCAGTTTTTTTTGCAAGTCGGCAAAAAAACGATTGAATAGCCCAATAGACTCGGAATCATCGGGGTAATCATTAAAATAGAGCGTCACACCATCCCCGCGTGTTGGCGATGATATGGCACCCAGTGTTATATTTTCTTTAATTTTTGAAAACTTATCGGTTATCTGACTGGTTAGTAGGCTGACAATACTCTCAGTCAAAGTTTCAAGAATGGATACTCTAGATGGATAGGTCAGTTTCTTCCACCAATCCCAGTAGGATTTGTCATTATAAATGACCCAATCGACCTTGCTATTGTGTTTCCGGGCTGCTTCGATAAACGCGATCTGAGGATTCTTACCGGTATCATCCGCCGATAAAATCGTGATGTCATTATGCGCATTATTCGTTTGCTTGATAACCCCCTTTTCATCGAAAGAAAGTCCGTAATAAGCTACTCTGGACAATACGCTAAAGTTTATTGTTTGCTCCTTTCCATTAGCCAGCCAGAATGGATAGAAGCCATACACCGTCCCCGACAAATCATCCAGTACACAACCACAACCATTCCCACGCCACTGAATAGGCGACGCAGCACTGTATTGGGGTTTCTTCGTATAAAGCAATGCGATGGCGGGTTGTACTACATAATCATACAAACCAGTCACAAACTCGTCGACCGATGCCAAATCTTTAGCTTCGCAAGTGTCCTTCTGCCGCATGCGCAATAAATCTATCTGCTGTAATTGTTGCGAAAAATTCGGTATCCCTTGATACGGGCCAGTGAGCAGATCTTCAGTCAATTTTTTAAAATCTTCATCGCTGATTTTTAAACTCGATAAATATTTATTTTGCTTATCCACATCCTGACAAGCACCAATACCCGCATAGATTTTAGACTTAATTGCCTGATCAAACAGGCTTTTATCGGGATAAGCCACTCCGTTTAGCGATTTATCCAATAACGTGGTGAGAACGCTGTTAAGAGAAGTAAATAGCGTATCGCCCATCAGAATATCCAGAAAACTTTGGCTAATGATTGGATCTGCATAACGATAATATTGTTGGATGACAGGTAGCAACTTATCTACCAACTCAGGATGATCCTTAAGCGCTGCGATCACCGCTTCTTTCAGAGCCGAGACATTGTCAAATTGTTTATTAACCAGTTTAGACAATTGCACATGTATTTGATCTTTGCCTTGCAGTATTTTGAAATCTTCGGCCGTCAATTGGTAATAATAAGTAGCAAGCTGGTTTTTACTGACTCTAGCAGATTCTGACCAGGGTTCAACCACCTGCAAATAAAGATGAACAAGGTCAAGCAAGGCTTGATCTGAACCGCTTCGCATCACACTATAGTAGTTGTTCCTTTGCAGTTCCGGCTGACCATCGTTCCAATCCGAAAAATCTGTACTGATCAGTATTTTCGCTTCTTCCGGAAACATGTTCGTAAAGGATGCAATGCGTTCCAGGCGAGTCTTTGTTTCATTCACATAATTGCCTATAGGCTCTATCTTGAAATCATTGATAAAACGCTGCAACCAGAACAGTGTCACCGGCCCCATCAGTCCATCTGTCAGTGGATGCTGGCTAAGCGCAACATCTCGGCTCCAATCTCGGTCATTTTGATAAATCACAGAAAGATTCTGTTGCATACGGTTGACAGTGCGCTTATCCAGTTGTCTGAATTTACTCGGATCAAGCAGGCGGTCATAGTACACATTCGTTGCAGATACCATTGAAATAAAGCAATTACATAGAATGAATACTATCCAATAAATGAAAATTTTTTTCATCGCATACTCACAAGGTTCGCCCTTCTTTTAGCAGCTCTTTGATTACACCCTTAATCAGATCATCCTGAAAAATTTCATCGCGCTTCATACGTATCGCCTGAATGGCGGCATAACGTACTGCATTGGTAATTGCACCACCTGAAAGCTCATAGTTTTCCGCCAGTTTTACTAAATCGACGTTAGATGCCAGCAATCTGCTATTTAAAAACATCCCTTGCCACAATCTTAAACGTTGATCGGCATCAGGCATGGCAAAATGCACCGAGGTTTGGAAGCGGCGCGCAAAAGCATCATCAATATTAGCCTTCAAGTTGGTTGCCAAAATTACCACGCCTGGATAATCCTCGACACGCTGCAGCAAATACGATATTTCCTGATTAGCGTAGCGATCATTCGAACTACTGGTTTGTGTTCTTTTACCGAATAAAGCATCCGCTTCATCAAAAAAAAGAATCCAGTTCTTGTTAACAGCTTGATCAAACACATTGGCGAGATTCTTTTCCGTTTCACCGATATACTTAGATACAATCATAGATAAATCAATACGATAAACATCAACTCCCATAGTCGATCCGATCAATGTCGCGGTCAGTGTTTTGCCTGTTCCAGGCGGACCATAAAACAAAGCACGATATCCCGGTTTAATATTTCTACCTAAATCCCACTGCTGCAAGATAGTTTGCGAATGCTGCAACCAGGTATTGATATTCTCAATTTCATCCATCACCTCCGAGTTAAGTACCAGATCATTCCAGGTTAATGATGTCGTAATTAATTTAGCCGGAAAATTGGTGCCGTAATCTGGTTTATCGCGACGCCCCAACGTCAATCGGTTAAGGTATTCGACCGTCACCATTAGCATAGCACTTAAGAATGGCTCACCGCTTGCGCTATGCTCTATCCTGATAATTTGTTGTTTGAAAAAGTAATGATCGGTTTGAAACAAACGCATCACTTCAAAACGTTTTGCAAGACTTTCTCCTGCCAGAATAAAAACAGCCGTTTCGCACGTGGGTAGAAATCCGCTATGCCCTTTTCCTTTCCATCCGCCAAATTCAGTAAATCCACGCGCGGTATCCTGATTATTGAGCAAAAAAGTATCCAGAACATGCGGCTGAATATGCGGCAACAGCGCCAGAATGATCACCAAGCGCTCATCGAAACCCATGCCGCATTCTTGTACCAGCCGCGCATACTCCGATTGTTCCGCAGCAATATCCGGTGGCGACAGTTTACGAATATCATCCATGGCGCCTTCCCTACAAAAATAAATATCACAACGTGCCGCCAGAACCGCCCTGAACCAGGCTATTTCCTTTTCCAGAGTTGCTGCATTCGCATTGCCTTCCATCATAGGTTACGGTCTGTTGAAATAAAATATGGAGACACTAAATTAACGCCAGCTCACGTGAACGGCTCGGTCCATCCATGCATGTTTGATGACAGAAAAACTCCACGGCAAACTATCCAATAGCATATCGAATACCCCAGGTTCAATCGTTAAATACCACATGCCATCTTCTTTTAATTGCAATCTCCCCTTGCGTCGCAAGAATGTCTCTCTAAAGCCGCTGATGGATGTATTGCCGATGGTTTTCCAGTTCTGGGTCATGCCACGTATCAATCCTTCAATTGTTTCTTTCTCGTTTTCACTGATATCGATTTCTCTGCAAATAGGAATACCCGTTGATATGCCGCATAATATCTTGTTCAATGTCAATTGGTATTCGGGAGATTGCGTCTGCTCATTCACCATAAATTGCAATAAATGCGCCGCCCGTTCAGCCGCACGACGATCGACAAATGCGCCATCTTCAACCAGTTTCAGCATGGTAAACAGACGTGGCAAATACGGCGCGGCCAACACCTGACCTGCATTGTCAATATAAATTTCCTCGAACACATCCGCTGATCGCGCTCTATTCAGCAAAGCATCAAAATCAATTAAAGCCGACTCTTCTCTCGCATACGACTCCGCTGATTCAGCTAAATCCATTTTCTGCCCAGATACTGGTCGAGTAATTGGAATCGATCCTTCGCTTACTATTTGATCCCGTTCAAGGGCATTTACAATGAGGGTTTGTAAGATTGTGTGAATCGTGCCAAAGGTTTTGCTTTGATCCAGTGCGTCACACCAGGACCGTAGTATCACTTGTGAATCCGCTTCGCCGGATAGACTTTGTGCGATTGCTTCGATGTACGCAGCAGGCTCTGTGCTTGAATCAGCTTCTTCCAGCAGATATGCCAGGCTTGCTGTCCA
>NZ_JAKFWH010000089.1:34316-101298 GCF_021731985.1 Nitrosomonas sp.
ACCAGGACCGTAGTATCACTTGTGAATCCGCTTCGCCGGATAGACTTTGTGCGATTGCTTCGATGTACGCAGCAGGCTCTGTGCTTGAATCAGCTTCTTCCAGCAGATATGCCAGGCTTGCTGTCCATATTTTCTGTCTCCAGTGTGTTTGTGTACTTCGTCCGGTTATGCCAGTCGAGTGATATAGCTTGTCTCCTTGGGCCAGCAGTTGTTCGATCAGCGCTGCAATTTGCGGTGCCAGCAGATAGACAATATCTAGCAGGATCGGCTGCGGCAGTTTACTTACCAGTTGGGTGCGCAGTTCCGGTGATCGAATTAGGTCGCGTAGTTGTTGCTTAAGGGCGATAATCCGTACTTCTGTTGTATCCGACACAGCGCTTTCTGTTTCTACCAGCTTTGCCTTGCATAGCGCTGCGACTATCCGTAAATACAAAGCGGTATGCGTCGTCTGGATTTCAGATTTTCTTTCCGACTGGGTGGTGGATTGGGTGTCTGTGGGTTCTGCCTGTGCCGCTTTGTTCCAGTCCGGGTTGTTATTGTCGTTTCGGCTAGTGGCTCGCTGCGCCATTTTTGTAATTGCTTCCAAGTCAATTTCCCGGCCTTGCAGCAGGTCTTCCAACAATCTCTGGTAATACGGTTGCTGGTCGCTTACTTGATTGGCTTGTGTTTCTATCGCTTGCAGAAAGGGGAGTCGATCAGTGCTAGAAATAGAAGCTTCGGTTGTGAGCAGCATTTCAACCAGGTGGCGTAATTCGGCTGCATTCAGTTGTGCCGTTGTTAATTCATAACGGCCGCTTCGTAAATCTTGATAAATACGTTGCAGTTGCGCTGGATATTGGGTAGCCAACTCTTCCAGCATTGTGCCTAAGTCTTGCTGCTCGGTAAGTCGCTTACCCATGGCCAAGCGCTGGTGTGATCTCCAGTACGCAGCATTTTCTTCAGATTGTTCTGTAACAACGTCCGCAGTTCTTCGCGTTGTTTCGTTCCAGACGGGTGCATTTTCCCGGAAGGTCTGTAAGATCGTATGCAGCGCGCCGAAGGTTCTGCTTTGATCCAAGGCGTCATACCAGGCGCGTAGTATCACTTGTGAATCCGCTGCGTCGGGTAAACTTTGTGCGATTGCTTGAATGTACGCGGCAGGTTCCGTTCCCGGTCTAACTGCTGTCTGCAGATAAGCCAAGCTGGCAGCCCATATCTGTTGCTTCCAATGCTTCTGTGTACTCCGGTGTGTCACAGCAGGCCATCGATACAGTAGTGCCGCCTGTGCCAGCAGCTGTTCGATAAGTGCCGCCATCTGCGGTGCCAGCAGGAAGGTGATGTCTAGCAGAATCGATTCTGGTAATTTACTCGCCAATTGTGCGCGCAGTTCCACCGACCGAAGCAAGTCGCGCAGTTGTTGCTTAAGGGCCGCATTCCGCGATTCCGGTGAGTTCAATGCAACGCTTTCTAGCTCTATCAGCTTTGCTTTGCGTAGCGCTGCTACTATCCTTGAATACAGTGATTCATTCGCCGCTTCGGCTTGTCTTGGTGCTTCGGTAGTTGGCTGAATACTTGTTGATTCTGCTTTCTCTGCTTTTTCTATCCCTTCTATTCCCTTTGCCCGCGCTTCTTTTTCCCAAGCTGCATTGGGTTGATTCCATTGCAGCTCACTTGTAATGAGTGCCTGTAAAATCGTATGAATCGTGCCAAAGGTTTTGCTTTGATCCAGTGCGTCATACCAGGACCGTAGTATCACTTGTGAATCCGCTTCGCCGGATAGACTTTGTGCGATTGCTTCGATGTACGCAGCAGGCTCTGTGCTTGAATCAGCTTCTTCCAGCAGATATGCCAGGCTTGCTGTCCATATTTTCTGTCTCCAGTGTGTTTGTGTACTTCGTCCGGTTATGCCAGTCGAGTGATATAGCTTGTCTCCTTGGGCCAGCAGTTGTTCGATCAGCGCTGCAATTTGCGGTGCCAGCAGATAGACAATATCTAGCAGGATCGGCTGCGGCAGTTTACTTACCAGTTGGGTGCGCAGTTCCGGTGATCGAATTAGGTCGCGTAGTTGTTGCTTAAGGGCGATAATCCGTACTTCTGTTGTATCCGACACAGCGCTTTCTGTTTCTACCAGCTTTGCCTTGCATAGCGCTGCGACTATCCGTAAATACAAAGCGGTATGCGTCGTCTGGATTTCAGATTTTCTTTCCGACTGGGTGGTGGATTGGGTGTCTGTGGGTTCTGCCTGTGCCGCTTTGTTCCAGTCCGGGTTGTTATTGTCGTTTCGGCTAGTGGCTCGCTGCGCCATTTTTGTAATTGCTTCCAAGTCAATTTCCCGGCCTTGCAGCAGGTCTTCCAACAATCTCTGGTAATACGGTTGCTGGTCGCTTACTTGATTGGCTTGTGTTTCTATCGCTTGCAGAAAGGGGAGTCGATCAGTGCTAGAAATAGAAGCTTCGGTTGTGAGCAGCATTTCAACCAGGTGGCGTAATTCGGCTGCATTCAGTTGTGCCGTTGTTAATTCATAACGGCCGCTTCGTAAATCTTGATAAATACGTTGCAGTTGCGCTGGATATTGGGTAGCCAACTCTTCCAGCATTGTGCCTAAGTCTTGCTGCTCGGTAAGTCGCTTACCCATGGCCAAGCGCTGGTGTGATCTCCAGTACGCAGCATTTTCTTCAGATTGTTCTGTAACAACGTCCGCAGTTCTTCGCGTTGTTTCGTTCCAGACGGGTGCATTTTCCCGGAAGGTCTGTAAGATCGTATGCAGCGCGCCGAAGGTTCTGCTTTGATCCAAGGCGTCATACCAGGCGCGTAGTATCACTTGTGAATCCGCTGCGTCGGGTAAACTTTGTGCGATTGCTTGAATGTACGCGGCAGGTTCCGTTCCCGGTCTAACTGCTGTCTGCAGATAAGCCAAGCTGGCAGCCCATATCTGTTGCTTCCAATGCTTCTGTGTACTCCGGTGTGTCACAGCAGGCCATCGATACAGTAGTGCCGCCTGTGCCAGCAGCTGTTCGATAAGTGCCGCCATCTGCGGTGCCAGCAGGCAGGCGATATCTAGCAGGATCGATTCTGGTAATTTACTCGCCAATTGAGCGCGTAGTTCCACCGACCGAAGCAAGTCGCGCAGTTGTTTCTTAAGGGTTGCATTCCGCGATTCCGCTGAGTCCGATGTAGTGCTTTCTAGTTCTATCAGCTTTGCTTTGCGTAGCGCTGCTACTATCCTTGAATACAGTGATTCATTCGCCGCTTCGGCTTGTCTTGTTACTTCGGCAGTTGGCTGGACAGTTGTTAATTCGGCTTTTTCCACCCCTCCAGCCCCTTCCAGTCCATCTACTTCGCCTCCTGATAGGTCCCTTCCGCTCCCCCGGGGTGTGGGTGTGGCTATGGCTATGGCTAAGTCTTCTTCAGATACCTGAGTCTGGCCAATTGGGTATGCATGGAGTATCTGCAATGAAACATAGAGCATATCCCTGATTTTTCCTTCTTCACTGAATTGCTTAGCTGTCAGTGATATTCTCTGTAGCAGCAGAACCGGATCTTGCATTTGCATCACTGCCATATTCTTAACAAATCCGCCTAAAAGTACCACTGGATTTGCAGAAAGCCGAGAATCATCAAGTAGAAATTCAAATAGCTTAATCCACACTGCATCTACCCATTCAGTCTGATTGTCTGGAACAAAGCCGCTTTCTATCACTGCGAATCGATAGACCATCAAAAAATCCAGAAACAGATGTGCATGTGTTGGCACAATTTTGCTTAATAAGTTTTCCAGATGGCGTTGTGAGAACTGAGAAACCAGACGGTTGATGAGTGTAGCCCTATCAGATTTTGGCGCTCGTTTGAGCAGAGTAACCAGTGCCCCTCCAGCTTCTTGTAATACTTGCTGAAGCATTTTCTCATGCACACGCGCATCAGCTGTATCAATATGCCAAGGCATACTGCCTGTCAGCAGAAAATCTTGCAGTTTCTCCAGATCGGACTGAATTTTACTGAATCGTTTCGCTGGTAATATACCGTGCGATTCTAATTCAGGCTGTTGATCGTCTTTCCGGATGCCCCTCAGCTTGTCACTCAGCTTCTCTTGCAAGCGCCGTAGCAGCTCGACATAAAAATCATCATTCGAAATATTGCCCAGATCAATTTCTATGTGATCTAAACGCAATACCGATTCCGCTTCATCAAAGTCATTTAAAATCACATCAATGGCAGGTAACAACCTTGCTGTCAGCCAAGCGTTCATTTCTGACTCATATTCATTGGCTATTGCCACTGAATCAAACGAACAGTCAAAAATTAGCTCATCAATGCGATGTATTGTTGACATGTGCTATTAAATCCAACATTCACATTCGGTTTCTTTCCTGTTCTTTAGCAGAAAAGAAATCAGCCTTTCCGATGCTTTATTCAATTGATCGCGATTACTCTGGTTATTGTGTAAATTGGCTTGCCGCATACAAAATAACCAAATTCTATAGCGCTGTTCAAAATCTTGCATATAAACAAAATCAAGCCAGTAGAACTCGGGGAAAATATGTGCAGGGAGATTCTTAATGACAGTTTCTTGCGCAAATTTCCTGAATTCTTTATTTGAGAATCTTGCCGTCCAGGATGGAAAAATTACACTAATACGAAAATCAAAAAATGACTCACTATCCGAAACGCCGTTGAGTTCACTTTCTCTCTTGGGCCGTAACAGCACGTGCTCGAGCATATGGAAGTTTTCACAGGCCATATTCAGTTGCGTGACAGTACTACAAAACTCATGCGCATATGACGTTGCTTCATCCAAACTATCCTTGCTGCCAAGCGGCCACAGCAGGTCATTCTGTTCAGATTTTAAACACACGACCGTCTTTTGGCCGGAACTTACGAGTCTATAGTTTTTTAATTCAACACCTTCTTTAAAAACAGAGTAACCAAAAGCTGGAAGCTTTTCAGGAATAACCACTTCTGTATACTTCTCTTCATCGAAGAATACAGAAATTCCCTTATTGTCCATTTCTGCTGGTAAGAAGCTGATCCCCTCTGCCAGAACTTGGTCAGGTATTAGACGGCTGTTCCTTTTGATCAATACATCTGTAATGGATGAAATACAATCGAACTGGCTGAGTCCAAGTAAAATACTTATCCGTTTATGGACACCGGCAATATTTTTTTTCTCCTCCTCGCATCCAGTGAGCGCTGGGTGTAAATAGTTAAAACCTTTCGCTCTATCGCGTGAAATCTCTCGAATACACTTCAGAAAATTAATTTTATTTTCGATAATCCATTTACCCGGATCAATACGCCGGTAACAATCGAACTCTAATAGTGATCGTTGTGGATATTGTTCGCCATACATCGCTAACAATGTATCCAATACACGATTTCTGCGATCAATGAAACGATCATAATGCACAAGAATCTCAGAAAGCAAAGCTTGACTGTGTGGCTTGCCTTTCACATACAATGACTCAATGTCTGGAATATTCTGATTGGTCAGAAACTGTGAGAAACACGATTGCTCAAGTTCAGAATCTAAAGAAAAAAGCCTTGGAATCTCTTGCAGGTTTTTTAAGTAATTTGCCATCAACTGCTCAAATGGAAACAAATATGCTTTTAATTGCTTAGCCTTCGCTTTTGTTTTAGCTGATTCTGAACGCGGAATACCATAGCGGTTAATGCCGTAAATAGCCGGAAATTGATTCTGGATTGAAAAATAATCCTCTAGCGCACGCCGCTGCCCTTCAGGTAACTGAATCAATTGCGCAAAGGATGGACGATTATTCCTGAATGCATGGTATTCAAATATTAATTTCCTAAGTTCCAACCGGGCTTCTTCCAATAGCGCTTCATCTTGTTTATTTTCGTAGTATTCAAAGCTGGTTGTTTTAGCGCTTTGATCCTTACGGCTTGCACCTTGTCGAAGCACTAGCCGCAAAATCTGCATCGACTTGCCAGTTTCGGGAAAACATAAATCCGGAAGTTTGGATGAATCGTAGGAAATACTCGTGTACATCTGGTTTTCCTGATCGATCAGATACAGATCATGAACCTTGACAACGCCCTCGATTTGATTGATCAGAGAAATTAAATCGACAACACTTAAAATCTCCTGTGATATTTCAAAACATCGATCGCGGATATATCCATGCGTGGTTAACGGACCTGAGAAAATCTGCTCGTAGCTACCGGTCTGACTGAATATGGATTCATAGCGATCAATTTGAATGCCGGAAGAGATATAGTGCGCACATTTGAGGAAAATTTCCGCATAAATTTTTGCGGTATTGTAAGAAGGTCGTATTTCCACTTCTCCCGCCAGGTAATACGGTATCGTCTGGAAAATCTCGATCCGATCAACATCCTCACAAAGATTTCGATGTCTCGCAAAAACGGATAAAATTCTTTGTTTAATGGCGATCTCATCCAGCTTTCCCACCACCTGATCGAAATTCTCAGTTGATGAAAACAAATCCTTTTTGATTCCTCGCAATGTTTTATCCAGCTTGGACAAAGCAATATCAAACCGTGACAATGGGATAGCTAGCTTTGCCAGCAAGTCGCCACAGAGAGAAATCAAATTATCAGAATTTGATTCGAGCTCAGATAGGATAGGCTTTAGTGCATCGATTAGTTTTGCATAACTGAATACGATATGCAGTTTTGACAAAACCGCATCTAATCTAGAAGTTAAATCTGGGCTATCGGGTGAATCGATAATCACCGACCAAATATAATTGATCTGACTCCATAATCTGTCCACATACGCCAAGCTCGTATCGAGTTGATGCAGGATTTTTCCTATTTGATCATCAAGCTGCTTAGCCTCATCCACTAACAGGCATGTGCTTCCAACTAGAATACCTCCCTTTTTGAAGGTTCCATACCAGGCATCCAGGCGATCGCCCAGTTGATCGAGGAGTATATGTATACTGTTTGAAGTGGCACTTAATCGTTCCAATTTTCCGGACAGTTCGCTCAGACTCGCATTGCGCTCCGGCTTGCCGGCATGACTCCTAATCGACTCATCATCAATTTTCACATAGATAGTGTACAAGCCTCTTGCTGCCGAGCCTCCTCCCGCAGCGCAAGGCTCAAGCCAGATATAATCAATCTCAGGAATCGCGTCATAAAGAATTTTCTGGTAGTCAACTTCGGTGACTGCAGCACTGGGCAGGATGTCTTCAGGCGAGAATAAAGCTTGCTGCGGGTAATCAATCCGATTCTTTTCATTAACCAGATAATCCTGAATCTCAAATCCTGACCGGTAGGAGAGTTCTGTCAATCCATAGCAGAGCTGCTCCAGGATGGTGACTCCGGGGTCATGCAAATTATAGTCAGTCCAGATTTCTCCGCATAAATCCTGAACCTTGTTGATTGCTTCTTTTCTTAACGTTTCAAAATCAAGCCCATCGGGATCGATTCTGATGCGTTGTATTTGGTTAGATTCCGGCATGCTCTGATGAAGCCGCATCTGCGCGCTGATTATCCATTTGCACTTGGATCTGCTGGTTTAAAACAGCCAGCAGCTTATGCACACGTTGATAGGGCATATTGCCTAAAGCTTTAATGGAAAACGAAAGCTCGGATTCAGTAAAAGTAAATTCTTGCCGCGCGTTTTGCGCAACACCGGGTGGAAACACACTGTTGGCTTGTTGATTTAATTTACCAATCAATTCAAAAACAGATTTGAATGGGCATTCAGCAAGCGCTTCCAAAAGTAAATTACCCTCTTCAAGATTTAAATAAATTGTTAAAACATGCGCGGACATTTTGTTTATTTTTTATCCTGTCTTTTTCTCAAAACTTTCGGCGACGCTACTTCCGGTTCCCTTTCGCTCCCATACATGACCGGATCATGCCATAGCCGGGTGATATGATAGTTCACCCATATCTTGTCACCATATGAAGACTCGACACGAAGCTGCAGTGTATATTCGAAGTTCTCGGTATTAGCACCGTTTTCCCAGCGTAACTCGAGGCGATTACATTTTGCGCCGTAATGCGCTTGATGATAGGTGATGTGGCTTTTATCATGATAGGTATTGAGTGCAAACGCATGCATTAAGGCAAACTTACCATCAGCATCTTTACCACCGACCCCCGCAACCACTTCAAAAGCCTGGCAACCTGTCAGCATTTCGGTAATATCGTGCCAGTTTCCATCTGCAGGCACTGCCAGCTCCCCACGGCGTCCTACTCTTCCATAACAGGCAATCGTACCGGCAACATCAAGCTCGAACCGAGGGTTATCCGTATTGATCCCCACACCCATTTTAGGCACATCGCCCGACTCAGTGTTATCACTGCCAACGCTTCGTAATGTTAGAATATGCGGGTTACTGCTATTGCCAAAACTCAGATTCTCAGTTGCTTTATCAATACCAACAAACCACATGGAACTCAGTGTCGCCATATTCTGATAAAAACTCATCAGCTTTCCATCTCCCAACTGGAAAATTCTGAGCCCATCCTCCACTGTCTTTTCAAATCCGTCATCGACCAGATTCAGTGTCGAATCAATTAAATCGGCAAACGCCACTTCAGATGGCATTCTGCCATTCTTGAACTTGGCTTCTAATGTTTTTCTATCTTTTCGCGCCATTTTTCGTCAGAAATTATAAAAGTACCGCCGATTTCAAGTTCCCCAATTCCCGTCGCCTCAGGTTCAATCAAAGTGTAGCTTTCATCAATTTCGATAAAATGCTGCTTAATAGGCGCCACGATACTCCAAGGATATTTAGGAATAATATCCCTGAATCCCGAGTCCGAATCAGCTCTCTTCTTATCCGCACTATCCAACAAATCAAAGTAGTCTCCCTCTAAAGGCGCAATGCGCAATATCGAGAGATTGGTAACACGATCCACATAATCCAGATTCTGAATATAAGACTCGATATCCTGTTTGCTAATTATCCAGCCAAAATGACTGGTATATCCGACTGTCTCGTTCCAAGGCGAAAGAAAATCTGAAATTGCCTGATTCAAGTGACCCAAATACATACCAGCTAGCAATGAATTTTTTAGCTTAACCGTGCATCTGACCTGTATCACTTCATAAACAGGGTTATCGACGTGAATTGTTGTGAATGGCGGCGCAAGCTTGCTAATAAAATCTTTCACCTCATTAACCAAATGGCCGCTCAGAAAAGGTTTCTGTGTAGCCACTTCGTTCTGAGTAAGATAGGGTACAGCCACGATCAGTACATGCCCAGGGGAAAAGCGTTGTTCGGTTACAAAATCGGGGCTCATGTTTGGAAAGCACTTTACTTTATAGACTTGTGGAAACTGCTCCAAGATTAACAACTCATAATCGGCCGGTAATAACGCTCGTTTTTTATGTTTCAATCTCTCACCAATACGGATTCGAAAATGATTACGATCTTCTGCTAAGTTGCCGCCAAAGGATTGCTGAACTTGTCTTATGCCGCCTATCCCTGGGATTGATTTTCGCGTTCGTGATACGGTTCCGGCAGGCAATCTGATCAGGTTACTGGGTATCGTATTTTTATCCGTATATCTGCTTGCTCTTAACGCTTGCGCATAAATCGAATAAAGGCTGCAGAATTTCTCCAGATCATGATCAGACGATACACATAACCAGGATAATCCCCTGGGTAAAACCGAGTTTTCTTGAGTGATATCTTTCGGAATATTCAAAGTTATGATTCCTGATTTCATGAATCCATGGGTAGAGTCCGATATGATTTCTTTCTTGTTTAATGACACCCATTGGTTATTAGCAAGATAAAACCACTGGAGTGCTCCCAATTGAACGTTCTCAATCGGTAATGAATTCTCACGTAGATAAAAATATAACGTAATCACGCCGCCATTAGCCAATCCCTTTAGCCCAATAAATAAATTGCCAGAATACGAATAGTATGGCAATAGAAAACGCGACCGATCCGCTCCCGGGATCGAATCCTCCCAACCCAGCGGATGAAGGTAAATCATCCTCTCCTGCATTGCATCAATACAGTTCACTTCTTCCTTACCGGAAACTATCTTTGAAGATGCCTTATAGTTCACTGCGATTGATGTAATGATGGGTGTATAAGGCGGGTTAGGTATTTTCTTAAGTAACTTGGCATGCTTTTGCTTGGCATTGAAAGTGAGCACTTCAGCCAATGCATTAGGATACTCCCGATGACCGAAAGCTTGTATTGGCGACACCAATGTAAATTTAAAGAATCCCTTATTGGTGGATGGCGTATAGCTGAGTTCTGCTTTAGAACTGCGGTACTCCCAAGGATTCCAATAAGATATGACGGAACCGCAATACAGTTTACTGTACTCGCTCACTTCCTCCCCACCATTAGGATCCAGTTTTATTTGAAAAAGCGAGCTGACAACCGCCGTCTTCGCATTCTCAGGCATCCATTTACCATTCGTCAGAACCGCAGTACTTATCTGAAAATCAGTATCGAGTGCTTCATAACCTTGATAATGTGTTCTAAATCCACCCATACCTGCGGGTAAACCGCCCCATTGAATCTCTACATTGAAATCTAACAGTTGTTTTCCCGCTGCCTCCGGGCAACCAATAATCAGATAAGAACCTACTTCCGGAAGCGGACCAAAAGGTGTAAAAGGCGTCGCTGATGATAACTGGCCAATACTATTATGCAGCCGAAGAGTCCTGCATCCTTCTACCGCCACATCAATCTCGATCCAGACCAATTCAAGCTTACTCAAAATTCCATAGGGGTACAAATAACACTTGGGATTCAGTGTAAAACTCACTACGGGCAATTGAGTTTCATAGCCATCACCGTGAATATCCCGGTCATAGGGAATAATCGGCGGGAAATTTTCAGGCAGAAAAAAAGTGATTGCCAAACTGTTTTGTTCTTGTTGTTGTGCAGTGCCAGAATACGAAGGCTGATATTCCGGTATTTCCAGCCAACCTTCTGCAGTCGACAGACTGACAATGAAAATATCTCTGAAAGCTTTAAAAAAGACCTGCTGTTTCTGAATGAGTGTTATCGCATCACCATTCTTGGATAATTGCATGGCTTCAGCAATTTTCTCAATCCATCGCTCCAATGTTAGCTTTCCTTCACCCAATGTTGCATCGGCATATTTCATTTTAATACAGACAGTCCGCCGTCCTTCCTGCAGTAACAAAGCTTTACTGGCTATCGCAAATCCAATACGCGCATGCTTCACCCGAACAATCTCTTCACCTATCTTTGGCGCACCAAATAATGGATGCACCTGAACATTACCCTGATCTGTATCATTTGTGCCAGTCAAAACCGGCACGTCATTGAGCCAGCAGCCTGTGGCAAACTGCCTCTCATGTCCATCCGCTTCACCAGTGAGCACAATGGATTCTAGCAATTTATTCTCGGGAGAATTTAATACATCCCGTTGAAAAAATAATGTATGGACGGCACTCACTGTTGCATCGTTTACCCAGACATCATCAGCGGCTGTATAAACAATATCCTGCTTATTCTCATCTTGCCCCGCCGAAAATTCTGTTCCCTTCGGAATGAGTATGTCGCAATCCTTCTTGTTGGGAACAATCACCAAGTAAACATAATCAGGCGAATAGCCGCGCGCCTGTACTTTCAATACCTGATCGTAATAGAAATCCACATAATTCAGTGTGAACCGGTTAATCTTATTGTGCAGTTTCTGAAATAACTGCAAGAAAGCAAGTAACAGTCCGACGGCTGGATCATGATCACCGCTAACCAAAGAAACAGACAATAACTTTGCTGCACTCATCTGTACCATCTCAATGGCTTTTATGAAAGCATAAAAGCATGACCGAATCGGCGTTTTATCGCGCACATCAACAACAGAATCGGCGTGCTTGAGTGGATTCCCTTCTGCCGGAGCAAATGCAAGCGCAATCAAATCGCGCGAAAAAATTTCTTCTACCGTTTTATGCGAAAGATAACCGGTCAAATATTGCCCAAGTATATCGATATCTTTCTTAAGTCCGATAATCACGCTCTCCAGAACTTTGCGTAACTCGATTCCGACTTGGTTTTGTGATAGGGCCAGTAATTGAAGCCAATTATCCAGCATACTGATTGCTGTATAGGCCGAGATCATGTGCTGGCTGATTTCTTTCGAGGGTACTGCAAGCAGTGCTTTAATCAATTCGTCGCTGGCATCGGTCGTATATGTTTTGTACATCGTGCTGGTCATCAATTTATTCAGATCCAGTGCCAGTATCGTTGTGATAACTACTGTTTCATCCACTGAAAAAAATTGATCCCAGGCACCGTCTTCCTTATTATTCAGGTTATAAAACGTCATCACCTGCGCATAATCAACCACCATCGCCAAAAGTGTGTGAAAGTGCATGTCAGCCAGATTGAAGTAATCTTTCTCAAGTGCCGGCAACAATCTCTTCGCCTGACTTCTACCGTCACTAATATGCAGATGATAATTTGCAGGTAAGCTAGCTCGAGAGCTCATTCATTCACCAAGAAAACCTTATAATTTAACATTAGTACCTTCAGTGAAATAAAATGGATACACAATGTTGTGACGATTATTGGTTGCTCGCACGATATAAGTGATATTAATTTTTATTAAACCATTCAATATATCTTCCCTACTATCTGAATCCACTCTGATATTTTCCACGAGAATCCGCGGTTCAAAAAAAAGTATCGCACGTTTAATCAGGTCGACAATAACTGTTACCGCAGTTTCATTAATTTCTTCAAAGATTTGTGTTTTCAAACCACAGCCATAAGTAGGTTGCATCACCCGTTCGCCAGGATCTGTAGACAGAAGGATAAATAGGCTTTCACGAATATCCTCTTCCGCCGAAACTTTCCTCACTGATCCATACTTATTGAACTCCGGTGGGAATCCCCATCCGGTCCCAAGAAAAGATTTATCAACACTCATCGTTTACACCATTGCCATGCTAGCCGCCGATCATCACTGTTGGGAAACCAACAACGATCGCACCACCATGTGCCGTTGTATCCCCAATTCTGGCAGCCGGCTTATTACTGATCATGACAGTGGCTGAACCTTTAACAATGCTGTCGGGTGGCCCGACGCAAATACACATATCACCCACCACAGCAGCCGGCAAATTACCGATTAGAACAGTAGACACACAGGGTCCGCTTATAGGCCCGCCCACATGTGGAATAGGAACTACCGCGGGTGTTTGCATCGGGCATGTATGCATATCTGTAATTCTCGCTGCTGGCGGCATAGTTCACTCCTGTAAAAATAGGTCGGTATCTTGAATGCTCAAGAAACGCCTAATTGATCATGACAATACCACCTTTCACCGTAGTCTGGCCACTCGCAGACAATTCAGCGGTAGCATTGCCTTTTGCACTAAAACCAACATTTGCCTGATGATTTATATTGAGCCCTTGATTCTTTATATCCGCTTGAGCAGTCGATTCTATATTTCCGACCGCATCGATAGTCACTTTACCTTTTGCGCTGATCTTAATGTCTTTAGGGCTATCTATAATAATGCCGCTGGAATTGAGCTCAATCTTGTTGGAATTTTGATCTTGCAGCAGAATGGATTTTTGGTCATCGCTAATGACTATTTTGTTATTACCCGGTGTAATCAGCGTAATTATTTTCTTCTCATCATCAAATTCGAGTTTAAGCTTACTCCGGGTTACGATTGCTTTAATGAAATTATCCGCAGTTAATTCGTAGGGAGGTTTCCTGTTGTTGCTGTACAAACTACCCAGAATAACCGGATACGACGGATCATCGTTAAAATAACCCAGCACCACTTCATCGCCGATTTCAGGTACAAAAAAGGCACCCAGCCCGTTTGATCCATAAAAACTGGCCAGCCGTGCCCAAACCCCATCTGTTTCTGACTGCAAAACCGGAACGGATACTTGTATTTTGTACTGGCCTTCCGGATCCGCATCGAGTTTTTTTACCACGCCGATCTGCAACCCACTCACCCCGGGCACCCAGCCGGATGCCAATGGCGCTTCGGCCTTATATTGCTCAGCAAACCACTGCGGTGAAAGACCAAACTCAATTTCCGTTACCCAGTTTCCTTGTTTAATTTCATGCTTTACCGCTGTCACCAATACGTTACCATTAAAACGATTACCCACCCCTTTCAGCTCAACGAGCTCGCCAATTTTTACCTTAGCACTTCCCTGGAACGCGGCGTAGCCTCTAATTCTAGCCAAACCCGATTTTACTTGCTGTCCCTTCACCCAATCGGTTAATGCGGTGCTTTCAAGAGGCGCATCGGTCTGCAAACGAAAATAATCCGGAGCAACCACGCCAGCCAATTCAGCAGCAGCAAGATCACCTTGGCCTGTCAGTTGATTTGGACCCGCTTGTTGTTCTTGTATCGCTTGATCAGTCAAATTCCAGGCGATCCCTTTAACCACCGAGAATTGTGAAGCAGCATCCACATCCGCACCAAACGTCATCAAATCAATACCGTAAGTCAGTGTCAGCACGGCTTCACCCTCTACCTGCGGTGCTTTCACACTCACTTTACCGGCATCAACAGTCACCAAGAAACCATTGGCTTCCGCTCTGATCAGCATAAAATCCCAGTCTGTACAATAATATTGCACCAGCTCCTTAAAACTGGTCGTAGTGGCCGTCACGTCAGAAGTTAACCCACTATAAGCGCCAATCAATTTACCGATGACATCACTATCTTTGGAATCAACAAAATTGGCATTCTTACGACCGATCGTCATAGCAACAGCGCTGTCTCTACATTGCACGATCAAACGGGAAAAATTGTCGCCATCCATTTTTATGCCATGTTTAGTGACAATTCCTTTGAAAACAGTAATCGTTTGATTGGCATAGCCAGCGTTGATGGTGATCACAGCACCCGGTTTAAAATCATCCGCATTACTAACTGGAAAATCATTACTCGGCATATCCCCATCCAGCAGGATTATTTTAGCGCTAGGTATTTTGTTAACGCCATAGGTGATTTCAACAGAAACAATTTGAACGGTATCGGCTATCGCTGCACCATTACTCAAAATGGCCACCGAAACGACACCCGTGCTGCCCATTAATGGGGAATCTGCCATAGCAAACCTCAGCTTAACGGAGGGAATTGAAGCTTTATCCCTGGTTTTAGATCACGAAAATTTGTCAGATTGTTAATCTTGGCAACTTCAATGTAATAGGTACAGTCCCGATAAATCTGATAACACAGGAGCGGTAAGGTATCACCTGCTTTTACCTCGATCAGATGGGTTAAATCAGGAGACTCTGTTGCTGCTTCCTTGGATATTTCTTCGCTGCTCTGATACTCAATGAATGTAAGAGTGACTTTAGCTCGCAGCGGCACACCGCTGGGTTTAAACAAAGTGTAGTCAAATTTGAGTGACTCTATTCGTCCATAAAATAGTAGTTCCCCCCACTTTAACTGTACAATCGGCGCCTCATGTTTGGTGCCTATGTACGTATAAACCACCTCTTTTAATAAATCAATCTGCTCCTTAACCGGAACCGGATCACTCAGCGTTGAACTCAGATTGGCAACGACAGCACCAGTCGCATCCAGTATTAATTCTTTCAGAACAATTTTTTCAGGGTGGCTTGCGTCATATTTGGTTTCAGTTCCTGGCTGCCCCAGAACCCTGTTTTTTGAATAGCTCAGTTTAAAAGTATGCTCATATCCGGCAGGATTGATCATTGCTTCAAACTTTTTCCTGGAGCTATCAACGCTTATTTTTCCGTTATTCACGGAACAAGGAGAGATCGTTAGAAGCGCTTTTGCACCACTAAGAATCATCTAACGATCTCCCTTTTCCTGCAGAATATCAATAATCAAACGCCGGCATTCTGCGAGCATCTCTTCTTTTAAGAGCCGATGCTCTTCTGATAACTCGAGATCTTCGTTCTCTGTTCTCTGCACGATATTTGATTTAATCAGCAATTGTTTAATCTCTATCGACATTTCGTATTCTTGTAGATATCAAATGATACGATTTGAGGAGGTATAACTTAGCACAATCTTTTCTATGGCCACTTCGTTTTTAGTCGATCCAAAGCTTTCTACTTCCCACTTCAGTGGATAAGCAGAATCAAAAGACCAGCCTCGAATAGGCACTTTGTCTTCGTTCATCAAAAATACCAAAACAGGCAATGGTTTGATAGCCAGACTCAAACCAGATTCCAGCGTTGCTTTACACCATAAGACTAACGGCGAAGTCAGCGGAGCGATGCCACGTTTAAGCGACAGATTGGAATGTTTGATACCTTTCGGCAATTGCCGGACAAATCTATTCTCACCGCCCTCTACAACTGATTCGACATCCATTTCTATATCAATCCCAGATACCTCTTGGAAAGAGGTATCTGCCGCCAATCCTAAAGGAGGTGCTACCACCACCTTAAAATAAAAAGCAGATGGTGGATAAACATCTCCGAATAGTGAAATACTCATCAGGTACTAGCCTGCTTGCAAAATCAGAGGAATAACGATCAACTATTTGCAATAGTCAGACCTTCATGCACGATTTCTATGCTCTCAATCGCCACTTCATTACCTTCCGATTTCAAGTCGGTGCCGGTAATCTTTGTCGGCCAAGCATTCGTCAGTGTCCATACCATTGTGGCCTTACCGGTTTCATCCAGCAGACTGATGGTAACCGGCAATCGTTTAATCGTATTCATTTTAATTTGTTTAAACCAATCCCAGAATTTGTTATCCCCTTTAAAGATGCCTTTCTTCATAGTGATATTTCCGACCTTCTTCATTCCCGGCATCTTGATCACCGAAAACTCCGGGCTATCGCCATGACGATATTTGATTTCCTCTGACTGGATGTCCAATCCGCTCACTTCCTGAAATGACATCACTTGAGAATCCCACTTAACCTGAAAATAAAACTTTGGCATGGGCCAAACAGTAGTCGATTGACTTGATCCATCATCTGCCATAACTTACCTCTACTTTTATGATTAAGAAATAAACGTCTTTGCCAACTGCATCGGTAACGCAATAACTTCCAAGTTAAGATTTCTGCATCTGTTGCTGGAATGTAATCTCGATAAACTCTGCCGGACGGCTCAGTGCAACCAAAACAGTGACACGTAACATGCCATCCAGAATATCCTGCGGTGTCATGGTTTCACCCAGACCAACAAATACGCCAAACGCATCATCCGGTGATGCGCCGGCCAAGCCGCCGCGCTTCCAAATGCTGGTTAGGAAATTACTGATCATACTTTTGATTGTCACCCAGGTACTGGAAACATTGGGTTCAAACACGTAAGCCTTAGTTGCCAGCTTGATGGACTCTTCCAGCATGATCATGGTTCTGCGCACATTGATATAGCGCCAATCCAAGCTGTTGCCATCCAATGTACGCGCACCCCATACCAGCGTACCTTCACCAATAAAAGTCCGTATCGCATTGATTGATTTACCTGCCGTTGTCACGTTCAGATCTTCCTGTTGATCATGGGTAATCTCAACGGATGGCGAAATAACCGCGCTCAGACTCACATTGGCAGGAGCCTTCCACACACCCCGCGAATTATCGACCATTGTATAAACACCTGCCATACCCGCACTCGGGGGGAGCAGATTGAGTTTATGTTTGATGTTATCGATTATCGTGTTATATGCTGGACAAACAACACTCAGAATCTTATGCAGATCTCCATCGGTCGACATTGCGTCTGTTTTAGGTGTGACACCGATTTCTGCAATCTTCTCAGCAATTTCAGTTTTCTTCTTAGCATCTAACTGACTATTGTCCAATTCAGTTTTTAATATTTCCTGTAACTTAGGCAGGTTGGAGATATTACCAAAACTCAAATCACTAGTTTGCACAATAGAAGTATTGAGCCAAGGATAATACGCTGCCGCAAAATCCAGATTGTTTGTTCCAAGATCATTCCTGAAATTGTCGATACACTGACTATCCTGAGCTTCTTTATAGCCATCATAAACATCTAGGATTGCAAAGCGATTCTTCATCACTTGTCCGCAATGGCTGAGTACAGCTTGTTGCAAAGCGATACAATCTGCTTCAGCCAATGACATGGCATCAGGTATCACCACCATAGTCGGTTCTTGCTCTTTTAATAAAATACCGACACCGCCACTCAGATCCTTTTTTTCTACTTTCTTTTGATCATAATTGCCCACAGAAATGACATAACAAGCACCGCCGCCATTTTGAAAAAAAAGCATCATGCTGTGATACAAAAAATAGCGCGCGCCTTGAAGTCCCAGAATATAATCTTTGTCATTGTTCGAGAAATCAGCTTCTACAATAACTGTTGATGCTGCTGCAGTTTTAGTATCGCCCTCTTTCTTTGCATCAGCCGCCTTATCTGCCGCCTTGGTAGCTGTCAGCTCTGCAATTTCATATTGCGTATTGGGTGGTCCGCCAAAGAAACTATTGAACTCGGACATAGATGAAATACGCCACGCTTTGTTTAATAAAGACTTTCCTTTATTACTGGCTTTTTCTGTATAACCGATAAATGCCGGCACTGCAGTAGCAACCTCCACCACTGAGTTAGGAAATGCACTCTTTTCAACAATGTAAACACCCGGTGTTTTATACTGCCCCATAATCTGCTCCTTTTAATTGGAATAGTAGCGCTCAACAACAACTTTTATCACCTAACTTTACAAATTCTATCTATTACCTTGTTTCAATTTAACATATAACAGCTTAACGGAAGTACTGTTAATTCTCAAGCGTCACGAAAAAAATGGGAATGACGCAGATTAGTTTAGCACTCAGATATCAGATTAATTGATATAAATCTCCGAGACATTTTCCATTTTTCCACTCATCATTTCTCCATATATTTGATTCACACTTGCATTGGGAAGGCGTTTGATGAGTACCTTATCTCCCATGTTTCCGGACTCCCTTAATTGCAAGCGATGATGATGCTGTTCTTGCATTGGAATCGCAACTGACGACTGTAGCAAGATTGCTTCACGATGCCCGGGCAGTAGGATACTCCCTGCATTATTGAATTGAACTACATTATCCAAATCCGCTATATAAACATTGCGTTTAGACAAATCCCCGGAAATATAATATTTCCAGAAAGATTGGTTGGTTGTGAATCGAATATAAAATTTTCTTGCGGCCACATCCAGTTTTTCTGAACACAGCCCTTGCGCATCGGCAGTAACAAACATCTGGACAATAAAAGCGGGCTTTACGAGATAGTCTTTTCGATCCAGTATACCTTCCAACTGATCAGCCTTACTATCAATCAGTGCTTCATCGGTGACATTGGGGCCGTTATGCAACATCTGCTTATCCGTTGGATCGAGCGTTATGTGTTGATTATTTAAAAGAAGAATCGTGTTATCGGGCGGCGCACCCGGAGTTGTGTAGCGAAAAAAATTACTGTCTTTAGAAAAAACTTTAAAAACCAAAGCAAATTCATCTTCCGCATGGAGACGCAAGATATCGATCTTCTCTTCATCAAAATAAATTGCAACACCGCTTTCTGACGATTTGAGCAGTAGACCTGCTTTCCGTAGGAGCGCAGCACAAGAATTTGTGGGAACAAATTCGAGCGTTTTGCAATTGCCCCCTAAAAAATAAGCATGTTCAACGGTAACACTCAATAGCGGACGATAAGTGCCCATATTCTAATCAATCCTTGATTTTCCTCGAATCACAACACACCTGAAATTGCAGCCCTCATGCTATCACTCTATCTTTCATCCTAGCTTAATCTATTGCACTGTGGTTTTAGGTTCACCCACAACCGAAACGCGACCCACAATATCTTCAGCATCGAAAGCAACCATCCGCACTTTATACAATATCGAAGGTAAATATTTCCCCCCTAAAGCACCCCAAAGATTGCTCAGATCTTGAATCGAAAGATTCTCGATATCCAAAATAAGCTTTTCTATTCGCGCATCCAACTCAGGTGCTGTCTGATGATTCATCACATGATTCTTCTGAAAAAAACTAATGGTACTGGATAGAAATTTCAACGCTTCGGGATAATTACTGCCGGTAAAATTGGCTGTCATCATGAGGTACAGATTAAAATAGAGCGGTGTACTGCTCTGTATTTCACGCTCCCCCACTTCATGTGAACGCACCTGCCGGAATGGAACGGTATCTTTCTCGATATTAACCAGAAAAATAACCAGCTTGTTATTAACATTGGCTGCAACACTCCCGTCCACTTCCAGCAAATTGGAAACCACCACCACATCTTCACCCAAATTGTAAGTACGCCGCAAGTACTGATTCAGTTGCGTGGCGAGAAGCTGTACGGCCAGATTAATCATAATGGGTATCGGTAGTTTGTTTGTGATGACGGAATGACTAGCGCCGTTTTTGGCCTAATAATGATCCCAACAAGCCGCGGGTAATTTCACGCGCAATGGACGAACCCACCGAACGGGCTGCGCTCTTTGCAAACGCGTCAATCACCCCCTCACGGCGCCCGCCACGTTTCCCGGATGAACCCAACAATAAGTCGCCTAAATCCCCCAAAATTCCCTCGCTCGTTGGTTTCTGCAAATTTTCGGAACCTTTGGCTTGCGATGAATTGCCAAGCGGCTTTTCACTGCCGACTCGCGCCTGTAATAATTCAAAAGCACTTTCACGATCGATCTCCTGTTCGTACACACCCGCCACAAGGGAGGATTGAATCAGTTGTTTTCGTTCATCTGCAGTAATCGGACCAATCTGACTAACCGGAGGTACTATAAAAGCACGCTCGGTAATACTGGGAGAACCCTCAGAATCGAGAAAAGAGATCAGTGCTTCACCAACGGAAAGCTCAAGAATGGCTTGTTTGACATTCAGTTTCGGATTAGGCCGCATGGTTTCAGCAATAGCATTCACTGCTTTCTGGTCACGCGGCGTGAATGCGCGTAACGCGTGCTGAACGCGATTACCCAGTTGCGTTAATACTTTCTCCGGAATATCAAACGGGTTTTGTGTAACGAAAAAAACCCCCACACCTTTGGAGCGGATCAGTCTCACGACTTGCTCGATCTTCTCCAGCAAAGCGGGAGACGCCATACTAAACAACAAGTGCGCTTCGTCAAAAAAGAATACCAGTTTAGGTTTTTCACGATCACCGTTTTCCGGCAAATTTTCATACAATTCAGACAGCATCCAGAGCAAGTACGTGCTGTACAACCGCGGTAAATTTAACAACTTATCAGCGGCCAGAATATTGATGACACCTTTGCCATCGATCGTTTGCATTAAATCCTCGATATTGAGCATCGGCTCACCAAAGAACTTGTCCCCGCCCTGCTTTTCTATCTGCAACAAACTGCGCTGGATCGCACCGATCGAAGCGGATGAAACATTGCCGTACTGGGTTCTGAATTTGTCGGCATTGTCACCAACAAATTGCAATAATGCACGCAAATCCTTCAAATCGAGTAACAACAGACTATGATCATCGGCTACTTTAAAAACCAATGCGAGGACGCCTTCTTGTGTTTCATTCAGATTCAGCAGACGTGCCAGCAGCAGTGGCCCCATATCAGAAATCGTCGCACGTAACGGATGACCATTTTCCTGGAGTACATCCCACAAAGTCACTGGAAAACCTTCCCATTCCGGTAGATCCAGTTTTAACAGATCCACACGTGTTTTTACTTTTCCGGACAACGATCCAGGTTTACAAATACCCGTCAAATCGCCTTTAACATCCGCCATAAATACCGGCACACCGATACTGGAGAAACACTCTGCCAATTTCTGCAAGGTAACCGTCTTACCGGTACCGGTTGCACCGGTAATGCAGCCATGACGTGTTGCCATCGCAGGCAGAAGCGCCAAGTCAGTTTCGCTTGTTTTAGCGATGATCAATGATTCAGCCATAATGTATTCAATAAAAATACTTTAAAAAATTACCGGTTGAGAAATCAATTCTTTCCAATTTCCGAGAAAATGTACTGAATGTCCAATTGTATGTCAAACCATAGCAAAGACAATGAAAACATGTCTATCGATGTATACTATTGCTTGGGCACTGATGCACGCACCAGTTTTTAAGCAAGCTTCCTAGAAAATTTCTGGATTGATAACCTTGATCAAACAGCTTATTTATGGCGACATTGGCGGCACCAAAACCATTCTGCAATTGGCTGAAATAAGAGACGGAGAAATCCATCAGCAATTCACCTATCGTTATGACAGCGCCGCTTTTGTCACTTTCTCTGACATGCTGAGAGACTTCCTGACTCGAACCGAGACAGTCAATCATCCGGTAGCTGCCTGCTTCGCAATCGCAGGGCCTATCGTTGCACAGCAAACAAAAGTAACCAATTTACCCTGGCAAATAAGTAGCACGAACATTTCGGATGAATTTTCTATTCCCGTTGTCAAGCTCATCAATGATTTTGAAGCGGCAGCCTTAGCGATTGAAAGCCTGTCACCCAACGATTTAATAACATTACAAACAGGGCAAGTCAACGCACAAGGGATGCGTGTCGTACTGGGCGCGGGCACAGGGATGGGCGTGGCCTGGCTTACCTGGCTGGAAGGTCGCTATTTCGCATTGCCGACTGAGGCAGGTCATATGGATTTTGCACCGGTCAATGAATTGCAGATCCACTTGTTCAAGGCATTACATGATAAATTCGGCCATGTATCGGTAGAACGTTTGCTATCCGGATCCGGATTAACCAATATTTTTAATTTCCTGCAAATGAATGCAGCGATAGCTTCAGATTTAGCACCAGTTAATCTTGAGGAAGACAGCGGCGCCACCATAACCGCACTGGCTCAGACCCGCAAACACCCGATCGCAATCAAATCATTGAATTTATTTTCTGAGATTTATGGTGCCTACGCAGGTAATCTGGCGCTGGCTGGATTATGCCGGGGTGGCGTTTACATAGCGGGCGGCATTGCCCCTCGGATTATTAATATATTAAGCTCAGGTGGCTTTATGCGCGCATTTCGAGACAAAGGACGATTTTCTGCATTGATGAATGAAATTCCCGTGCATGTCATAACAAATACTGAAATCAGCTTGCTCGGTGCCAAACAAGAGGCACATAATCTGTTCAATAGTCAGGATTGAAAATTTGGCGGTTTCAAGATTCAATTCCCATTCTTCAACACAATGAATTAGCCACCCATACAAAAAATAAATCTCATCAAGGAGAGTCAACATGTTTTCGAGAACTGCTTTCACCATTACCGTCAATCCTAAAATACCACCGCGTCTTAAGCGTCTGGAAGAATTGGCCAACAATCTCTGGTATAGCTGGGATCGTGCCACGCGCACGCTTTTTTCCCGCCTTGATCCGAATTTATGGGAAGCAGTAGGACATAATCCCAAGGCATTTCTTAAACGCGTGGATGAATCAGCACTGCTAAAAGCAACGGAAGATCGGGTTTTCCTCGCGACCTACAATAGCATCCTGTCCACTTACGATTCCTATCACGACGCATCATCGCAGGATTATGCAGGGCACTTAGGCCCGCAAGATCAGGTTGCCTATTTTTGTTTCGAATTTGGTTTTCATGAAAGTTTACCGATTTATTCCGGCGGTCTGGGCATCCTGGCTGGAGACCACTGTAAAGCAGCCAGCGACCTACACTTGCCATTCGTAGCGATTGGCTTGCTCTATCGCCAAGGCTATTTTTCTCAAACGATTGATAGTTTGGGCAATCAACAGGTTACCTACACCATCTCGGATTTTGAGGATCTGCCCGTCACGCCAGTCTTGCATGAGAATGGTTCGAGTGTGCAAATCGAAGTGGCATTGCCGCAACGCACCATTGTTGCAAAAGTATGGCAGGCAAAAATAGGCCATGTCACACTTTATCTGCTCGATACCGACTTACCGGAAAATTCTCCACAAGACCGCTATATCACGCACAACCTGTATGGGGGTGACCGGACCATGCGGATTGAACAGGAGATTATTCTGGGTATCGGCGGTGTACGTGCACTCCAAGCGCTTGGCATCAAACCGACTGTGTGGCATATCAACGAAGGTCATGCTGCTTTTATGATTCTCGAGCGCATTCACAATCTGGTCGCACAAGGACTTGATTTTGCCAGTGCGTTGGAAAGTGTGGCCGTCAATACCGTATTCACAACGCATACTGCGGTACCTGCCGGGCATGATCATTTCAGTGCAGAGATGATGCAAACTTATTTTGCCAGCTTTTATCAGAATCTCAACATTACACGCGAAGAATTTCTGTCACTCGGCCATGTATCCGATAGCCCTGACTTCAACATGACGGCACTGGCGATCCACGGTTCACGCACACACAATGGTGTCAGCAAAATACACGGCGACGTATCAGCCAATATCTGCCGAGATTTGTGGCCACAGATTGAACCGGAGGAAAATCCGATCTCCTATATTACGAATGGTGTTCACGTGCCAACCTTCCTGGCGCAGGAATGGTCTGATCTGTTTGATCGTTATCTCGGTCATGAATGGCGCAATAAGATGTGCGATACCGGCTATTGGTCAGGTATTAATGCCATACCCGATCATTTATTCTGGAGTGTGCGTCAATCGTTAAAATCGCAAATGTTTCACGGCATCCGTTCTCGCATCACGGATCAAAACACCAGAAATCATGGCTCTGAAGCCCATCTTGACCGGCTACTAAAGTTTGTTGATCCCATCAATCCAAACGTACTGACATTGGGCTTTGCACGTCGATTCGCCACGTATAAGCGTGCCGCTTTACTATTCGAAAACCTCGACTGGTTGCGGAAAATTATCCTTGATCAAGACCGCCCTGTGTTGCTGATCTTTTCCGGCAAGGCACACCCAGCCGATGTACCGGGTCAGGATGTCATCCGGAGAATCAGTCAGATTGCACAATTCCCAGAATTTGAAGGCCGCCTTTTATTAATTGAAGGCTATGATTTACGGCTCGCCCGCCGCTTAGTTGCTGGCGTGGATGTTTGGCTTAACAATCCGATCTATCCGCTCGAAGCCAGTGGCACATCGGGCATGAAAGCAGGCATTAACGGCGCCATTAACTTGAGTGTATTAGATGGCTGGTGGGGAGAAGGCTACGACGGCAAAAATGGCTGGGCGATCAAACCCGGTCCGAGAGATATGGAGGATGCGCTGCGCGATAAAGAAGAAAGCCGCGCACTGTATGAAATCCTGCAAGATCAGGTCGTTCCACTCTATTACAATTATGGCAAACTCGGGTATTCGCCTGAATGGGTAAAAATGGCCAAACATTCGATGATGTCACTACTGCCACGTTATAACTCGACCCGCATGGTCGATGAATACGTCACGAAATTCTATCGCTCAGCCAGTAACAAAGGCATGCAATACGCAGCCAATGATTTTTCTGGCGCAAAAAATATTGCTGCTTGGAAAGCCAAAATAAGAAACGCTTGGCGCGGCGTAACACTGCGCCGCTTAGACATTCCCTCTGAACGCGCTCATTTTAGTGAAGCATTGAATTTTAAGGTGGCTGCCAAACTGAACAATCTGGAACCGGAGGATGTCATCGTAGAGCTACTGATGCACCGCCAGTATAAAAAAACCCGATTAACCAACTTTAATCATTTCAAGTTTGAATATACAGGCACAAAGGACTCAGACGAACATATTTTTGAGCTCCGGCTAACACCGGAATTGTGTGGCAAGCAGGAATATTACATTCGAATTTACCCCTGCCATCCGTTACTGTCCCATCCGCTGGAAATGGGTATGATGGTTTGGTTGTAAATTACGATAGCGTTAGCAGGAGGGCTTTACATGAATATTAACCCTGTTGGATGGTTTGAAATTTACGTGCAAGATATGGATCGGGCTAAGCGTTTCTATGAATCTGTTTTCCAGGTTAAGCTGGAACGTTTGGACAGTCCTGCAGAAATGAAAATAGAACTGTGGAGCTTTCCGATGGCAGAAGATCAAATGGGTGCATCCGGAGCGCTGGTTAAAATGGAAGACGGGCCGTCCGGTGGAAATGGTGTGCTGGTGTACTTTACGTGTGCAGACTGCGCTGTTGAGGCAGCTCGCGCAACGCCTTCAGGCGGAAAATTAATTCGCGAGAAAATGTCTATTGGTCAATACGGCTTTATCGCTCTGATCGCTGATACGGAAGGCAATATGGTTGGCTTGCACTCCATGCAGTAGTTCGAACTCATTGATACGCAGCTTCTTCCTGCATCTTTCTCTGGAATCATACGCTTAATCAACACCCCATTGCATGAGTGGGGTGTTAGATTGATCGCGATGAATTACTTGTTACGAACGCCGGGACGATTGCGTTCAAGTACCTTAGCAATTGCTTTGGTGTCAAACTGACTCACACCCGCAAGCTCGGCTTGTTGACTAACAATACCAATAAATTTCGTGATCACTTCATCGGGAATATTTCGTCCTTGGTGAATTTTTGGCATGGAACCACGGCATCGATGTCCTGATTCGAGTGTTGCGCCGCTATGCCGTGACGAACCGCCTAAATCATGATCCAGCATCATAGCCAGGCACTGCTCAATCTCCGCCGGCGTTTGGGTCAAATTTCCAAAAAATGATGCAATCTCGCTATCAGCGAGCAAGGCAGGCACTGCAAAGTTGTGTAAAAAAGCCAGAATACCCGGATATCCCCCCAGCCTTGACGCTACCGTACCACTGCCTATTACTAAGCGTAGATCCGTTTCACTGCCCTCGTTGTGTTTGTTTTCGCTGACTCCCGTCTGCTGCACCTGTGCTTTACCCGAATCAGCCAATGCAGAACTTATGCCATCGATTGCAACGAGTCCGCACATTAAAGCAATCGCGAGATATTTAACCCATTCGGCTACGTGATGTTGTTTCGATTGTAAAAAAACCATGACTGTGTCTCCTATCCATTCATTTCAAGTTAATTTGCCCAGTGATAGCAGTTGCCGATACTGGAAATCCATGGAGTTTCCTGAAAGAAATAGCTTCTCCCGATCTCTCCATTGCTTAATACGCGGGAACTTAAAATTTGGATGCAAGAAATTGTAAAAATAAAATTCTTTCTTAAATTTCACTCAATAGAACAAAGGATTTCTACAAGAAAAGTATCTGTTATCAATAACATGCTCAATAACTATGCGCCGCGTGGAATAAAAAAATATCAGCATGCATCCAAACTGCTATTTCCTGCGTATAGGTTAATAGAAGCGCTTGCTTTATTTTTCTGGAATTATTTTAATAACCGAAAGAATGGAGAAATGTTATGCCAAAGAAAACCATCAAAGTCGTTGCCCAAGTGACCGCATTCGCCGATAAAATCGCTGAAGTACAAGCCATATTGCAAGCAATCGTTGCACCGACCCGCTTGGAAACGGGCTGCTTAAGTTATCGATTATTTAGAAATAGCGGTCATCCCGCTGAGTTCTTGTTTATTGAAGAATGGGTTAATGAGAACGCGATTAATGCACACTTCACCACGTCACACATCCGGGACGCACTGGCAAAAGTAACTCCCCTGCTGGCAGTCGCGCCTATCATCGAGAAATATGAATCACTCGCTTAACAAGATAGGTCTAGGAGGAACGATCAATGAACACCAACCTGCAAGAAATAACAGCACAACCGTATCACGGTATTTTCTTAAATGATGGACGAAAATTCAGCAACTGGGGTTCGAGCCGTAGCACGCAACCCGCTGTGTACGTGGAGCCAATCAGCTACGCGGATGTACAAGCAATTGTCCGGAATACGGAGCAATTTCCTACGCCCGTGCGCCCAGTAGGTTCCATGCTATCGGTCACAGAAACCATCGCTAATGACGGTGGCACATTGCTCTGCACACGCAAACTGGATGCAATACTGGGTTTGGAAACCGATGATCAGGGCAGGCATGTGGTCCGGGTGCAAGCGGGATGCCGGTTGAAAAAACTGAGTCTTTGGTTACAGCAGCAAGGCTGGGAAATCCCGTTTCAGGCAGAAATTGGCGAAGCGACTGTCGGCTCAGTCGCGGTAGGAGACACCAAAGAATCGTCCTTGGACGGACCCGGTTATTTTTCCAGTCATGTCGTGGCTATTCTCTCTATCGATGAAAACGGAAGCCTGCAAACATTATCTGACAAACAGGATGCTGCCGCTTTTTATGAATTCAAATGCAGTTTCGGCTTATCCGGCATTGTTGTGGAATGTGTCATCGAAGTGCGCCGGGCCAGCTTATGCAGGGCAGATGTGGATTTAAAAGTGTATGACAGCCCAGAGGCGTTAACCAATGACCTATTGCGTTTGCGCAAAGGTTGCGACGCACTGCTGGCCGTTGTCATCCTGCATCAACTTGCCTGTTTTGTAGAACAACGTTACCGAGCTGGGGCTGGTAACGTAACTCCTGTGCGTTCACAACCCGAATGCGAGCAATATCGCATTGCAAAAAGGCTGGCAATTCAGCGAGGTTTCGATGGCGGCAGCCTGCCGCCATCGAAAGGCATCGTTTTTTCGCGCCATGATTTCATTAACGAGTACTGGCACCCAGGCGAAACGGAAAGCCGCCTGGATTTCCAATACTACGAGCACGATATTGGCAGACTGGAACAAGTCATCACCGAATCGTATCGGTTCACCCAAGCCTTTCAACAAAAAACCGGATTTGCGCCCACCGGTTGGGCCACGTATTTCGTTCATCGCCCTGAAAGAAGATTTAAACCTTACGGTATTTACTCGTGCGGGCCGGGCATTTCCTGCTCGTTCGACCCGATTTATTGCAATCCCAATGACCCGCTTTGGCAGCAATTTTCAAAAGAATACAATCGTCTTGCCATTGATATCTTGGGTGGCAATCCCTCGCCAATCCAAACCCAATGGCTGCGACCCGGCGATGTGCATATTCCGAGAAAATTGGCGCGAAGCCGGTTCACTACGCCCTATTATCAGCAATTTTTAGTGTGACGCCTTTGGCCTAATTCTTTATGAGACACCACACTACTGAATCTCTGCCAATAATATGGTTTAATAAATCTATTGAGTTCCCAGTGAACCGGATTACTCGTGAACGATAAGGTTTAACGATCAGTGACAAATAGTGATACAACATGCTGCGCCACCAGCGTGAATGAAATACAAATGCAAGCTTGGGTCACCGCAATCGCCGGACATGATGAACAAGCATTAGCGGAATTGTATGAAGCGACCCTTGCGCGCGTTTATGGGTTGGCGCTGCGCATCACGCGCAGTCCGCAAGCAGCGGAAGAAGTCAGTGAAGACGTGTATTGGCAAGTGTGGCGCGAAGCGCCGCGTTTCGACGCGCAACGCGGCAATGTCATCGCATGGCTGTTAACGATCACGCGCAGCCGGGCGCTGGATTATTTGCGCAAGCAAGACAGCGTCGAGCTTTGTGAGGAACCGGAGCTGCTGTTGATGCATGAACCGGCTTGTGACGGCGATCCGCAAGATCTGCTCTCCGCCACACAAACGAACCATCAATTGAACCAGGCACTCCAACAACTCGAACCGGTTCAGCGGCAATTGGTGGCACTGGCTTTCTTTCGCGGATTGACGCATGAGGAAATTACTACATTTACGGGAATGGCGCTGGGAACGGTGAAATCGCATATTCGCCGCGCGCTGAAGCAATTACACGATGCGTTGGAAGAAGATTTAATCAAAGGTTTTGAATGATGAAAAAACGCTATTCTTTAGATCCGGCAGATTCGGAACAAGCACAGAAAATAGAATCCGCTTTGCTGGAAGGATTGGAGCCATTACCGCCCAGCGCACAGCAACGCTCAAAAATCCGCGCACAGCTTTTTCAACGCATTCATGCCAGCGCTGCCGCAGAATCGCCGCGCATCACCGTGCGCAGCGAGCAGGGAAAATGGCGCAAGATTCGCCCGGGTGTGCGCGTCAAAACGCTGGACAAAAACACCCGTGCCTTCCTCCTCGATATCGCGCCCGGTGCCAGCCTCCCGATGCACCGCCACCATGAAGATGAAGAATGCGTGGTCCTGCGCGGCTCTGCTAGCCTCGGAGAGCTCAAGGTAAATGCTGGCGACTACCATTTAGCGCGTTCGGGCAGCCGCCATGGCAAGATAGCCTCAGAAACTGGCGCCTTGCTGTACCTAAGAGGAATACCGGTAGGCCATACCGCAGAAGTTGCCCGCGACCTGCTCACCGCCTTTTTACCCGGTGATGGCCATGAATTGATCACCATCCGCGCGAATGAAGGCAAATGGTCGGATCTGGCGCCCGGCGTAGCAAGCAAGCCGTTATTTGATGACGGACAAACTCGTTCCTCGCTGGTACGACTTGCTGCGGATACATCCTGGGCAGCACAATCGCCATGTCTCACACACGATGAAGAATGCTTGTTACTCGAAGGCGATGCTTTTGTCGGCGATACCTTGCTGCAAGCCGGTGACTGGCAACTCGCGCCGACCGGTTCCGAATCCCGTTCGATATCCACTGACAAGGGTGCATTGGTCTTTATGCGGAGTGCGCGCGACAACGCACCACTTCCATAAAGATTTTTCCGATGGCGGAATAGCGAGTAATCTTTACTCCAATCTCATCAAACATCATCTAGGAGCTTGCAGATGAGTAGTACCTGCACAGTTTTCAATTGATAAAAACAGGGCCTTAAGGAATCTGAACAACCCATTTTTGTCATTCCGAACACAGTGAGGAATCTTCTGAATCAACAATATAGATTTCTCGCTATGCCCGACATGACAGTTATTCAGGGTTCACATAGCCTTGAGATCAAGAAAACTCCCGAGATTCGTGAGATTCTTGCGCGCTTAAGAAAATATCGTGGAAAGCTTCCAGCAGATTTTAAGTTTGATCATATCGAGGCGCATGAGCGAGAGTTAGGTATTTCTGTGATATTGTCTTAGTGCTCTGAGATACCACGACTAGCCAATGGAGAAAAATTTTGAATGACTCAATCGGATCGACTACTGGTTTAATCGCGTTCTTTGATATTTTGGGGTATCAAAATCTTTTAAATAACAACCCTGAGATAAACACATCAATATTAGAAATTCTGGATATTATTGAAAATTTGCCGGAAGAAGCAAAAAAGATCCTGGTGGATTCCAGTAAAAAAGCAGAATCTACCTCTAACTCTCAAGTAACTAATAATATTGTTTTTCCGGAAATCAGAAAAACAATCAGTGCGATTAAACATCTTGTATTCTCTGATACTATTTTATTAACTCTTCAATACGATGATACTGATGATGAGCTCGCTATAAGAATGAAACATATGGTTATGCTTGCTATATCAGCAACTGTCGCCGCCCAAATGTTTGCAAAAGGATTGCCAGTGTGTGGTGTGCTTCATAAGGGAGAATTCTTTGTGAAGAATAATTGTTTTGTAGGTAAAGCTATTGTGGATGCTTATCAGCTTTGTAATGAGTTAAATTACTCTGGAGTAGTTTGCAGTCACAAGTTTTCAGAACATTTAGAAAAATTAAGTACAGAAAGCAAAGTACCAGAATACAAACTTGCATTCAGATACTTAACACCTATGAAAAATGAACGAGAAGAAAAGCTTTACAATATTAATTGGCTAATTAATACTAAAAATTTAGATGACATTGAATCAATTGTTCTAAAAGCATTCTGGTCACATAACAAAGATTGTTCAATAGCAGTCGATAAAAGAATTCAAAATACCGCAAAATTGATAAGGAAAATGCTCTTTATAAATTCTCAGCTTGTTAATAAGTAAGTATAGGGAGAAATTGGGAACTAAGCACCAAGTTACTGATTCAACGCTCTAGCTCATGCAATCAAGCTGCGCTGTAAAAATATTTGAAGACACGATGACTTCAATCCTAGAAAAGGAGATTCATGGAAAAGCATCTCTTGAAGATTTTTATGCAAATTAAGCTTTATCAAGAATGAAAGAATAACTCTCAACAAAGTTATTAGAAGGCAACCTTAAAAACTTTGACACTGATCATCCCAATACAAAAACTATGCAAAGTTCTTAAGATGGTGTTTAGGATAAGTTTAAGACACCTCTTTAAAGTGTTTATTCAGATACCCGAGATTGGGCGCGAATCCTACAAAGAAAACACAACCCCCGCTAGCGGCGGCAACGTAATCGCGATCGAATCAGGAAATCCCATCCAGGGCATTGGTACGCTGGCAATATTGCCTAAATTGCCGAGGTTGCTGCCACCGTAATAAGCGGAATCGCTGTTGAAAATTTCCCGGTAAATACCGCTGGCGGGAACACCGATACGATAAGCGCTACGGGGAACCGGAGTGAAGTTGAGAATCACCAATACAAATGCGCCGTCTTTGGCACGCCGCAGGTAGCTGATCACGGATTGATCGGCATCCTGGCAGTCGATCCAACTAAAGCCTTCGGCGGCAAAATCGAGCTGATGCAAGGCCGGGGTGTTTTTATAACACTGATTCAAATCACGGTGTGCGGCCTGAACGCCGGCGTGCTGCTGTTGTTGCAGCAAGGGCCAATCCAGTTCATGGCTCACACGCCATTCCAGTTTCTGGGCGAATTCATTGCCCATGAAATTGAGCTTCTTGCCCGGCCAGGTGGTTTGAAAAACAAACAATAGGCGTACGTTGGCAAATTTCTGCCAAGCATCACCGGGCATTTTGTTGAAGAGAGAGCCTTTTCCATGCACCACTTCATCATGTGAGAACGGCAATACAAAATTTTCCGTATACGCATACAGTTGGCTGAAGGTCAGCTTATCGTGGTGATAGCGCCGATGGACGGGGTCTTGTTGCATATAGGACAGCGTGTCGTGCATCCAGCCCATATTCCATTTCATCGAAAACCCCAGGCCGCCGACATAGGTTGGGCGCGATACGGCCGGCCAAGCGGTGGATTCTTCCGCCAGGGTCAACGCCCCCGGAAATTCCTCGTGCACCATAATATTCAGCTCGCGCAGAAAATCGATCGCTTCCAGATTCTCCCTGCCGCCGTACTTATTCGGCAGCCATTCGCCTTCTTTGCGCGAGTAGTCCAAATACAGCATGGAAGCCACTGCGTCGACACGCAAGCCATCCAGATGAAATTCGGCTAGCCAGTAATGCGCGCTGGATATCAGGAATGATTTGACCTCGTTGCGGCCGTAATTGAAGATATAAGTGCCCCAATCCTGGTGAAATCCAAGGCGCGGGTCTTCATGTTCATACAATGCTGTGCCGTCAAAACGCGCCAGTGCAAAAGCATCTTGCGGGAAATGCGCGGGTACCCAATCGAGGATCACTCCGATATTTTCCTGGTGGCAAGCATCTACGAAGAACCGGAAATCATCGGGCGAGCCGTAGCGGCTGGTAACCGCAAAATAGCCGGTGGTTTGGTAGCCCCAGGATTCATCCAGCGGATGCTCTGAAACGGGCATTAATTCAATATGGGTATAGCCCATTTCCTGCACATAAGGCAGCAGGTGCTGCGCCAATTCCCGGTAGGTATAAAAACGGCCATCCGGATGCCGCTTCCACGATCCGGCATGCATTTCAAGAATATTCAATGGCGCATGCAGCCAATCCCAATTGCTGCGATTCGCTATCCACGTTGCATCGCGCCAATCATAGGCACTAGTGGCAGGCGTCAGTGCCGCCGTATTGGGGCGGAGTTCATAGCGATTGGCATAAGGGTCCGTCTTGAGAACAATTTCCCCGCTATCCCGATTGCTGATCTCGTATTTGTAAAGTGAATCCGGCAACATTCCTGGAATAAACAGTTCCCAGACACCGCTGGCGTGGTGTACCGCCATCGGGTGAATGCGGCCATCCCAACGATTAAAGTCACCGACTACGCTGACACGCCCGGCATTGGGCGCCCATACCGAAAAACGCATGCCGTCGACACCGGCATTCCTGACTTGCTGCGCACCGAGCATCCGGTAAGCCTGCCTCAGTTTACCTTCATTAAACAGATACAAATCATGATCGGAAATCTGCAGTGGAAAAGCATACGGATCATACGTTTCAGAGACAGTATGCTTTGCCCCTTTTTCTTCGACTCGCAACCGATACGGCATATCAGGCGGTAATTCCCCGCGCCATTCAAAAACCCCATGCGGATGAATACGTTTCATCGGCTCAAAACCGATGGCTGTCTTGATCCATACATTCACATCATAGGGACGAAATACGCGCACTAAAGACTGGCCGTGCTCCTTGTGCAATCCAAGATACGCAAATGGATCGTGGAGCTGCGCGTTCAATAGTGCGTTCTGCAATGAATTGGTTTTATGTAGGGTGATCACATTTGATAGATTGGTTAACTGGTATAGAATGGATTATAGCTTGCCTGCCACCTTATACTACTTATACTGCGATTAACAATTAAAATAAAAGTAAGGTATAAGAAAATGCCATAATGCGATACTATATATTGAGATGAATCGGGGAGGGTTACATCGCTATGGATAATAAAGAACGGATGTATGCGAACGAATCCCAAGCAGAGTGCACAACCAGCACACGCTTCCACAACAGTGCAACGCACAATACGCTTGCATTGATATTGGCGGGCGGGCGAGGTAGCCGTTTGCACCAATTGACGGATTGGCGCGCCAAACCGGCAGTTCCTTTCGGCGGCAAGTTCCGCATCATTGATTTCCCGCTTTCCAACTGTGTTAATTCGGGTGTCCGGCGTATCGGTGTCGTTACGCAATACAAGTCACAGAGCCTGATCCGTCATATTCAGCACGGCTGGAGCTTTCTCGATGGACGCTTTAAAGAATTTGTCGAACTGCTACCCGCGCAGCAAAGAACCACAGAAACCTGGTATCAAGGGACTGCCGACGCGGTTTTCCAAAATCTCGATATCCTGCTACGCCACGATCCAAAGTATGTCCTCATTCTGGGAGGAGATCATATTTACAAAATGGATTACAGCAAATTATTGGCTGAACACCTGGAAAAAGGGGCTGACATGACGGTGGCCTGTCTTGAAATTCCACTGCAAGAAGCCAGTGCTTTTGGTGTCATGGGTGTGAATGATGCATGGCAGGTGACCAGTTTTGCTGAGAAACCGGAAAATCCAGCGCCGATCCCCGGTCAACCCCAAAAAGCACTGGCGAGTATGGGAATCTATGTTTTTAATGCGGCATTCCTTTATGAGCAATTAATTCGTGACAGTAAAATTAATGAGTCGTCCCATGACTTTGGTAAAGACCTGATTCCGTATATGGTGCCTCGTTATCGCGTATTTGCACACCGTTTTTTAAACAGTTGCGTGAATATGGCATCGGGAATACCTTATTGGCGCGATGTGGGCACGGTGGACGCTTATTGGGAAGCTAATTTTGATCTGACTACGGTGACCCCGGAACTCAACCTCTACGATGAAGATTGGCCGATTTGGACGCATCAGGAACAGCTGCCTCCCGCCAAATTCGTTTTCGATGATGAAGATCGCCGTGGTCAAGCACTGGATTCTTCCGTGTCAGGCGGTTGCATTATCAGCGGTGCGACGGTGCGCCGTTCTTTGCTATTTTCTAATGTAAAAGTGCGCAGCTATAGCAGTGTCGAAGATTCCGTCATACTACCCAATGTTGAAATAGGCAGATATGCCCGTCTACGACGGGTCGTCGTGGAAAAACAATGTATCATCCCTGAAGGACTGGTGGCAGGATATGATGCAGAGGAAGATCGCAAACGATTCTATGTGACTGAGAAAGGCATCACATTGATCACACCGGAAATGTTAGGGCAGAATATTCATCATGTGCGTTAACTACAGAAAATTTTTATAAGTATTTTCATTTTTACATGAAACAATTAAACCTTGTCGTGTTATGGCACATGCATCAACCGGATTACCGGGATTATGTAACCAAAGAATTTGTTTTACCGTGGGTCTACCTGCATGCCATCAAGGATTATACCGATATGGCCTATCACCTGGAGATGCATCCAAAAACCAAAGCGGTTATCAATTTTGTCCCGGTACTGCTAGATCAATTGGAAGATTTTACTGAACAATTTTCCATAGGACAGATACGCTGCCCTTTGCTGCGTCTGTTGGCCACACCTGAGCTCGAACACATCACCATGCAGGATCGGCTATATTTGTTCGACAGCTGCTTTCTCAGCAATCATGAAACAATGCTAAAACCTTATCCGGCCTATAAACGCCTGCATGAGCTCTATAACACCATGAGCCAGCGCGGCGAGCGGGAATTAACCTACTTTTCCGGGCAATATCTGGCCGATCTGCTGGTGTGGTATCACTTGGCTTGGATGGGCGAAAGTGTGCGCCGGAATAACCAATTCGTGATGCAGTTGATGGCGCAAAGTGAAGGGTTCTCCCATGCGGATCGGCTGCAATTGTTCAATCTGATCGGTGAACTGATCCAGAATTTGATTCCACGCTACCGTAAACTCTCTGAGTCGGGTCAAATTGAATTATCCACCACGCCGCATTATCATCCGCTTGCTCCGCTGATGATCGATTTTTCTTCCGCCCGGGACAGTCAACCCGATGTCGCCTTACCGGCGCATACTATTTATCCGGGCGGACGCGGTCGTGTCGCATTTCATCTGTCCTCGGCAATCACCAGTCACACGCAGCGTTTTAATGAGAAGCCTTGCGGTATCTGGCCTGCTGAAGGCGCCCTATCAACCGCATTATTAAAAATCCTGGCAGAGCAGAATTGCCATTGGAGTGCCAGCGGGGAAGGTGTTCTGGTAAATAGCCTGCGCACCGCTTATCCGGATGCGCCATTGCTGGATCGCAATAGTTATTTATATCACCCCTACCGGATAGCCGGAGAAACTGAGCAAGTCACTTGTTTTTTTCGTGATGATCATTTATCCGATTTGATCGGTTTTGAATATTCCAAATGGTTTGGACGCGATGCGGCGGAAAATTTTATACAATCTCTAGAGCGCGTCTACCATAACACACCGGCTGAAGAAAACCCGGTTGTCAGTATCATTCTGGACGGAGAAAATGCCTGGGAATCGTATCCCTATAACGGATTCTATTTTCTTGACGATCTTTACAGTTTACTCGACAACCACCCGTTTATCCGCACCACAACGTATCGTGACTATATCGCCCGCACTGAAAATAGAGATAATATTACGACATTACCAACACTGGCTGCCGGTAGTTGGGTATACGGAACATTTTCCACCTGGATTGGTGACAAGGAAAAGAATTGCGCCTGGGACATGCTGTGTGCGGCCAAAAATAGTTTTGATCTGGTGATGCAAAGCGATCGGCTGACTGATGAAGAAAAAATCCTAGCCAACCGGCAACTGGCATCTTGTGAAAGCTCCGATTGGTTCTGGTGGTTTGGTGATTACAATCCAGCACATTCGGTGGCCAGTTTCGATCAGTTGTTCAGAAAAAATCTGATTAATCTTTATCTTTTGCTGAAACTACCTGCACCTGCCGCAATACTTGAACCCATTAGCAAAGGGAATGAGCAAACGGAAGAAAGCGGCGCCATGCGGCGATCTTCATAACACCTGATTGATTCCAAACTGCATTACGCAGTGATTGAAATCGGGTTTTCGGTTGCCCAGGTTTTTAAAACGATTACCGGAATAATTGAATGTCACAACCTGTATCGCTACTTTTTGGTGTTCACGCACATCAACCCGTCGGCAATTTTCCCAGCGTGCTGACCGACGCACACTTGCGTTGTTACAAACCTTTTCTACAAGTACTCTATCGCTATCCGGACTTTCGTTTTGCAGTCCATTTCTCCGGTTGGCTGCTTGATTACCTGATGCAATATTATCCCGAAGACATGGCGCTACTTCATGAAATGGTCCTGCGAAAACAAGTCGAGTTGTTCGGCGCGGGCGATACTGAACCGGTTCTGGCGGTTATTCCAAACCGTGACCGGATCGGACAAATTCAAACCTTCTCCAACAAACTGGCAGCAAAGCTAGGGCAACGCCCGCAAGGCGCATGGCTGACAGAACGCGTGTGGGAATCAACCGTAGTCCCGGCACTCGCGGATTGTGGAATCCGTTATGTGATTGTCGATGATTACCATTTTCTCTGTGCTGGCAGAGCACCTGAGGAATTAAATGGTTTTTTCACCACTGAGGAAGATACACGAACACTCGATTTGTTCCCGATTTCTGAAAATCTACGCTATAAAATTCCGTTTTCCCCCGTTGCGGAAACGATCGCTTATCTGGAATCATTGGCAGATAATCATTTGCCAAATTCCAGCGCCGCGGCAATTTATTTTGATGACATTGAGAAATTTGGTATCTGGCCGGAAACCTACCAGTGGGTCTATGAAAAAGGCTGGCTTGAGCAATTTATCCAAGGCGTGCTCGCATCAACAAAAATTTGTACCCGGCACTACAGCGAATACCATGCCAGTGAAAAAACGCGGGGAATTATCTATCTTCCCACAGTATCCTATATTGAAATGAATGAATGGACGCTGCCTGCCCAATCTGCCAATACCTACGCAGATCTGGTACAACAAGCCAAGGCAAGTGGCTGGTATGAACACAAAAAAGCATTCCTGCGCGGCGGCATCTGGAAAAACTTTTTTTCACGTTATCCTGAATCGAACTGGATGCACAAGCGCATGCTAGGGCTTTCTACGCGATTGAATGCATTGCCGGAAAAACATCGTACGAACCTGATGCAACAGAAGCTCTATGAATCTCAAGCCAATGATGCCTATTGGCATGGCCTGTTCGGTGGTTTGTATCTTCCGCATCTGCGACGCGCTGTGTACGGAGCGCTCGTTGAGCTGGAAGCATTGTTGGATGCCCTCATGCCACGTCCAATTTCTCATACCGAAGATACCGATCTGGATGGTGTAAAAGAAGCTTATCACCAAAATGGCATACTTCAAGCGGTCGTAAAACTGGATAGTTTTGCCAGTATTTGTGAATTGGATGCTTACCGGCTGAAACATAACTTCGGCGATACACTGCGCTGTCAGGTCGAACACTATTACCAAAAAATTCAACCGGGTGAGCTTCAGGTATCCAACCATGCTGCCTCGGGAATTGCTTCGGCGCATGACAGAATCAGCTATAAGCACGAGATTAGCGCAGAAGATATCGAAGCGGACGACCATCCCAGAAGTTTGTTTGTAGATCGCTTGGATGGCGTGTTTATCACCTATCGATCCAAAGCTGCAGCACTTGAAAATAATCACTTTCAATCCGAGAATACCGCGTATTCGATTCACAAGCACATCATTCTTGACAGTAATCAGCTACAAGTCGCCTATCGTTTTACCGCCAAAATGGCGCAGGTATTCAGTACCGAAATTAATCTCGCTATGCCAAGCTGCGACGGAATGGGTGGACGTTACATTTACCGGGGAGAGATTCCCGGCGGTTTCGGACAAGTGCTGGAACTGGCTGGTTTGACTGAAATAACACTGGACGATGATACATTAGGCGGCAGTGTCGTGCTCAAAACTTCCTCCCCTGTGACGTTTTTTGCACAACCGCATTTTTCGGTATCACAATCCGAGAGCGGGTTTGAGAAAATTATGCAGGCAACTACACTCTTATTGGAATGGCCGATCACAACGCAAGAATTGGTTATCACCCTGGAGATCAATGCAAGGAAAATGTAGCCGTGCACAGTGTAAAATTAATCCAGTGCGGTTACCCGCTTTAACAAGCGGTCTATGGCGCAATCAATACGATTCATGATCATCAGCGATTAAAGCAAACTATGTCATCTCTTACTCAATCCCCCGCTTGGCTTGCCTTGCAAGCACACCAATCCGCCCTGTCGCAGCAACACTTGCGTGCGTTATTTCAAAATGATCCGCAGCGCTTTGAGAAATTCTCGCTCAGTTTCAATAATATTCTGATCGATTTCGCGAAACAGCCAATCACTCGTGAAACGGTGGACTTACTGCTGGCGCTGGCACATCAGCAACAACTGCCAAGCTGGATTACGCGCATGTTCTCGGGAGAGAAGATCAATTCAACGGAACACCGTGCCGCACTGCATATTGCGCTACGTGGCGAACAACCCATTGAAGTGGATGGCGTAGCGATCATGCCTGAGATTAAGCGGGTATTGAAACAGATGGAGTGCTTTTCAGGCGCCATACACAGTGGCGCACGCAGAGGCTATACCGGAAAAATTTTTACCGATATCGTTAATATTGGCATCGGCGGTTCGGATCTTGGCCCGGTGATGGTGACCGAAGCGCTCAAACCCTATCAATTAAACGGTATCACACCACATTTTGTCTCAAACATTGATGGCGCGCAGCTATCTGAAACGTTGCGGCATCTTGATCCAGCCACAACATTGTTTGTGATTGCCTCGAAAACATTCACCACACAAGAAACGCTCACCAATGCAAATTCTGCGCGACAATGGTTTTTGACTCATGGCGGCAGTGAACAAGATATCGCGCTGCATTTTGTCGCAGTATCCACTAACCGTTCTGCTGTGGAGAAATTCGGCATTAATCCGGATAACATGTTTGAGTTCTGGGATTGGGTGGGCGGGCGCTATTCATTATGGTCAGCGATTGGCTTACCGATTGCTTTGGCTGTCGGCATGGACAATTTTTATTCGTTGCTTGCGGGCGCCCACGAAATGGATCAGCATTTTTTCACAACTCCGTTCGCAGAAAACCTCCCGGTTATGCTGGGTCTGATAGGTGTCTGGCAAATTAATTTTTTCGGTACGTCAGCGCATGCAGTGCTGCCGTATGATCAATCCATGCACCGTTTCCCCGCCTATTTACAACAATTGGAAATGGAAAGTAATGGTAAGCGCATCACTCGTGACGGAGAAGTTGTCGACTATGCGACCGGATCAGTCGTCTGGGGCGAACCAGGAACCAACGGCCAACACGCTTTTTACCAGCTATTGCATCAAGGGACACAAACTGTTCCGGCTGATTTCCTGGCTCCTTGTCAAAGCCATTATCCGCTGGCGCAACATCACCGCATGTTGTTGGCCAATTTCTTTGCCCAGACTGAGGCATTGATGACTGGCAAGGATGAACAGGAAGTGCGTACTGAATTGGCATCACAAGGGTTAAGCGGCGCGTCCCTTGAACAGCTATTGCCGCATAAAATTTTTCCTGGAAATCGTCCAACCACTTCCATTTTGTTCAAAAAACTCGACCCTAAAACATTAGGTGCACTCATTGCACTGTATGAGCATAAAGTTTTTGTGCAAAGCGTGATCTGGAATATCAATCCATTTGATCAATGGGGCGTGGAATTGGGCAAACAACTGGCCGGAAAAATCCTGACCGAACTGAAACAAGACACGACAGTAGTTTCCCACGACGCATCCACTAACGGCTTGATCAATTATTTCAAAGCGAATCAGTAAACATACTCCCCATGCTGTCATCCCAAGAACTCCGCGTTCTGTTTATTACTTCTGAAGTTTTTCCTTTGTGCAAAACCGGCGGCCTGGGCGATGTCAGTGCGGCACTCCCGGCAGCGCTGCGTTCTCTGCAAAACGATGTAAGGCTTCTGCTACCGGGCTACCCGAAAGTTTTGGCCGGTGTTAAATACAAATCCAAGGTGGCCGAGTTCAATTCATTGCCGCAATTTCCGCCCGCCACACTGCTCTCAGCGCGGTTATCACTGAGCAAATCCGAAAACATTCCGGTCTTCGTGATTGACTGCCCTGGGTTATATCACCGCGAAGGCGGCCCTTATATGGACACGCTTGGGCGCGACTGGCCGGATAATGCATTACGTTTTGGCTTATTGTCGAAAATTGGCGCCATTCTATCCAGCGACGCCAGTCCAATTGCCTGGCGCCCGCATATTGCGCATTGTAATGATTGGCAAAGCGGCCTCACCCCCGCTTATCTGCATTATCATCCTGGAAAAAAAGCGGCCACATTGATGACGATCCACAACCTCGCGTTCCAAGGCATCTTTCCACCCGGCAGTGTCATCCAGCTGGGACTGCCTACAGATAGTTTTGATGTCAACGGTGTTGAATATTATGCCAACATGTCATTTCTCAAAGCAGGGCTCTATTATGCCGACCATATCACCACAGTCAGTCCCAATTATGCAGAGGAAATTCAAACCGAACCATTGGGTTTTGGCCTGCAAGGATTACTGGCAACACGTCGGCGCCATCTCACCGGCATTATCAATGGCATCGATACCCGGGAATGGGATCCTGCGACAGATCCCCATTTGGTGAAAAACTACACCAGCAAGAAACTATCCGATAAAGCCATGAATAAAAGCGCTTTGCAACAGCAGATGGGGTTAGCAGTTGATGCCGATATTCCATTATTCGGCGTAGTCAGCCGTTTGAATCACCAGAAAGGCACTGATCTGCTGATACAGATCGCATCTCAACTGGTAAAAATACCCGCCCAACTGGTTGTACTCGGCAGCGATCATGCCGATCTGGAGCACCAATTATCCACATTGACTCAAGCGTACCCCGGCGCAATAGCCGTCCGTATCGGTTTTAATGAGGCCTTATCGCATTTGGTTGAAGCAGGCGCAGATTGCTTCCTGATGCCATCCCGTTTTGAACCCTGCGGTTTGAATCAAATGTATAGCCAGCATTACGGCACGCCGCCAATAGTCCATGCCACCGGCGGCCTGCTGGATACGGTGGTGGATTACACACCGGCAAAGCTTGCCGACGGAAGTGCCAGCGGCTTTTTATTTTACCCAATGACCGCCGACAATCTGCTGAGCACGATAAAACGTGCAGTACTCGCTTATCATAATAAAAAAGTCTGGCAGCGCTTGCAGAAAAACGGCATGGCAAAAGATTTCAGTTGGCATGCCAGCGCAGCGGCTTACCGGGAAATCTATTTGTCGTTGATACCCTAACAGGCTGCGGGAAAACATTTTCGAGGCAATCCATAGTAAGAAAAAAAGCTGCTGGCCAAGGTTATTTGGATTTCCCCCTCCTAGGCATGGCGGCGAATCATTGCGTGTTCCATGCCTTTCAAACGATTCTTCCATTGCCCATGTATGCAGAACAAGCGCATGAACAAACTGCGCCAGCTCATCAGTCAGGATTTCATTGACCATTCGATGACGCCAAGGCAAATCTATACTAACTCTAATTTTCCAACAGAATTACCATATTACAACCACAATATAATTTCAACAGATTGATATTTATAGATTATTTTTTTATTCTTTATAAAAAACAGAGTTAACAAGATTGCAAATCAACTCTCTGTTAACTAAAGAGAAATACCAGTAGAATGAATCCGCCTTGCGATGACGCAAAGTACTTGGATTCAAAACCCCATTTGAGGTATTCTTCGGAAAAGCGGTGCGCTACACCAATTCACCGTTAGATGTTGCACTTCGAAATTGAATCCACGAATTTTTCTCAACACAAAACACGCGCCTATGAAAATTTCATCCGGTCCTGCGTGGATCGCGCTCACGGTTACTCTTTTCCTTTTGCTCATTGTGGCCGCGCTTGGAAAGCTGGAACAAGCACGATTTCAAAAAGATTTGTACGCCGAAGTGGTGAATCAATTGAGTCAAGTGCGCTCGCGCTTGGAGTCGGAAGTCAATGCCGATCTTTATCTGAATAGAGGATTGGTCAGCTTGGTGAAAGCTTATCCTCATTTTACCGAAGCGGAGTTCAAGATCATCGGCAAAGAGTTGTTGCGCGGCAGAACCAGTGTCCGCAATATCGGCTTGGCGCCTGATAATATATTAAGCCATATATTTCCGATCGAAGGCAATGAAATGGCAATTGGCTTAGTATACCGCGATAATCCCGATCAATGGCCGCCAGTCGAACGCGCTATGCTGTCACGGAGAACCGTTATTTCAGGGCCGCTGAAATTGGTGGAGGGTAATTTTGCATTCATCAGTTTGACACCTATCTGGATTAACATGCCGGATAGTCAAGAAGAAAGTTACTGGGGGATAGCCAATCTTGTCATCAACGCTGATACGCTTTTTACCAATGTCGGCATTGCTCATGGTAAACAGCTTAGCATTGCGCTAGCAATACGCGGTGTGGACGGCTCCGGCCCGGAGGGGGCGGTATTTTTTGGCGAAGCTTCGCTGTTTGATCAACAACCGGTCACAATGGAAGTTTTTCTTCCCAACGGCACCTGGCAACTTGGCGCGATACCGAAAGACGGCTGGGTACAATCCTCGAGATTATTCGATTGGCTATGGATAGGCGGCATTACCGCTTCGGTGGCAATCGGGTTGCTGGTATGGATTTGGATTACCGCTCAGAGCCGACAAACACAAATTTTGATGGAGGCAAAGCAAGCTGCGGAAAAAGCCAATCGCGCGAAATCAGAATTCTTATCTCGCATGAGCCATGAACTGCGCACACCATTAAATGCCATCCTCGGTTTCGGGCAATTGTTGGATTTAGGTACGGACGCATCGCGCAGCACAGATAAGCAGTATTTGAAGCATATTATGAACAGCGGCCATCACCTGCTTTCGCTGATCAATGAAGTACTAGATCTGGCAAGAATTGACTCAGGAAAATTTGAATTGAAGCTCGAGCAGATCTCTGTACCGGATGTACTTGACGAATGCTTAATACTTGTGCAGCCGCTGGCGAACACACACAACATTGCGGTATCGATTGATCGCTCCGGTGACAAGCTGTTTGTATGGAGCGATCATAAGTGTTTGAAACAAATAATTCTGAATCTGATATCAAATGCCATAAAATATAATCGCAAAGATGGCTGCGTTACGGTTGCTTACCGAAAAACGAGCGATGGAAGAATCCGATTATCGGTGACCGATACCGGCGCAGGTGTTCCAAAGGAAAAATGGGGACAGCTTTTTCAGCCATTTAGCCGCCTTGGTGCCGAAAACAGTCAAATCGAAGGCACAGGAATCGGTTTGGCTATTTCCAAGAATCTGGTAGAGGCAATGAATGGCAGCATCGGATTTGAAAGTACTACCGAAGTTGGCTCCGAGTTTTGGATCGAGTTACCCCGGGGATTCGTGCATATTGAGCAACCTTACATGCCCGAAGAAAAACAAGCTGAAGTTATTGCCGGAATGACGACTAGGAAAGCGAAAATTCTTTATATTGAAGACAATCTTTTCAATCAGGAACTGATGAAGGGATGCATGTCGTTGTTATTCCCTGACATACAATTGTTTATGGAAACAACCGCCGAGCTTGGTTTGGCAACCGCCGAGAAAGAGCTGCCTCAGCTTATTTTGATGGATATCAATCTGTCTAGTATAAACGGTATCGAAGCTTTACGCATCATCCGCAAACACGACAAACTGGCGAAAACACCGGTTATCGCATTAAGTGCGGCTGCAATGACTAAAGATATTGAAAAAGGCATGAATGCTGGGTTTGATGCATATATCACTAAGCCATTCGATATTCAGGACATCAAGCAAGTAATCGAAAAGACTCTCGAACAATGAGTGTACTCGGATGCGTTGCTACAGCTTATCGGCTGCAATGATTCAAGATACTGCATATTCGTTGATACTGACAAGCGATCAACAAAAGCGAGCCCGTAAAGCACCGCGACAACGGTTATCCTGGTTGTTCGGTTTGGTTTTGATACAGCTTTCAACAAAATCTTTCGGTTTCGATTGGAGCATTACGGAGCTGCATTATCAATACGGCAGACTGAAACAGCCGTTTTTGCATCAACCGGAAGCCAACACATCTGTGGTGACTTTTCAGCATGCCAACGGCTGGCGTTACGGTAACAATTTCCTGTTCTTTGATACCTTGATGCCGCATCAAGGAAAAATGGATTATTACGGCGAATATTATAGCAGTCTCAGTTTGAGCAAACTAACCGGTGTTAATCTTGCCCTCGGTCCGATCAAGGATATCGGGTTGCTGATGGGGGTTAATTGGGCGCCAACTCCAGGTATGTTGAAGTATTTGCCCGGTCTGCGAGTTTCCTGGGATTTGCCGGGCTTTACATTTTTAAACGCGGACGTCACCGCGTATATCGATTACAGTGATCGCAACATTAAAGAAAACGACAGCTTCATGATCGATGTCAACGGCCAGTACCCGTTCAAACTGTTCAATGCCAACTTCAGCATCGAAGGCCATGCCGAATATATCGGTGAACGCCGCAATCAATTCGGACAAATCCATGCGTGGTTTTTTAGTCAAATACAAGTACGCTATGACATCGGCGAATTGTTGCTAAAAAAATCAAAAAAAGTCTTTATCGGTACTGAGTGGCAGTATTGGAGCCACAAATTGGGATCCAACGTAGAAGAAAACGTCGCGCAAGCGTTGTTGGTGTGGCGGCTGTAGTTGTTTCAGTTAAGATTGAGTTGCTGTCGAGCTACCCAAGCTTGACCCAAAGAAATGCTACTGTCATCAGGGAGCATTTCTTTAGGGAATATCAGTTGCAAGCCTGTTGCTGATAAGCGGTCGATCAAGCCTTGTTTCAGTACGAGGAAACGGGGTCGCGAACGAAGAAAATGAATAGCCAGCATTACGGCACACCGCCAATAGCCCATGCCACCGGCGGTCTATTAGACACGGTGGTGGATTACACACCGGCAAAGCTTGCCGACGGAAGTGCCAGCGGCTTTTTATTTTACCCAATGTGACCCCCGACAATCTGCTGCGCACGATAAAACGTGCAGCCCTCGCTTATCATAATAAAAAAGTCTGGCAACGCTTGCAGAAAAACGGTATGGCAAAAGATTTCAGTTGGCACGCCAGCGCAGCGGCTTATCGGGAAATCTATTTGTCGTTGTTATCCTGATCCCAGGATCCTGACTACTCGTAATAATGCCATCAACGCATGCAGTACAAGACAGCCATCAATCAAGCGCTTCCACATTAAAAGCACCGCACATGGATAGATCGGATTCGTTGACGTCAGGAAGTTGCGCCGCCAGAGCACGCAGTGCTGTGCGCAAGCCTTCTTCCAGAACCGGATGATAAAACGGCAGACGCAGCAACTGCTGCACCGTGAGCGAGCGATCAATAGCCAGCGCCAGCAGATGTGCCATATGCTCGCCAGCAGGTGCGCACATTTCCGCACCCAATAACTGGCCGCTTACCGCATCGGCATAAAGACGCTGAATGCCCTTGTTCCGCTGGCCGGCACGCGCCCGTCCCTGGCGGTCAAAATGCACCTCTCCAACTAGAATCTTTGCAGGATCGAGTGTCTGAAAACGACTGCCTACGACCGCGATGTTCGGGTCAGCGAAAACGATAGCCAGTGGTGTCCGGCGTGTAAAACAAATCGGATTAGGTCGCGTGGCATTAAGCCCAGCGATGTATCCTTCATCGGCAGCTTCATGCAGCAGCGGCACTTGGTCATTCGCGTCACCCGCCATGAATATCGGCAGATCGGCCACTTGCATGGTACCTGGATTTACAGGCGGCATGCCGTGTTGATCGAGCGGGACTCCCAGTGCCTCGAGACCCAGATTGTCGATATTCGGACGACGCCCCAACGCCGCAAGCACACAATCGACCACCACTTCTATCTTTCCGGCACGTACCTGCACGCCTTCGCCCACCCTGCTTAACTCGGCTTTCTCACCCAGATACAGAGGGAATTCGCTCCCTAACAGATCTGTCGCCACTGCAATCACCTGCGGGTCTGTTAATCCAGCGATCGCTTGGCTACCGCCAAATGCTACCACCTGAATACCAAGCCGGGAAATAGCCTGCGCCATCTCAGCACCAATGGGGCCCATTCCCACAACTGCCATGCGTGCGGGCAGAGTCTCCTGCTCAAACAAGGTATCCGTCGTAAGCAGCCGATTTCCTAACGAATTCCAGGGCGCAGGCACAACCGGGCGCGACCCGGTAGCAATAATAATTTTGTGCGCACGCAATTCCTCACCATTGACTTCCAATCTATCCGGCGCAAGCAGACGCACACGCCCGGAAATGGCTCTTTCGCCCAATTCTTCTGTCGTTTTTACTGTACTGGCAACAAAATCATCGCGCAACCGCCGCACACGCCGCAGCACGGCAGGAATATCAAGCGTAAGCTGATCCCCGCCGCGAATACCGAATTCTTCAAAGGTACCGCGACGATGAAAGGCATTGGCCGCTTCGATCAAAGTTTTGGATGGCATACAACCCACCCGGGCACAGACAGTACCCCAAGGCCCGTCATTAATAATCACAAAGCGTTGCGTATATTTTCTTACCTCTCGCAGCGCAGCCAAACCTGCGCTACCCGCTCCAACGATAACCACATCCAGTATTTCATTCATAGCAATTTCCTCCGGTATGACGGCAATTCAGTACTGTGCCCGTTTGTAATCTACGGTTCCGGTGTTCCCGTATCTTGATTTCCCATATCCATATCAGAGCGCGCTCCGGCTGCGAGTGCCTGGTACTTTGCTTTGAAAGCATCGAGGTTTTCTTCTTCGAGCTCCTCCAGATCAAGCAAAGCGTTGTGCGCACCCTGAGTCGCACGGATCAACTCATCCAGCTTTACCTGGATCGCCTCCGTATCGCGATTCTGTGTGTTCTGGATCAAGAAGACCATCAAGAACGTGATTATCGTGGTCCCTGTGTTGATGACCAACTGCCAGGTGTCACTAAAACCAAACATTGGGCCTGTGATGACCCAGACAACAATGACTGCGACAGCCAAAGTGAACACACGCGGACGGCCGCAGAAATGGGCAGCAGATTTTGCAAACCGGGAATACCAAGCAGTGATACGCATGCGGTGTTCGCCTTGAATTGTTGAAAAATAGTTTTAGGAGATACCGGATTTTCAGGAAACATGCCTAATACACAGACACTTTTTGCCAAAATCTCTCGGCTCAAATATGCATGCGGCAAAATAGAATTGCTTGGCTGGAAGGTTCTATTGACTGATTTGGTTGCTCCGCAAATAGGCAAAAAGCTCGAGTCATTGATGCCAATTGATTAACTCCGGGGTTATTTGGATTTGGCACCCCCCAGGCATGGCGGCGAATCGTTGCGTACTCCATTCTTTTCAAACCATTCTTCCATTGTCCATGTATGCAGAACAAGCGCATGAATCGACTGCGCCAGCTCATCAGCTAGGATTTCATTAACCATTCGATGACGCGCTATGAGCATTTTTCCATGAAACGCATCGGAAACGATCGTCACCTTGAAATGGGATTCGGATCCTTCCGGTACATTGTGCTTATTACTTTCATTAACCACTTCCAGAAACTGCGGTTGCAATGATTGCAGTTTGGTTTCGATCGAATTTTTAATTTTCATAGCACGACCACTCTCATATCACCCCTCTTGGATCCTAACAAACACAGTTCGTTAGTCTACCGCGATTCGCCTATCCTGTTCAGCTTTGCTCGTGTTATTTGCCTTGCTCAATATCTTGTTTCAGATCACCATAACCCTTCTGGGCTTTGCCGACATTTTTTTGCACATTGCCTTCTGTCTGCATATTCTTGTCATCCAGTATCACGCCGGTGGCTTCCTTGGCCTTACCTTCGGCTTCACCGGCACGTCCTTCTACTTGGTCTTTATTTATCGGCGCCGGCACATGGCTTTTTTGCGCATAAACGCCAACTGTGCAGAAGGTCAATGCGATGACGACAACTAACTGAGTAAATTCCATTTTTTTGCGTTGCATGTTTTTTCCCTATAAAAATAATCGTAATCAGGAATCTCTCCCGAAAACTGTTCAGCCACAACCCAATAGTTGCCACCAAAGCGTGAATTACATACCCCACTGCTTAACAGGCTGTTGAAGGCTACAGTACAATCATCATTGAATCAGTTCTGTGCAGTAACACACATAAACACAGGATAAAATCAGAAGCACCGGTTAATCCACTCTCAATGAGCCGTATCAAAGCTATGCTACAATCAATCCGCATTGAGAAGATCGTTGCATAGCTGGGTTACTCTTCAAAACACAGGATCAGGAGTTTCTATGAAAGTCACTATTGCCGCTTTGTTCGCCATCACCCTTGTCGCCTGCAGCTCTCATCCACTAGAAGCACCGTCGCCCCCGGCTTTTGTCAATGCAGTACCGGATAATTGGCTGCAGGCTCAAACCAAAAAATCTCAGGAAAAAGCCGACTATATTCAGTCTCATCAGACTGCTTATGATTGGTTCTCCAATTTTGCTTTCAGCGAAGTGGACGGTATTCCCTACATTGCGTTGAAGCTATTGCCCAAGCTGGCGCCGGAACTCTGGGGCAGCGAGGAAAATTTTCTCGATGCCGTGGGTTTGTTTATCGATGAGCGGCAGAAATCTTATCCGGCTGCACGCGGTATTGGTTTTAGCGGATTATCCCGGGCTGAGGCGCAAGGCAACATCGACTATGCCTCTTTTACATGCGGCGCCTGCCACATTGGCCGCGTGCGGCTGGAAAACGGCCAAATCGATTACCTGGACGGCGGATCGAATGCCACATTCAACATTGTGCAGTTCCGCGTCAGACTGTATCAAACCTTACAAAAAGCCTATGCGGGCGAATCCGGTGACAACAAATACCAGTTGTTAACACAGAAGTTACTAAGTGCATTGGATACAACGCATCAACAAAATCCAAATTATTTTTATAACAATTATCAATCTGCCGGCAGAATCTTTGACGCTGACTACGAAGCCGCCCAGATCGCGCTCTTCAAGAAAAATGCTGCGCAAACAATCCAGAAATTCGCGCAACGGGCAGAAGCTGAATATGAAGGCTTCGGCGCATTGGTCGCAAAAAACTATGCGGGTTTTGAATCCGCCATGGTTGCGGGCTTTCCCGGCATGGCCGACGCCACCGGATTGAGTGCTGTCAATGGTTATATTGGTTTGCGCAGCATCCCGATACTGAAATGGTTTGCCGGTATCAGCTTACCTCCGGAACCGGGCATTACTGATTTTATGTCGGTATGGGAACAGGACAAACGGCGCGCCAGTTGGGATGAAAGCCATAAAAGACTCATTAATGGTGGCGGCCAGTGGAACGGCAATGTGCCCATGCCCTTATACCGTAATTTAATTGCCATGTTGACCTTGGGTTTAGAAAAAACCGATGTGCGCAACGCTGTGTTTACCGAGGAACTACTGGATGGCTTACCAGCCACTCCCTACCCTTTCGCTGTGGATATCAAGCTGGCCAAACAAGGAGAAACGTTATTTGCCGAACATTGCGCCGATTGCCATCAACTTAAAAACGGCAAAGTGTACGACACTCTCGGCACCAGCATGAAACGGGCTTACGTGGTCGGTGCGCTGTTAAACTATGCCGCCCGCAAAACGCTTTATGACAATTGCTCACCGGATACGACAGTCAATCTGGGCGGCAAAGCCATTAAACCTTGCGCTGAATTTGACGGCGTTTCGTTAACCGGCAAAAAAGACCTGTTGATGTCACCCAAAGACGAACACCACGGCTACAATGCCCTCCCGTTAAGCGGCATCTGGGCGCAAGCACCGTATCTGCATAATGGCACCGTACCGACTGTTTATCACTTATTAGTACCGGATGAGCGCCCGGCCAGCTTTATCAAAAGCCGTCTGGATTATGACCAAAAATTTCTCGGCTTTTCTTGGGACCCGCAACAAGCAACCGGCCAAAACGAAGGTTACCCATTCCAAGCCAACGCTATTCCGGCTTTAAGCAATAAAGGCCATGACAAAGACATTGTGGAAGGCAAAAAAACTTATCGCCTCAACTGGTCCGGTGACAAACCAGGGGCTTGGGCGATTATTGAGTACATGAAGACGTTGTAATTTTTTGACGAAACGCAAGTTATTCATCCACTGAGGGATCTTCGGGTAACTGTCATTTCGTGCGTAGCGAGAAATCTATCGTGTTGATTGCAAGGATTCCTCACCGTGTTCGGAATGACAAATGAGGATTACTCAGCGGTTTCTTAACAAAAGGAGTCATCATGCCAAACCCATTGATTCAACCCTACCTAATGTTCGGCGGCCGCTGCGAAGAGGCGCTCGAATTCTATCGCAGCGCGCTCGGCGCGCAAGTAGAAATGCTCTTGCGCTTCAAAGACAATCCGGAACCGCCACCACCGGGGATGCTGCCGCCGGGATTTGAAAATAAAGTGATGCACGCCGGTTTCCGCATCGGCGACAACGTGCTGATGGCTTCGGACGGTTGCGAAGAAGGGCAGCGCTACAGCGGATTCTCGCTGTCAATTGCGGCTGCCACCGAAGCCGAAGCGGATCGCTTCTTCACCGCACTATCCGACGGCGGTCAGGTGCAAATGCCACTAGCCAAAACATTCTGGTCGCCGCGTTTCGGCATGCTCACTGACCGTTTTGGTATCAGTTGGATGATCAATGTCGTCACATCCGAATGCACCAAATGAAATCACGTATCTCGATTATTGGCAGCGCAATGGCAGCATTATTATTAGCCGGAACCGGCTGCACCACCCAGCAACTCTACAATACCGGGCAGGCGTGGCAGCGGAATGAATGTAATCGCCTGATGGATCAACAGGAACGCAGTCGCTGCCTATCGAGTACCAGCACTTCGTATGAGGCGTACAAGCAACAATCCGGAACCGGAAGCGAATCGAAATGACAACTCTCATCCGCTTCGACAAGCTGACCGAACAACAGCTATGGGACATCGCCAACCCGATCATGGACAACCTGATGGATGCCTCAATCCAACTCGACTATGCCAGGCATGTCCAGGATTTTACTGGCCGGATGAAAGCCATCGTTACCCCGGTGTATTTTCAACACGTCTGCCAGCAGTACCAAGCCGAAAAAGGCTATTTTTCTAACCGCGTCCCGGTCGCTGTTTTCAGGCGCCCGGACTCGGCAGCCATTGTGTGGAAACAATCGTTCACGAAAATGCCGGGTGAATTTATCGCGGAAATGGTGCTGGTGCATCGGGATGGCCGGTATTTAGTGGATCATGCGATGGTGTTTTGAGCAACCACTTGATTTGATAATATGATGAAAGCTCAATTATCCATTCCATAAGAATTAAGGAAAAAACGTGAATCCTACCCTGATAGACCTCATTCTTGACGTAATATATTGCGTCATTCCGGACGTCTAATTCCAGTTAAGCGTCGATTATGCGACTCTCGCGTGAAGTACCAGATCATTTGGTCAAGGAAGTAGGCCAAACAGAACAAATTTGCATGGAGTTCGCGCGTGGCGTTGTTTTCCTCGCGTTGGATAATTCGAGAGATCCGACGTTTCCAAGAAATCATCTGCTGGCATGTATAGCCGATGATTTTCTAGAAACCGCGGTTACACTATCAATTATGGCTCGCGAAGGTATACACAACGCGTGTCGCCGAGAGCTCAGGTCTCTCTTGGAGATGTCGATTAAGCTTGCCTTTGTTCAGCAAGCTTCAGTTGCGTCCTCTACTGAAGAAAAGATGACGTTGTTTCGCCGGGAACTTGATTCGCCTAACATCTCCCTCCGGAAGCGTATCAATCTCTCGTTACTACCCGAACCTCAACGGGAACCCTTTTGTGAGCATGTAGGCCGTCTATACGGCGAATCCTCCAATTATGTCCATCTGACCACAATCCAGGTTCAACGGAAGCTGGAGCAAATCGACAGTGGTCGAAAGTCAGGGGTAGAGACACTTGAGGAAGTTGCGGCGCTTAATCACGAAATCCATCGTAACCTTGCCGCAGCCTTTGTCTTTGTTTCGCATTCGGTACCATCGTTCGCAGTGGGTGACCTTTTTCTTTCACCTGATGGGTTGAGCCACATTTGGCAGTTGGGCACTGATAAATACATTGCGTACCTTGATGAACACTTTGATTACAAGCATGAACGCCAATCAATACTTGATAAAGTTAAAGAAGAACGCTGGTCAAAGGTCGTCGACGCCTAACATGAAACAGATGATCGCTATCTATGATGTCTAGGAGACCCACCGCCATGACCACCACCACCATGACCTCTACTGAGTAATATCGCAGCAGCGACGATCACAACAATGACAGCGACTGCGATTACTTTATTCTGTCAGCGATCAATCTGAATCAGGACTGAATGAAAAAACTGAACAAGAAATTGTTTTTGCTGCACCACAACAGCAACTTGTGGACGGAATATGTAGAGAAGAGTGGCTAGTCTTTTGATTGCCAGCATGAGGGGTAAAAGACAGAGTTGACATTGCGATGCATTGCATGTTTGAATACTGTTCAAATATCATTTATGGAGTCATTCGAACATGTCAAATCGTGGCGGGAAAAGGGAAAATGCAGGAAGGCCACGCGGCCAGGGAAAATTTGGCGAGCCGACTGTTTCAATACGCATACCGGAAAGTCAGGGAGCTACCATCAAAAATTTTCTTGACGCATACCAGCGTAAAAGAACAGGCTCCGGTGATGAAGAATCCAATGTGGATGAGTTTCTTATTCCCACCATTAGCGATCAACCGACCTTGTTACCGCTTTTTTCCACCAAAGTGGCGGCAGGTTTCCCCAGTCCGGCGGATGATCATATCGAGAAAAGCCTCGATGTCAGTGAATTTCTGATCGATCATGCTGCGTCGACGTTCTTCGTTACGATTAAGGGAGATTCGATGATTGATGTCGGTTTACTGCCAGACGATAAAGTTGTGGTAGATAGATCAAAGACACCAGGCATCGGTGACATTGTGCTTGCAGTGGTTGACCGTGAATTTACCATCAAAATCTTTGATTACGGGGCGAACAAAATGCCAAGGCTGATGCCAGCCAATTCATCAGGTGCTTACAAACCCATTTACATTCGTCCAGATATGCAGTTTGAGATTTTTGGTGTAGTAACAGGATCATTCCGGCGCTTCAAATAGTCATGCGTAACATCGCCCTCATTGATGTTAACAATTTCTATGTGGTCTGCGAGTGGGTATTTAATCCCAAGCTTGAGGGTGTGCCGGTTGTGGTCCTATCCAACAATGACGGTTGTGCGGTAGCCAGAAGCAATGAAGTAAAAGCGCTAGGTGGATGGGTCAACCGTGGTTCCTGTTAAAGGATCTGGCACGCAAGCATGGGGAGGCGTACGATTAGGCTGGCATCCGAACTTAACAGCGTTATTGTAATGTAGTATAAAATCGAATTGAGAAATGCCCTACCTCCACATAGCAGTATTGTGGTCACATAGTTATAAGGAACCAATATGTCCCGATCACTTTTTATTCTTATCATCTTTGTCATAATGCTTCAAGGTTGTGCTTCATCCAGAGAAGTGTTTCTGGCTGACGGGACCAAAGGGCATAACATCAACTGCAGTGGCTCTGGAATGAACTATAGCAACTGTCTTGAGAAAGCGGGGGAAATCTGTGGTGCAAGTGGGTATCACCTATTGAATCAGCAAGGTGATGTTGTCCCTTTCTCTCAAGCAATCCGTGAGTTTGGCGCAAACACACCATCAGCATCAGTCGGATATTTGACATCTTCGGGTTCAATAGTCACCCGTAATCTATTTATCAAATGCAAATAAAAGAGAGCAACTTATGAAAGTTGAAGTGACAGTCGAATTAGACATCAATTTATATAAAACCAGTATTGCAGACATAAAGAAATTATTGGAAGAAATGATGGATCCGAAAAAATTCGATGCTCTGGAAACGATAACTATTAAAGATATAAAAATAGGCAAATAGATTATCTCTCAAAGAGAGATTTTATCGCAGCAAACGGGGGCGCGAGCAAAGAAATGAATAGGTAACGTGAGACAGATGATCGCTATCTAGCGATGCCCAGGAAAACTACTACCACGACCGCCACCACCATGACCTCTACTGAGTAGTATCGCAGCAGCGACGATGGCAACAGTGACAGCGACTGCGATGACTTTATTCCAATCAATGACTTTCTTATAAAGCTGGAAATCCCCTCTCCAGCGAATGCGCTGCCAGACTTCGTCCGGGGTAACCGGATAAGGGCGGTTGATCGCGTCATGGGTAATAATAATTCCGTGATCTGCTCTGACGTCAATGGATTGCGTGGCATCTTCCAGCAATATGACCTTGATCACGCCACTGAGTACCAAGACTTCTGTTTGATGTTGCGACACACTGATATGCAGGATAGCGTCCTTGGCTTGTATCCTTGCATGCAGGGTTTCAATGTTTTGCTGGCAATCCGATGTATCCGCATAAGCATTACCCACATTAAATCTATCGACGCGTATCAAGCAGGATGAATCCAATGCTTTGAATTCAACGCGCGCACTGCTTTGAGGACCCGTGCTCACAAACGAATTATTCTTTACTTTCGCAGCAATCTTTACTCGCGCGCCATTGAGTAAAGCGCTTTTGCCCGATGCGTACATGGAACCGATAACTGCATTATCAGTACCGGCGTTGTGATGAACACGAAAACCTGTATTTTCACTTTGTTCCAAAAAACCGTCCCTTTCAGCAAAATTTCTATCCTGGATGGGCACTGTTTTACAACTCGCCAGTAGCAAAATGGCTATGAGCAGTAGCAGCAGCCCTTTATTGCCTGACAAATTAAAAGAAAAAGGTATGAACCATTGATAGCGTCTCGAGCAAATACCCCTTATCTTGCAGGAGATTGGTCTGTTTTTTGTGGTGCCCATTTTGCTTCTCCTTTCAGTAGTTCGTTCCGAGTGGATTCCTGATGGGATCACTGTACAGCGATCAATCTGAATCAGGACTGAATGAAGAATCAGCGCGGTCAAAACAGGCTTTCCGGCTGCCGCTCCGGCAATTATTGCCGCTTTTTCCAACAATGTCTGTCGAATGCAGGATATGTCATTTAAGTATCGCCTTTCAAATACCGTAAATAGTTTGACTTAAGGAGCCTCTGAATAACTGTCATTTCGAGTACAGCGAGAAATCTATACTGTTGATTTACAAAGATTCCTCATCACGTCCGGAATGACAAAGATAGGTTATTCAGAGATTCCTTAATGTTGTTGGCACGATGGTTGCTATTCCAAGACTATCGTCGCGGTGACTACAGGCTCCCGGCAACCAAAGTGGCAGCTCCAGACGGAGCGCTGATTGTTAACAAACACGGAGATTTTCTCATGACAATTTCATTTAACCCACAAGTGCAATTAAATCATCTTTCTCAGTTGAATCAGACACAGCGAGCGCAGCAATCCGGTGCCGTCACGCCAGGCCCAAGCAATACTGCTCCACTCCCACCGCCCGCTAATACCAACGCGACAACTAACCCCGCCGCTGCAGCAGGCTTCGGACAGGTGAGAGCCGATGCGCTGGAGCGGATCGATTATTTGAAGGATCGGGTAAATACTCGTGTCGATACGTTGGTCACCGGAGCCACTGCTCAAGGCCGCGACCAATTGGCTGCGGGCTTAGAAGGGTACCGCACACGCGTCCTCGATGGGCTGGATAATGCCGCCGGACGTATCGAGTCGCAGGGGGCGCGAGTAAGCGATAGATTGTCCGAGCGTCTCGATAAGGTCACGACGCGTGTTAACGATTTACTCACAACCATCACGGAGCGTGCAGACGCTCATCAAGGCGCTACGCCAAGATTGGATGCTAGAGCGGATACACTCACTAACAACCTTGAGCGCCTGACGAGCCATATCACCCAGCGCTTAGATAATATTGACCAATCGATCTACAACCACCAAGGCAATCCGGCCGGTATAGTGCCATCGGATGCCACGAGCGAAACATCGTTAATTGATTCCATCGCTTAAGCAAATACTGTTCACACACTGACAGCCCTCTTCGGAGGGCTGTTTTGTTTGGAGCGCCGGATAGCCTGCCGGAAGCACTGTACAAGCCTACCGGTCATCTTCCATCATTCAGCACACTCCTAACACTGGAAGGTGCTTCGCTGTTGCCACTAATCAATAACTGAACAGAATCAATAGAGGAACAATCATTTCAGCCGGATCGACTTATCCACAGTGGTGTAGTACGCTATGTCGCGATAACGCCTGGTCAATTTAAACCCGGCGCCAACAATATAACTATCATCTTGTACTATAATTCCGAACTACTTACCGTTTAATACCGATTCCCTATTAAAATTAATCCAATGGATACCACTGACATCAGAAGTTACATGCAATCCGTCGGCCAGGAAGCACGCATGGCTTCGCGTTTGGTCGCAAAAGCGGACACGGCGGCGAAGAATCGTGCACTGACTGCGATGGCGGATGCCATCCGGCGGGATGAGCAACTATTATTAGCAGCCAATGCCAAAGATCTGGACAATGCACGCGCTAAAGGCTTGGAAGCTTCGATGATCGATCGTTTGACTTTGTCGGCTAAGGGCGTAGCGACAATGGCAGAAGGCTTGTTGCAGATTGCAGCACTGGCTGATCCGGTGGGCGAGATCAGTGGATTGAATTACCGTCCTTCCGGCATACAAGTGGGAAAAATGCGCGTGCCTTTGGGTGTGATCGGCATTATTTATGAAGCACGCCCGAATGTAACGGCGGATGCCGCAGGACTATGCCTGAAAGCAGGAAACGCCGCCATTTTGCGCGGCGGATCGGAGGCGATTCATAGCAATCAGGCGATTGCCGCGTGTGTCAAAGAAGGATTAAGACTGGCCGGTTTACCGGAAACGGCGGTGCAAGTGATTGAAACCACCGATCGCGCAGCGGTGGGGGAATTGATCACGATGAAAGATTTTGTCGATGTGATTGTGCCGCGCGGCGGCAAGGGATTGATCGAACGGATTGCCAATGAAGCGCGCATCCCGGTGATCAAGCACCTGGATGGCGTATGCCATGTGTACATTGACGATCAGGCGGATTTTGATAAAGCCATCAAAATTGCCGACAATGCCAAGACGCAGCGTTATGGCACCTGCAATACGATGGAAACATTGCTGATCCATGCAGGCATTGCACAGAAAATACTGCCCGCGCTGAGCAAGATTTATTTTGATAAGGGTGTTGAATTACGCGGTGATGCAGCAGCACGCGGCATCATTCCACAAATGAATGCCGCCACTGAGCAGGACTGGTATGAAGAATATCTGGCACCGATTTTGAGCATCCGCATTGTCGATGGACTGGATCAGGCGATTGATCACATCACGAAATACGGCTCGCAACATACCGATGCGATTGTCACGGAAAACTATACGCGTGCACGCCGTTTTCTGCGAGAAGTGGATTCCAGCTCGGTGATGGTCAATACCACGACGCGTTTTGCCGATGGATTCGAATACGGTCTGGGGGCTGAAATCGGCATTTCGACCGACAAAATCCATGCACGCGGTCCGGTCGGCTTGGAAGGATTGACCAGTCAAAAATTTGTCGTGCTGGGCGACGGTCAGCTTAGACAGTAATCTGCTTTAAACATACTCATATAGAACGAGTGCCCGGCACTCAATTCACTCCAAAGGCCGTTATGACGCAAGTTGTCGAAATAAAGATTCCCGATATCGGTGATTTCAAGGATGTTCCGGTTATTGAGTTATTCGTCTCCCCCGGCGATACGGTTGAAAAAGAAACTTCGCTGATCACACTGGAAACGGATAAAGCTTCAATGGAAGTGCCTTCGCCATACGCCGGTGTGGTGCAAGCAATCAAAATCAAAGTAGGCGACAACGTGTCAGAGGGCTCAGTAATTCTGACTTTGGCCGTGACTGAGCAACTCGCAGTCGCAACGGCCTCAGAAACCACATCCAGCGAGAAAACAATTGCTGCTCCCGCTATTGCCTCTGCACCAGCCTCACCCTCACCGGAATCCATTCCGCCGGGTGATATTCACGCTGATGTGGTGGTACTCGGCGCCGGACCTGGTGGTTATACCGCGGCTTTCCGCGCTGCCGATCTGGGTAAAAAGGTGGTTTTAATCGAGCGCTATACCGCACTCGGTGGCGTGTGCTTGAATGTCGGTTGCATTCCTTCCAAGGCTTTACTGCATGCGGCCAAAGTAATCACGGAAGCAGAGGATGTTGAAGCGCAAGGTATTGTTTTTGGCAAACCCCAAATCGATATTGCCAAGCTGCGCACCTGGAAAGAATCGGTGATCAGCAAACTGACCAAGGGCCTGAAAGCACTGGCAAAACAGCGCAAAGTGGAAATCATCCACGGCTCCGGGAAGCTCACCACGCCACATCTGATTCAAGTTGAAACTACGGATGGGCAGAAAACGATTTCTTTCGAGCAGTGCATCATCGCAGCCGGTTCCAGCGTCGCGCGTATTCCTGGTTTTCCTTACGATGATCCGCGCTTGATCGATTCCACCGGAGCACTTGAACTAAAAGACGTGCCGAAGCACATGCTGGTTATCGGTGGCGGCATCATCGGCCTGGAAATGGCCACGGTCTATTCCGCATTGGGAAGCAAAATCACTGTGGTGGAATGGATGGATCAATTGATCCCGGGCGCTGACCCCGATCTGATCAAACCACTGCATCGCCGTATCAAGAAACGCTACGAGGCGATTTATCTAAAAACCAAGGTAACTCAGATTGTAACCGGTGAATCCGGGCTGATCGTGACCTTTGAGGGAGAAAATGCGCCGGAACCGCAAACCTATGACCGTATTCTAATGGCCGTCGGACGCCGTCCGAATGGGCGCGCGATCGGTGCCGAGGAAATCGGTATTCAAGTCAACGAACGCGGTTTTATCCCGGTGGATCAGCAAATGCGCACTAACTTGCCTCACATTTTTGCAATTGGCGATATCGTGGGTGAACCGATGCTGGCGCACAAAGCCACTTATGAAGGCAAATTGGCTGCAGAAATTATTGCCGGGCATAAAGCCATTTTTGATGCCCGCACCATTCCTTCCGTTGCTTATACCGATCCTGAAATTGCCTGGATGGGTCTGACTGAGAAAGAAGCCATCAAGCAGGGTATCGATTATGAGAAAGCCAGCTTCCCCTGGGCTGCCAGCGGCCGTGCCATATCCATGGCACGCGAAGAAGGACTGACGCAACTGCTGTTGGATAAAAATACCCGCCGCATACTGGGTGCCGGCATGGTGGGAATCAATGCCGGGGAATTGATTGCGGAAACGGTTCTAGCGCTGGAGATGGGTGCGGATATGCAAGATATCAGCCTGACCATTCACCCGCATCCCACGCTTTCGGAAACCGTACTGTTCGCCGCCGAAATGGCGGAAGGAACTATCACAGATCTTTATATACCAAAGAAATAGACGACGTAGGTATCTCTGAAAATTCAGAAAAATACCCAGTCGGTTTCTGATTCCCGCGAACAAAACAATTACAATCAACTTTTATTAATTTTATGATGGCCGCAAAAAAAACTCACAGCATTTCTTTCGCATTGCTATTCATTTTATGTGGTGTGATACAAAACTCATTTGCAACGCATATCTCAGAACCTGTTCTGATCGATCCTCCAACACAATTTAAAGCCGGAGACATGGTTATTCTGCATGGACGGGTAGACTACAATGCGCAGCCGACCCCCGATGTTTTGCTTAATTTCAAACTGATCCGCCCCGATGGCACGATGGCAGTTGATCAATCCTATTCAAGTAATGCGGCAGGTCATTTTGAATTTAAGTTTGATAGTAAAGATGAAGTGCCTGGCACTTATCAAATCACGATTACTTCACACTGCCTGGAAATTCACCGGTATGCTTGCACCTACAAAAATCAAACACTGTCTTTTGAATTAAAATAACCCGTAGAGATATTTCACACAAGATAAATAAGTAAGCTACAGTTGACAGTATTTCAAATCCTATTAATGCTTCCATGCACAAAAAAGAATACTTATGGATCAACTTCCTATCATAAAAATTTTCCGCAACTGCTTAGCCCTTGTTCTCGCGCTCTTTTTGCTATCAGCTTGCAATGCAAAAATGAGCGGTCTCTCAGAGCGAGAGGCTGCGATCAACGCCAGAGAATCGGAACTCGTAACATTATTTTCCGAGTTGGTAGAACAAAAAAAAGCATTAGAAAATAATCAATTAAACAACAAAGAAGAAAATGCTTCTCCTTCCAAAACCACTGAATGTTTATGTGATTCGATCAGCGATCTGACCCCGGCTGCAATTACCCAAAAAGACAAACCAACCGCGAAATATACCCGGACGGTATCCGGCGGTGTTGAGAAAATTCATCTTGCCCCCGATTCCAGAACATTATTAGGCCGTATTGAAAAAGTATATATGGATCCTCCTGGTATGGAATTCAACGCGCGGATTGACACCGGCGCTCAGACATCCTCACTGAATGCGATTGATATTGTTGAATTCGAGCGGGATGGCAAACCGCACGTGCGATTTAATGTCATCAATCCAAAAACCGGAGAAAAAACTGAAATCACAAGACGCCTGCGTCGCTATGCGCGCGTTAAGGAATTAAATAACAAAGAATCACAAAATCGCCCGGTGGTCAGAATGCGCGTCGTGATCGCCGACATTGATGAACAAATAAATTTTACGCTGGTGGATCGCAGCAAACTCAAAAATCAGGTTCTGATAGGACGCAACTTATTACGTGATCTCGCAATCGTGGACGTCAGCAAGAAATATACGACTGCCAGGAATGAAAAAGTAAAACAAGGCGATCTCAGGTAATGTCCCCCAAATTGAGACTTTATATTTTAGTTTTTCTGATTATGGGGCTTGGCATAGGTCTGATTTTATATAAACACTTTGCTCTGGGATTCCCATTATCGCCCGATGACAAGAAATCAGTTTGGACCATTGAAGCCAAAATCGATTTCATCGCACGCGGTGATCCCGTTATCGTCTCGTTCGCACTCCCCCCGCAAACGCCCAATGTTGTCTTTATGGAAGAAGACTTTGCTTCACCCGGCTATGGGTTTAGTGAATTAACTTCTGCAGCAGGGCGGCGCGCACAATGGAGCAAAAGAACGGCATCAGGGCCTCAAACAGCTTATTACCGCTTGAGCATGTATGAAACGGATCAGTTCATTCAGCCACCCATTGCCGCAGCAGATCTTCCAGCGGAACCGGAAAAACCCGAGTTTGATGGCGTACTTAAGACCGCAGCCATCACATTATTGGATCAAGTTCGCAGCAAATCCGCTAATACTGAAATCTTTACCCGAGAGTTGATCAGCACTTTAAACTCCAATACCCCTGATCAGAATCAACGCTTACTCCTCAATGACCAGTCCAGCGAAGATTATAAAACCCACTTAATCATTAATTTACTGGCATCAGAAGGAATTAGTGCACATATTGTTCGTGGACTCTATCTGAATGAGGGCCGAAAAAGGCTGTCGCTTGCCAACTTTGTGGAAGTTTACATAGGCGGTCAATGGCTTTTGTTTAACCAGAATACCGGAGAAAGTGGGAAACCCAAGAATTTCTTGGTTTGGCAACGCGGCGATCAGTCTCTATTGGATGTCATCGGAGGGAAGAATTCAAAAATTTCCTTCTCGATCATAAAAAGCACCCAATCAACCAGAAATCTCGCTGTACGTGACAGCATCAGTAAGCAAGCCGGGCTGATCGATTTTTCTATTTACAGCTTACCGATCGAACAACAAAATGCATTCAAAATGATTTTATTATTACCGATCGGCGCATTGATTGTTGTCATTATGCGCCTGCTGATTGGTATACGGACTTCCGGCACCTTTATGCCGATCTTGATCGCATTAGCGCTGATACAAACCACGTTGCTAACCGGTATCATCATCTTTCTGACTGTCGTTGGCACAGGATTGTTGATTCGCTCTTACTTATCAAGCTTAAACCTGCTGTTTGTGGCGCGTATCTCGGCAGTGATCATTGTGGTGATCGCAATTATGGCAAGTATCAGTATCATCAGTAATAAACTCGGAATTGATCAGGCCATGACGGTAACTTTCTTCCCGATGATCATTCTGTCCTGGACCATTGAGCGCATGTCGGTTCTGTGGGAAGAAGATGGCCCCAGAGAAGTCCTTATCCAGGGGGGCGGTAGCCTGTTAACAGCGGTTATTGCTTATTTGTTTATGACCAACCGGACGATTGAATATTTAACCTTTAACTTTCCCGAACTGATGCTGGTCAATCTGGCGCTCATCCTGATTCTTGGACAATATACCGGCTACCGGTTATTCGAGCTATATCGTTTTCATGCTCTGGAAAGACGCGATGTTACTGGCAAGCGCTAAGAAACTCAGGAGTTTTGGCATCATCGGAATGAATCAGAGAAATTTTGGTTTGATTTCCCGCTATAACCCGCGCCATTTATACCCGCTTGTTGACGACAAACTAAAAACCAAACTGCTGGCACAAAAAGCTGGCATCACCGTGCCCAAATTACTTGGCACCGTGGAATACCAGCATGATGTCAAATCGCTTAAAGAAATACTCCGCCCGCATGCCCAGTTCGTTATCAAACCAGTGAAAGGCAGTGGTGGAAAAGGCATCTTGGTGATTAACGAACATGATCATAATCATTACTTTAAACCTAGCGGAGATGCGATACAACTGGCAGATATCGAGCGGCATGTATCGAATATTCTGAGCGGTCTCCATAGCTTAGGTGGCAAGCCCGATAACGTCATGATCGAATCGTTAATACAACTTGATCCGATTTTTTCTGACTATAGTTATGAAGGCATTCCTGATCTGCGCATTATTGTACTCTGCGGTTATCCCATTATGGCCATGCTACGGCTCACAACTCATGCTTCCGATGGCAAAGCCAATCTACATCAGGGTGCGGTAGGGGTTGGAATCGACATGGGTACAGGTCATGCGTTACATGCTGTGCAGTATGGTGAGCCAGTCTTACACCACCCGGATACACGTAAGACTTTTTCAGAATTAGTCATTCCGCATTGGGACAAACTCTTACAATTGGCTGCCGCTTGCTATGAAATGACTGGCCTGGGATACCTGGGTGCGGATATTGTGTTGGACAGAGACCAAGGCCCCATGATTATTGAGCTCAATGCACGCCCGGGGCTTTCCATTCAAGTGGCCAACGCTGCCGGTCTGGCACCGCGTGTTACCATCATCGAGGCACTCAAGGCGATTGATCCTGATCCGCAATCACGCGCTGCTTTCAGCAAGCAACAATTTGCAACAAATACAGGCACTCACCCGCCTCGTCTGCTGCGTACCCGAAGCGATGACCCCAAACCTTAAACGATTCAAACGAACTTCAATAGGCTGATTAAGCGAATTCAATCATCTGTATTAACAACAACTTTATTGCGCCCTCTTTGTTTAGCCTGAAAAAGCGCTTTATCTGCAGCTTCACTCAGACTTGCAGCATCCGGAAAATGGGCAAGATCCGCTATCCCGCAACTAAAACTGACCGAGAATTCCTCATCCTGACTCAGATGTAGTAAGCGCGAAAACACATTGCGGATCTCATCAATCACTTTTGCAGCTGATGCGGCATCGGTATCATTCATAATGACAGCGAATTCTTCGCCACCGTATCGCCCGATAATATCTGTTCCACGCAACCGCTGCTTTAACAGTCTAGACAGGCTCTTAATCACACGATCACCCGCAGCATGTCCATACTTATTATTGATTTTTGTGAAGGAATCGATATCCACCAAAGCAAATGACATCGGTGTATCCAATCGAATGGAACGCACGGCCTCACGCACTAACTCTTCCTTAAGCGCTGTATGATTGAGCAAACTTGTTAAACCGTCATGTACCATCAAAGAGCGTAAAGAACGTGCACGCATTACGCGCGATGTGATCGCCGAAACCAGGTGTCTGGGATCAATGGGTCTAACTAGGAAATCGTCACCGCTCAGACTCAGCGCTTCAAATTGCGTGTTGAAATCGTTCTCAGAAGAAAGATAAACAATGGGAGTGCTCACAAAACCATCCATCTGCCGGATAACTTTTGCCAGTTCAATACCATTACAGCCCGGCATATACAGATCCATCAGGATCAGATCCGGATTAAAATCACTCAACACCGCCATCAGGTTCATGGATTCCGTCACTGCCTTCACAACCATTCCAGCTTGTTCAAGTATCGCGGCATGGTAAGAAAGTACCGCCGGACTGTCATCTACCATCAATATGCGAAAAGAATCCTGAATCTGTGACGCTGTTATCAAATCAAGCTGACCAATCAACTCGACAGGATTGAATGGCTTTGTGAAATACGCAACACTGCCAGCCCGAACCGCCCCCAACCGGTAATCCATATTATCATGTACTGAAATAAAAATGACTTGTGCAGGTTGTGTCAATTCCCGTTGAATCTCTTCCATAACATGAATACCCCCCATTTCGTCTTCAGGGAATTCCGTTTCCATGAGAATTATGGCACTGGGTTTATCTTTTATGGCAATCCGAAATTTATCTAAATGATTAAACACTTCCACTTCATAGCCGTAATAGCGCAATTGCAAAGCAAGCTCCTGCGCCGCTTCAGCATCATCGTCCACCACAAAAATCAAATTGGATGGATTCGGGTCTGAGAAAAATGAATCCTCATCCACTATTGTCTGAGAAATATCGCTTACAGTGCTGGATTCCTTCTCAGCCGAAATCTTCTTCAGTTCAAGAATCTGCTGCAAAATTCGGTTTAACTGCAGGTCATCCGCTGAAGCCGATTTCTGCATTAAGTTCTTGAGGATTTGTTCCAGCGCATGCGCTTCAACACTCAGCTGCGGAAATCCAAATGTCTTCCCAGTGCCAACCAAATTGTGAACTGCGCGATGAAGTTCCTGTAAAACAGTTGCATCCCATCCAATCCGCAGTCTATTCCATATCACTTCAATTTCATTAATTCTGTCAGGCAACTCCTCTGCAAACGAGGTAACCAGCAAACACATTTTTTCTTGAAATTCGTTGTGTACTCTATTTTCCATAATATGGTGCCCAATGTTGTTTGATCTCAGTGATTTGCTGCATGGGATCAAATGGTTTTGCGAAAACAGTCAATGTATCCAGATTTATGGTATGCGTAACTCAATGCACTTGCACCCTGGCAATCATCAATATAACAGGAACATCTCATCAGCCTGTGGAATTTTCCAAAAGTGATCCGTGTTGTTATACCATCCCTCTCTGACATCATGACATCCGGCAATATAAGATGCGAAGTATTTCTCTACCATCCTGGATCTTCACTACCCGCCCAAACAGCAAAAAGCTTTATCTGTTCGACGAGTTGGATACAATCAGTACAATTACCCGTTCATTCTAATTAAAGGAGTTGGAACTCAATCCATCGATCTAACACCCAAAACCCGGTTACTTAATCATTTTACCTTTTAAATTTTTCATCAGTAGTCATTCATGTTCAGTAGTGTCCGGTTAAATTAGCTGTTGAAACGATAGAAGCCAGTATTGATGAGGATTGCAGAGAAAATATTTTGGTGCCGATTTGAAATCATATTTTGCAAATTCAGGTTCGAGTAATCTCCAGA
>NZ_JAKFWH010000006.1 GCF_021731985.1 Nitrosomonas sp.
GCCCATAAGGAATCTCTGAATAACTGTCATTTCGAGCAGAGCGAGAAATCTATATTGTTGATTGCCAAAGATTCCTCACTACGTTCGGAATGACAAAGGTGAGTTATTCAGAGATTCCATAAAGTAATCATCAGGATCTGAACGGGAGGATCTGATCATGCGTACACAGATTAAACTATTGTTTTGTTGCTTGAGTTGTGTGATTTCATCCGCTGTAGTCGCGGATGAACGGAGGGTATCCGCTTGGCTGCACGAGGTTAAGTTCGGCGTGCTTCACCATGACACGGGTGATTTGTGGAGTGGCTTTCGTCGCGAGAGCGGTGTTGATCTGAATCTGGAAGGTATTTTTTCGCCGCATATTAAATTTTTGGGCGGAACCGTTCGTCCCGCCTTGGGCGGATCGGTAAATACCAACGGTGATACGTCCAAGCTTTACTCCGGCCTTCGCTGGCAATATGAGCACGCGAGCGGTATGTTTTTTGGTATTGGTTTGGGCGGGGCGATTCATGACGGCAAACTCCATCTTCAGCACAATGACCGCAAAGCGTTCGGCTCACGAGTGCTGTTTCACATTCCGGTCGAAATCGGCTATCGCCTGACTGCCAAAAGTTCATTATCCGTGTACTTTGATCACGTCTCCAATGCCTATCTCGCGAATTCCAATGAAGGCATGGATACCTTGGGCGGACGTTTCGGTTACCGATTTTAGTATTCTTGGTGTAATGCGCTTCGCTCATTGACACCCTACATCATGGATGGATGCGCGTTCATTCAGCGTTATGTGCTTGAGTGGGGTGTTTTATCAAATAATTCAGCATATCTCTGAATTTTTGAGAAATTTCTGAGAAATCTCCTTGACTCTTAATAGATGTTTTTCGAAGGAGAAGTTTATGGCTATAACACTGAATCACACAATTGTGCCTTGCTTTAATAATGTCGAATCTGCCAGATTCTATTGCAAATTATTTGGTTTTGAATATGCCGGCGAGTTTTCACGTTTCATCGTAGTCCGTGTAAATGATACGTTGTGCTTGGATTTTGATAGTAGGGATCAGTTTGAATCCAATCACTATGCATTCAAAGTCTCCGAGCAGGAATTTGACGAAATATTCGAACGCTTACAGACCGAGAATATTAAATATGGCAGCGGACCCAGTGAGGTTGATAATATGATTATCAACCACAACTATGGCGGACGCGGGGTTTATTTTCGTGACTCGAACGGGCATTTGCTGGAGTTGCTGACAGTTGACTATGTTATACCTACCCACTAACCATAATCAGCACTACGGTCATTTAGGGAATCTCTGAATAACTGTCATTTCGAGCATGGCGAGAAATCTATGCTATTGATCCTCGAAGATTCCTCGCTACGTTCGGAATGACAAAGGCGGGTTAAGAGATTTCTTAGAAAACATTCGTTTTCGCGTTAGATGTAGTAATCCTTCAACGGCGGAAAGCCGTTGAACTCTACCGAGCTGTATGTCGTTGTGTAGGCGCCGGTTGACAGCCAATACAGTCGATCTCCGGTTGCGAGATTCAGCGGCAATCCGTACTTATAGTTCTCGTACATGATATCTGCGCTGTCGCACGTCGGCCCGGCGATGATCGCGTTCTCGAGCTCGCCGTTTTTCTCGGTGTAGATCGGATACTTGATCGATTCGTCAAGCGTCTCGATCAACCCGGTAAACTTTCCGACATCGGTGTACACCCATCGATGCAACGCCGTGCGTGATTTACGTGCGATCAGCACGACTTCGCTCACAAGTACGCCGGCATTCGAGACCAACGAGCGGCCAGGCTCGATGATAATTTCCGGCATGTCATCCATGAAATCTTCGTGCAGGAATCGTGTAATTTCCTCGGCGTAGATCGCAAGTTCGTTCGTGCGTTGCAAATAGTTGGCCGGAAATCCACCGCCCATGTTGATCATCTTCAGTTTGATGCGGTCTTCTTCCCACAAGCGGTTGAAGATCACTTTCACCTTGCCGAGTGCCGCGTCCCAAGCGCCGATTTCACGCTGTTGCGAGCCGACGTGGAACGATACGCCGTATGGTTCGAGACCGAGATCGCGCGCGAGGATCAGCAGATCCATAGCCATGTCACTCTCGCATCCGAACTTGCGCGATAGCGGCCAATCGGCGGTCAATGTGCCTTCTGTCAGGATGCGAGCGTAGATACGCGCACCGGGTGCAGCCTTCGCAATATTGCGCAGATCCGCCTCGGAATCGGTCGCGAACATGCGCACACCCTTCTGGTAGAAGGTGCGGATATCCTTGGCTTTCTTGATAGTATTGCCGAAGCTGATTCGATCGGGCGTCACGCCGAGTGCGAGCACCTTGTCAAGTTCGTATGTCGACGCGATGTCAAAGCAGGCACCTTTGTCTCTGAGCAATGTCAGGACTTGTGGTGCCGGATTGGCTTTGACCGCGTAATAGGTGCGCGCGTACGGAAAATGCCGCAACATATCATCGTATTGGCGATCGATCGTTGTGAGATCAACAACCAGGAACGGCGTTTCGTGCGTGTCGGAGAAGGCTTTAATTCGCCCCCAGGTGGTCTCATCGAAATAATCGTTAACTGTAACCGCTGTGTCGGACATTGGCTGATGGATTCTCCAAGTAAGGTGTTCGGGGATATGGGTACAGCGCGGAGATCTTACAGGGTATCTGGCTGTTATTGCAATTGGAAATTCTGGTTATTTTAAGGATTATAGTATCGAAGCTTATTGGTGGAGCTAACTTTGCGCAACCTTACTATTGAGCACCCTTCGTATTGATGGGGAATTGGTTGTGATGGGAATATTAATATTATTCGATGACAAGTGACTTAAGTGGTTATTCTAATATTTTGAATAGCTGGCTGATTCATTAGTTTTAGAGAAATTGCTTGATCAGTTAAATGAGAAAACCCTTTTTATGTTCGATTTATTCCAGTTCTCTACCTGCTTCGTTTAGAGTTGTATTTAAATTTCCTACATTGTGGCTACACAAGCGCAGAAAATAAAAAAGCACTTAAGATTATCGATCTTTAAGCGCTTGTTTTTATTGGTGGCCAAGGGCGGAATCGAACCACCGACACAAGGATTTTCAGTCCGAGTTCCGCGCCATTCTCGCACATTCACGCAGATTCATAAAAGTTCACAAAACTTGATGTAAAGCCATTCTTGGGGTAATCTGTTATTAATGGGCATTCATGAAAATACGTTAAAATGCCTGCAAATTGTTACCCCAATGTTACCCCGGTGTTACCCCAGAATGAGCAGAAGATTCAATTTCACAAAGTCCGAAATAGACGGATTACCAATCCCGGACCACGGCAAACGTGAAGATTATCAGGATACAAAAGCTGCTGGCTTGTATTTGCGGATATCGCATACTGGAATTAAAACATTCAGCGTTTTAAAGCGCATCAAACGCGGCCAGCTCGAAAGAGTTACCCTTGGGCGATACCCAGAAATGACGATTGATCAAGCGCGTCGCAAGACAATGGAAATAAACCTTAAAATTTCAGAGGGCAATAACCCGGCTGAGATCAAGCGCGCGGCAAGAGATGAAATTCTTTTTAGTGATCTTTTCGCTGACTATCTTGAGAGGCATTCAAAGCAGCATAAAAAAACATGGATGGAAGATCAGGAAAAATACAATAATCACATATCAGGCACGCTGGGTAACAAAAGGTTGTCAGCAATCGATAGGAGCATCATTTCAATGCTGCACAGCTCTATCACTAAACAAGGTCACCCAATCGCAGCAAATCGTATCCTGGCGTTAATTTCAAGCGTGTTCGGCTGGGCGATGTCAGCGGGTATGTGGGAATCAAACCCGGCATTGGGAATCAGAAGAAATAAAGAAAAAAGCCGCGATAGATTCATTCAGGGCGATGAATTGCCGCGATTCTTTCAGGCCGTGGCGGATGAGCCAAATGAAACTGTGCGTGATTATGTGCTAATTTCACTGCTTACCGGGGCAAGGCGCTCAAACGTTTGCTCAATGCGCTGGCAAGATATTAATTTTGATAGGGCAGAGTGGCGTATCGAAGAAACTAAGAACGGTACCCCGCAAACTGTTGCTCTGTCTCCAGAAGCGCTTCACGTACTCAGGAATCGCAAATCAGATAAGTCAGTTTTTGTATTTCCTGGCACCGGAAAATATGGATATCTTGCGGAGCCTCGTAAGGGATGGGAAAGAATTCTGAAACGCGCCGGGATCGACAATCTTCGGATTCACGATTTACGGCGTACTTTGGGAAGCTGGCAAGCTAAAACAGGCGCTTCTTTGGCGATTATTGGCAAATCTCTAAACCATAAGCACCAAAACACCACGGCGATTTATGCAAGGCTTGATTTAGATCCGGTGCGAGACAGTATAAATACGGCCACAAGCGCAATGCTGAGTGCTGCTGGTCTCAAAGAGCCTGCTGATGTGATCAACATCAAAAAGAAAACAAAGTAATCAAGCTGCGACTCTCTTGCTCTCAAGCCACGCAAGCAAATCCTGTTCTCGGTAATACACTTTCCCCCCCACTTTGTAGTATGGGATACTTTCTTTCTTCGTGCATCGCCATGCCGCCATTGTCTGTTTTGATACGCCCACAATTGCGGCGGCCTCATCTGGTGTGAGTTGCTTCGGTTTACTGTTTATGATTTTTTCTATCGCTTGGCTCATTATATTCATCCATCAATTAAGCACGAGGTTATCGTTAATTTCTTTCTTGCATTCAATCGTTACTACGTGAGTTCCGAAATCTACATCGTGATTGATCACCGCGCCCGGTTCATAATCGTTAAGAATATTAGAGATATACACCCCATAATATGCTCTTAGTTCTAGCTCGAATTCTTCCTGCGTCATTCCGCTTTCAAGTGCCAGTGTTTTCAGGTTCTTAGTGATCATTGTGTTGTGACATGGCCTTCAATCAATAATTAATCTTGTATTCTTCAATCTGTCCCGGTACCAAAAAGCAATTCACGCCTTCAAATGTAAGATTTAGAAAACCGTAACATATAGGAGGATTGTCAATTTTTGCTGCTTCCAAAAACTTGCTTAATCCTAAATTATTAAAAGTTATGCACTTTGGTATAGGGGGTAATGATTTAGCGAGTTCTATTCCGGCTTGTAGATCAGCTAATGTGAAATTCTTCTGCGTTCCGGTCGTGGCGATGCTTGCTGGATAAGCATTCATTACTTAATCTCCAATCTATTGGATTCATTGACGATAAGAATGGATTTATCCAAAGTTTCAGCATCAACAGTATCACCTGATTCCTTAACCACTTTTTCTAGCGCCGCCACTGCCCGCCTAATGTACTGTGGCACGCTCGCTGCTTTCCTGACGCTTTCCACAATCCGCTGCTTGGCTGCTTCATCAAGATCGTGATCGACTATTCCTGATAATTCAGCGCATCGTTGGATGGTTTCTTGCTCATCGCCACCGATTTGGCATTTAACATACCCAAGCAGCCGTCTTAAATGGTTGATGTCTGATTGTTTGATGGTTTTCATTACTAGACTGCCTTTGCCCAACGCGGGAATTTGTTGTCGCCGGTTATGCGATTCCACTGCTTGTAATACGCAGACACCTCATGTCGTAGAATTACATCGTTTTCATTGCTATGAGCGATTGATTCTAGTTCTTTCAGCATTGCCCAGAATGTGCCTAGTACGCCTTCTTGCTCGTTTTCAGGTATATGCTTTAAGTTAGGCATTTATGGCCTTATCCGCTAATTTATCTCTCAGAGATAGCATGTGGTTTTTCGCATCACCCGATGAGTCGAATACGCTTTGTGTGTTTAGTACAGGTCTACCATTTGGCATGGATATCCATCCTGAAAATTTACCGTTGCTGTCAGGACCGGCATACGTAAAAATAAGATCCTCGTTATTTACGATTATCATAGCGGTCAGGTTAGATATACTCACTTCAGCTCCTCCTGTAGCTCTTCTTGTTTCTCTGCAAAGAAAAGGAATTCGTTTTCGTTTGATGGGTCTCTATATTTGTAAGCTGGCTTGCATTCAGAGAAATTTGAGTCACAAGGAACTAGGTCGCTAACATCACATCCGCATTCAGCGTAGCCATTCACAAGTCCATCAAACTCGTTATCAACCAGGTGCTGTTTAAGTATTTCTATAACTGTTGGCATAATCACCGCTCCATCAGCTCATCAAGGTTTTTGATGTTCCCGATATTCGCGCTTGATATTGCTTTATCAGCCGCAGCCATGTCGCCCGCATCTAAAGCCTGCTCTATCAAATCAAGCCTGCGCATTTCGTGATCACACGATACCACAGTAACTGAAAACGGCTTTCCCTCTGATGCACTCATGCTATCAATGATAGATTTGCGGGTTTCCTCGAAAGCTGCCGGGTCATTGATTGTGTAAACCACTGTTAGGAATTGCATGGCTTCTCCTTATTACTCAGTATTAGTGCCATTGCCAGACTCAGATTCATCATTAATAAACTTGATCATGTTTGCAGCTGGTGTGATAACAGATCCATCTGGCATTTCTACTATGGCAGTCGAATATGAGGAAAAGCCACGATCATCTTCCATGCAGTCATATCCGAACTGATGGAATATGCCAGTTCCCAATTCACCTTTAACCAAAGGATCTCCAAATTTATTTGTGTACTCATAAACAACTACTTTTCTACGTTGCGCGCTCATATTCATCCATTCTCAGTAACCGTTTCCCATATTTCCTCGAGCTTATCGATCTGTGCCTCACTCAAATTCCGGCCCTCATCAATCTGATTGCGTATCGTTTCAATGAACTCACATTCCCAGTCACTCATCATCGATTTGTCGACCTCGCAATCTTCAATCATATTCAGCAAGTAGCTGTTATTGTCATTATCCATACCAGTCCCCTCCATCATTTTCTATGTTTATTGTCGCAACAACATGCTCCTGACAAACTCCGCCAGTTTCATTAATGGCTCTATTGTTTCCTCCTGCTTTCTTCAATACACATAGAGAACCTGATCCGGAGAAAAGCCATAAACTTTTTGGCCATTTCTTAGCTACTCTTTTAAGCGCATCAATCGCTTTTTTTTCTTCCTTACTAAGTTCTTCCATAATCACCTTCCACTCACGGGCACAAACCCACACTCATCAGTACGCATATCCGAAAAATCAATCGGTGGCTCACCATCGCTTCCCCACCATGCGCGTGCGTGCGCCATCACGTCATCATTAAAATTCCTGCTGCAATCGGTATTCGCGCACGGCTGGTTGCAGAATCGTTTGTCTAGGTAGCAGGGCATTTTTAAATCCGACAGCCCATGATTGCTCCGATTGTGTCAGAGCCTGTCCGAAACACGAGCATTCCGTTTTCTTTTGCGGAAGAGAATTCCAGGCTTTCTTCGTCGATTATTAGCCGCAAATACTTTTCTTGCACATTGATTCCGAGAATTTCCACACAAGCGTATGGCTTGTATACTTTCCCAGAGCCATTGCAATCCGGGCATGTTTCATCGGTTTCCAGATTGTTGTCATAACCGGCTCCACCGCATAGCGCGCACTGAAGATCATAGTATGTGCTGTAGTCTGTTTCCGCATCAACAGTGCCATCGCCTTCGCATTCTTCGCACTTTATTTTCTTTGCCTTGCCTGTGCCACGGCACACCAGGCATGGCACCATCTCCGGCAAAACCATTCCATCTTTATTCACAGTTAACCATGCGGTCGCTGATTCGATTATGTTTATCACCCGCGCAGCGTTGAACCTTTCCGGGCATTGCGGATACTCGTTTTTGCCGTCGTTTGGCATTACGATAATTACGTGTCCGTTAGTTGCAACAATTCTGTTGTCAACAATGAATGGTGCGTTTAGATGGCTGCGAATATCGTCTTTTCCGCAGAATTGATTAATGTCAATCATGTTTTGCCTCCAAATCAACTATTGCCGCAAACTTTCCTGGATGCCAACTCACGGTTCCAGCATCAACCAATGCTTTATTAAAGACTGCTAACGCCTCCTCTACGCTATCCGGCAATTCACCATCCTCTGGAAGATCGTCATTCCAATATTCCGAATTTATTTGCGACAATTCATTTGGTTCACAGATAAACAACTCCAATTCATCGGGATCTGTCACTTGGGTTTCGCACATCAAATCAAACAGATCATCTTTATCGAAGAGATACTTGTCATGATCCTGTGAATAGAGCGGCGTTTTATGATCCCATTCGATTTTTTGGGCATTCTTGTATTTCTCGATATCTTTCCTTCTTGAACATGCCCTGCAATAAGACCTTTGTTCAACTACCTCGCCACAATCGCAATGCCTATGCGTAGATCCTGAATATCTGGCCATTTTTTCATCGGCACCCCAAAACCGGCCATCACGATCAACCCACCCACTAATGCCGGTGACAAATTTAGCCGCTTCCTCGGATTCTGGGAATATTGGTTTTTCTGGGTTATTTGCTTGCATTTTTTGCCTCGTCATATTTCATGATCCCCCACACAATCGCGTACAGGTTCCAGATAAACTGCGGCGAATAGCATTCAGTTCCTCCGCCGTCAAAGAAATCAGAGAATTCAAATGTATGATCACCAATCTCATATCTAAAATCATTAACAGATTGATACGCCCTGTGTTCCTCGTCAGAGTTGTATAAAACCTCATCCTCTATTTCTTTCCACAATTCACCCTTCTGTAATTCATCCTGAATGCGGGTAACCATATAATCTTCAAAATGTTCTTTGACCCGGTTCTTGAATTTTTCCTGATCAAATCTTAGGAATCCCCCAAATCTGCTAATAGACTCAAGCTTTTCGCCCCAATAATGTGGATTGATTAACATCACTCCATTTTTGGATCTAAAAAATCCGAACATGTCGTTAGTGCGTGAAAAAACATAGGTACCGCAATCACCTGAAATACACAGTGTCCCAGACCAAGTAATGAGATTAAACCAATAAGTGCAGCTATCTGCTTGTTTGAACTGAATGTGTCTATGAACACCATCATCTTTGATGATAGTCATATGGTGACCCTTAACATCCTCAAGAAATCGTTCTTGAGTGCATTCGTGTTGGTTACTCATCACGCGCCTCTTTTGCTCGTTCTGCAAGATTCTTTATTGTTTCAAAAACAAGGTGAGCCTCATCTTTGTGCATTGGCACCGATACAAAAAGCCTTCCTTGCTCCAAATTGCTCCTTTCTTTCCGGATGACTCTCTCAGCAAACCACTGACCCCAGCCGAACCCGGAAACAAAAAATATGACAGCTATCACTGCAAAATAAGTAATCACGATTTTCATATCCTTGAGCATTTAAGCTGCCTTTGCCTTGTTATCCTGAGCAATAACCCCGTCCTGTATCCAATAAGCACTTGTTAAAGATGGAAGCTTTTCAGGCAATTCTTTGAGCGTTCCAAACACCATCACTGTTTCAATCTCTTTATTTTTTGCCAAGGTAACAAGCCATTTCATGCAAGTGACGCGACTAGGTGGATCAAGCAAATCAAACTCATCGGCCATAAAAAACTTCAATTCGGTTATGTGGCTGATAGCTTCTGCAATCATTACATTGGCGCGCCACTTGGCAGATTGTGATGCTAGACCGTATGGTTTGCCGCCATAACTGATGGTCATGTCATCATTGATAAAAACTTGCTTCCAGCCGGTATCTGTAGAAGTTTTTGCCAGCCGCTCATTGATTGGGGTAATTGCAGTTTTAAGTATTTCTCCTGGTATTCCATCAGGAGCTAATGCATACGAAATTGCATCCCATTCCTGAACATCAGTGTGATAGCCAGCGGCTTTTTTGGTCTTTTCATCTGCTTCAAGGGCAAGTTTTACGTTCTTATTGATCAGGTCGAGTGCATCCTGGGATTCTTTGCGCTTTGTTCTCAGCGAATCAAGCTTTTCTTTAAGTAGATTAATGCGTTCCTCGCTGATTACCTCTTTTGATTCTTTTTCGAGTTCTACCAGTTTTTCTTTGGCATATTTCGCAGCCGCAAGATCACGCTCACCGTTTTCAACTGAATTCTTGAGCAATGTAAGTGCGCTTTCTAATCCAGGAAGCGCCAAAACAGCATCTTCATTGCCTTGCAAATCGCCTTCCCGTTTAACAAGTTCCTTTCCATTCCAGAATAAGTCAGAATCGCATGATGGGCACTTGCACGCGATATTGTCAGGCGTTGATCCTTGAGCAAGTCTGCGTGCGTCCTCTACCTTTACCGTAATCAATGCTAGTTCTTTCTTATCAATCGACAACTTTGTTTCAATACGATCAATCTGCCCAGATTTAGCGCGTAATCCATTAATCTCAGCTTCATTCTTATTGGCATTGTTAAATTGTGTCTGCAATGATCCAAGTTTCTGGTTTTCCGCATCAAATTCAGCGCTGATATCTTCGAGTGCTTTCTGTGCCGCAGCCATTGCAGATTGATCCACTTCCGGCTTGACTGCCTTCCAATCGACAGCCTTTTTATCGCCATACACTTCGCCGGTCGTAGCTTTCCAACTGGATCGCGCATCTTTGGTATTATCGATGGCTTGCTTTTGGGCATTGCTAAAGCCTGACACCAGGAATGGCAGTATTGATTCAGTTTTTTTCTCATTGCATTTGCGTTCTAGCATTTTCTTTTTAATGCTAGGCAGGTCTCGTTTTGTACCGGTAATCTCTATGATGAGACCGCGCCTTAAATCCTCGGTGGCACTCGAAAATAGGGCAGGGTTTAGCACATACGGAAGGGCAGAATGAATCTGTTCTTTAATCTCATGCGCGCCATTAGGCAGGGTAATACTTGCGCGCTTGCCACCATCCCATTCAACGTAGCAATATCCAACCGTGTCATTATCATTAACAAGATGTTTTAATTCTTTTTTGCCTACCCGCGTGCTGGCACCGGTAAAAGCGTGAATGATTGCTTCATAAATACTGGATTTCCCGGCTTCATTTGATCCGCAGATCATGTTTACCGGGTTACTCAATTGGATATCTGCGCTTCTTGCTGCAATTATGTTGTGTGCTGATATTTGTTCGATTTTCATGATTATTCGACCTTAATTGATGTAAGTTCTTGTCTGTTTTGATGATGATTACGCAGCCGCTTTCTCATCACTCAAAGGCCGCTGCTCCCCCAGAGTACCAATTAGCTCATTGATTATTTTTAAGCACTGTCCTGACCGGATGGTGAACTCGTTATCAAAATAGTCATCATCTGTGTCGAATTCAGAGCGATCCTCAACTAGATCAGGAAGGGTGATTTTGCTAATCATTGATTTGTTATCAATTGTGAAAAAGCACTCATCCTTGCCAAGTACGATTTCTAACTTAACAGGGCGCTTACCCTGCAGAACGTAACTGGTAACCACGACCGTGTCCAAATGCTCATTTTTGTACGTGATTCTTTTGCTTTTTGCTTCCGCATCTTCAAGAACGCAACTCCTGCCCAATGAAAAATTATCAATGCTCGAATCATCATCAAGAACCAGTCTGCGCATAAACATTTCCACCGAACTACCAAATCTTAGAAGCGCCCCGGTGTATCCTAAGTGCTTAAAAAGGCGTGCCCATACATCATCCGCAACGGCACTGGAGGTAGTTTCAATGCACAGCAAATCATGTTCGGTATTAATCCAAACATTTATTGATTTGCTTGTTACAAAAGCTTTTGCGTACAGCTCAGAGATTAATTGCTCTTTTAATTCGCGCAACTGGCTTTTTGTAAGTTTTTTTACTTCGAGCCTTTTGCACAAATCATCGGCTCGCAGTTTTAACTCACGATTAATCACGCTGGCAGGTAGCAATTTCTCTTGTTTTTCGCAAACAAGCATGATGTTTTTGCCTACTTCGATGAATGGATCGCCATTGCGTAATTCCTTCCATGAGTAACCAACATGGCCTGGTATTGAGATTTCCTCTCTGAGCTTTTCCAGGTCTGGTACCCACCCTTTGGGCGATCTGAATATCGTTAAATTTTTCATGTTTATTTCCTATGTTAATTTTTGGTGGTTAATTTGATGCCAATAATTTACTTTCCTTTAAAACCATTCTCGCCCACTCAGCAGAACACCCAACTTCACGCGCCAGTAAGCTAATGTTGATTCTCTGTCTGCCCCTATTTAGCTTAATCATCCTTTTATAAACCTTAATAATCGTGACCTTTACAAGAGGAAGGCTAATATTCAAATGAGATCTTGTTTCCTGTATGTATTTGGCTATGCTGCTACTCTTTAAACACGGAATATCTTCATTGCTCTTATCTTCCGTAATAAGGCCATCCACACATAATTCGTAATGAATAACCTTGCACAAGGTTTTTCCTTCAAGAAGCTTTTTAGCAATCGTAGTCTTAATATTTTCTCTCTGCTCTTTGCTTATTTTTGTGCGTTCCCGATGACTGATTGAACATTTGCCAATATGAATCCGTGGCTTAACACCGTCTAAAATTGGCAGTGACTTATTCGCAAAGAAATTAATTGCAGCGCTATCCATGACATTTAATCGAGATTAAAATCTTTATCTGATGAAGATTCAGCAATCTCGCGCTGGCGTATCTTTTCTTTCTCTTCTGGTGATGGTGAATCAGAGTTTCCAGCTTGGGATTCTTCGGTTTTTATGCCTGGTCTAGCTTGCTCGTTTTGCTTTTGATCATCAGGTTTTTTATCTGCAGTTTCTGTTCTTTCCTTTGTGCGTTCTGAGCCACCAGACAAATCTCCAGCATCAGGAGATGATTTAAGGTCTTGGAGATTTACGTTGTTCGCAGAAAAAGATCCATCTGCCTGCTCAAAAACATCAATTACATCATTGATTTCTTCGGAGCTTTTCCCCATCCCCATAATCGCGTCTTGAGCGTATATCGATGCAAAGAAAGTACCTGCGCGATATTGGAGCATCTGGAATCGCATTTCTCCCTGCCATTTTGAGCCGTCTTTTGCATACCATCCTTCCTCTACTGCCATCTTCATGGATACCGGAATAGACTGCACAATATCTTTTGTCGGACGGCGGTTAGCGTCGAGAACATAAGCCCACGCAACACATTCCCAGTTATCTATTTCAATCTGTTGATCTTTGAAATTAAACCGGTTTAGAGTTTTATTCCAATCCTGCTTTTCTTTATATTTGGCCGTTATTCTGCCTAGGTTTGTGAGCTTAAATTGGAGCGGAGTAAATCTACCGCAGGCGTTAACAGCGGCTATTTGGAATTTTGACGACCAACGCAACTTGCCTTGGATTACATCAGCATTTTGCATGACGCTTATCATTGATAATCCGACTGATTTGGCAACTTCTATTGCAACCAAGCAATTTCCTAGTGATGCGGGGTTTCCAACAAGCGTTGAATTCCCATTAGATCCTTTTTTTTCATTGAATTGCCTGAATGCTGATGGCACTGCATCCGATGTTGAAAGAGCCTTGGCAATTTCGCACGCAAGTTCAAAGCCGTTCTTCGAGAAGAAATCAACTTTTAAATCCGGCTGCATTCCTATGGCTGTTCCAGTTTTCCTTATTTCTGATAATTGTGTTGTTTCATTCATTTGATTTAATCTCCTTTAAAAATACATTTTTTCCAGCGTGGACAATATTTCTCTGAACAGAGCGTAGATTTTGGATTCGGATAAAACATGCCAGTACGAAACATATTTGCAGCAAACTCAATCAAACCCTTATTGTTTTCATCACCAACCATGATCTGCTTCGCATTGCCTATTACCCCGGTAGCTATTTCCGCCTTGCCCTTGGTTTTTAGTCCGATAATCTCAGCCTCAGAGGTTATTTGTTGGCCGGTCGTGTGTTCATACAGCAATTCATACGTGCCTATTTGCGCAGCATGTCCCTTCGTTACTGCAACGCCGTTTTGAACAGAATTTCCACCACTTTTGAGGTCAGCAATACCAACCCCTGCGGTTGTTTTCTTTATCCTTGCTCTATCCAGCGTTCCTTTCAGCCTGATAACAACTCCGTTTCCGCAATCAATATCAAACTCCTTGGTATTCATTTCGATAGCCACAAAGTTGTATTTTGGGGACCATACTTGGCAATACTCTGAAACAAGCGACACCCCTATAAATTCCGCTTCTTTCATGGTGATGCCGTCTCTACCGTGATCGAATTCGTTTTCAGGATCGTGCAATTTGTCTATCATTACGCCGGTTGCATCTATGATGCTCACACCAGAGTCGTCTAATCTGCCTTGATCAAATGCCGCGGTTCCAGCATGAATTGCGGTACCTAATGCGGCTCGCAGTCCGACTGTGTTGCGCATGCCTAGCAAGTGAATTCCCTCCCATTTATACGCACAGTCAAAAAGACTGGGCCATGAGGATGCGCGAACGGTTAGCGACGGCTCTACCATCACTTCTTCTCTCGAGTAATTCTTGCCAGACGAAACGATTCTTTGAAACTGAACCCCTCACGCTTATAAAAAACAAAGTCACAGAGGAACTGCCACGCTCTCTTAATTTTTTGCATGATTTATTCCCTCACAAAACCCGTATGTCTTGCACCACCGCTCGTTTGCTTTATCAAAATCAATAAAGCTAACAACCGCAACCAATACGGCGATCCCGAATATCAGATGTTTAAAACCCATTAGTTCATTCATTTGAATACTCCACATTCATGTACAGTTGCTACAATCGCGATTTGTAGAGGAAGGCTCATAATTTAACTCTCTGTACGAGTTAATATTCCATCAGTAAAATCGTGGTCGTAATAACCTCGGTTCACCTTGTCCAAATCTATCAATACTGATTCCCAGTTTTCGTTCTGCTTCCCCTCCGCGGCAACACAAATCTCATGTTTAGAAACAAAACAGCCATCAACCGGAGTCGGGTACGCTGCATGGAACTTAACTGTCCCATCCAGATCTTGTGTTAAATATTTAAAAGTTGGGACCTCTAATTTAGGCATCACAGCACCTCGCTATCAGGTAAAAAATTCTTTAATTGCTGATTCTTTAGTTTTGCTTCAATGCGTAATTCACGCGCTTCTGCTGCAAATTTCATTTCAACAGCACGGAAAACGTCAGCAGACATGGAGTCAACTATTCTCATCACTTCAGTGTTCGGAATGTCCTCGTATCTTGGATAACTAGGATCAGGAATATTTAATTTTCTAACGAACCCGCTCAAAGAGTTACCACTCTTTCTTCTGTTAGCTAAATACTCTGAATGGTCATCAAGTTTTTTTGCTCGCTTTAATAGATCTTTTTCTTCATTGGCAATCTGGTTAAGGTTTTCAAGATTCATCACAGCACCTTTACTTTCACGCAGCACAATCCATTCATCGCTGCATACATTTGGCATGTAGCCTCACCAGTTGATTTGAACTGGCCATAAATCGGTTTGTGCCTACCGGCAGCAGTCCTGATTGTTATTACGCACTTGATCATTTTTATTCGCTCCGTTTGTTTGCTTATCAGCACTCACCTACGCTTAACGATTCATGGTGGTTGTGTTGATGTGATGATATTAGGCCATGCCTAACTACTTGTCAATAGGCAAAGCCTAATATTATTTGCTATACTCCAAACTCAAGTTGAAATTAAGCGTTGCTTTGAAGGCCGGGCAGGGCGTTGCAGGGAGATTTATTTGAACAATCTGAAATTAATTACTAAGATGCGAATATGGCTACTCAATCAACAATAGAATGGACGGAGCAAACCTGGAATCCCACTACCGGCTGTACTAAGGTGTCACCGGGTTGCAAAAACTGTTATGCAGAAGTAATGGCAAGGCGGTTACATGCAATGGGAACGCCTGGCTATGAAAACGAATTCAATCTCACTGTTCATGAAAATCGTCTTAGCCAGCCTTTACTCCGGAAGAAGCCAACTGTTTATTTTGTGAACAGCATGAGCGATTTATTTCATGAAGGCGTTTCTGATGAATTCTTGGATAAGGTGTTTGAAGTTATCGAAAATACTCCGCAGCATACCTATCAAATACTAACCAAACGAGCAGAACGGTTGCCGGTATATTTCAACCTGCGAAAATGTCCTGATAACGTATGGCTTGGCGTATCAGTAGAAGATAAGAAATATGGAGTGCCACGCATTGATTACTTGAGGCAAGTAAACGCAAAAATTAGATTTCTTTCAGTGGAACCCTTGCTCGAAGATGTGGGGAAAATGAATCTAACCGGCATTCACTGGGTGATTGTTGGCGGTGAATCTGGACACAAAGCCAGACCAATGAAGGCTGAATGGGTTATTAATATTCAGCAACAATGTGAAGAATCGGATGTGGCTTTTTTCTTCAAACAATGGGGTGGTTGGGGTGCGGACGGTGTTAAGCGTGACAAAAAGGCTAACGGGCGCATTTTTCGTGAACGCACATGGGATGACTATCCGAAAGCTTTGGGTTCGTCCTTATAGTGAATTCAGAATATCTTTTGCAATTTTGGTCGCCAGTCCATGCGCCTTAAGGCTAGGATTGGATGATGCAAAATACAGGGCGAAGAGTGGAGGGCCACTTGGATTTCTTGAATTTCCGCCCCGGTGCAGAATTTTTGGTTCAGTCACTGCGGGAAACAAAGTCTTCAATTGCTTTGATACAAATTTCAGCATCTGAGGGTGATCTATATCACGCACATCGCCATTTCCTCCGCCAAACATATCTGATTGTGGATTCTGGACATAGAATACCTTGCGCCATTCATCAGTCCCAAGTACGCGCGTTAGTGATGCCTCTTTGTCGGCATCAAGTGCGTCTGCGTTCTTTGTTGCCTGTCGATACAGTCCGGCATACGGGAATAAGTACCAGACATCAATCGCACCGGTTTTAGCAATAGTTTCCAACGTTGACCATTCAACATGCATTCCAAACGGATCAAGAAACAGTACGGCACGCTCCCGTCTCCAATGATATTGGGTGCACAAGGTTTTCAATGCCTTATTGGCATCGTCCTGGATAATCTCAATGATCTTTCCAGGATGCTCTGATCTCAAAGCATTCAATGCCATTAACTTCTTCGAGTGAAGCTCGATGAAACAGAATTTATGAAATGCTGGATTGATGTCCAATGCCCTGCGTGCAGAGCCATCGATAGTTTTATTCTCACCATCGACTTTGATATCGCACCGTCCCGTACCAGCAAAAGCATCGATATATAGACGGGTAAAACTTTGTTTGCTGAGAACAGTATTGAACGCAGCCAGATATTTCTCTAACGCCCCTAGCTTGATGAGAGTCCAAGCCCCGCCGAAGGAGTGCTGATCGCGTGAGACATTGTCTAATTCGTCTTCATCTGGCAACAGCCCATTATCACCTCCGATAGGTTCTACCATACACCCCTCTTAGTTCTGTTTAATAATAAAAAATATCATATTTCCAATTACTTGGTAACGTAAAATTTTTGATAAACTTGAATTCACCGCGATATCGTAAGGGTAAGGGAAAGAACGAAAGGGTAGGCGGTAGAAGGGGTGCGGTTATAACAGGCAATAAAAACCAGCCGGAGCGGATTAGTGGTCGAATTGGATTAAAATTAAATAGTTACACTTCAATTCTAAACTTATATTCTAAATCGGTTTCCTTAATTGAAACTACTAATTTATATTCACCAAGTTGCGTAACCTTAAATGGAACAAATTTTGCAATTAAATTAGCTTCTTTATGTGCGCTATTAATTCCTTCATCAACTATATGACCTAATTCACTATTTTCTATTAATACCGTGGTATCTGGCGCATATAGACTTATATTTACTGCAAAACTACCTTCAAAACCAACTAAACTAGCTAATATAGAAACACTTGGAATCATGACAGCCGCTTCTTTGGAAAGGGCTGGTATATCAGTAGGTAAAGTAATGACAATTCGATCTCTTGGGTATAGGCCGATTATGATAGGACGATTATTCAATTCAAGTCGAATATCTTCTGCCAAATAAAACTTTACTTCTTTTTTTTGAGATGTTTTTTTCATTGCTGGGTAATAAAATGTTCTGAGGGAGTGTTTTCCGCCATACTAATTGTCTTTCCTTTAAAAGCAATCATTTGTTTATTGCTAATAGTTTGAGGCGGGTAAGCGACTAAAATCGTATTACGCAAGTCATTTTTGATAGAAAAGAATTGGTCTTGTATGGATTTTAAAAAAACATGCTCTGTATTTTTACAACCAACATACTCAGAGATTGCTGAGACAATCAGTTGATTAATACTGGTATCTTCTAATTCCGCTAATTCTGCAATTTGTTTATGCAGTCCGCGTGGTATACGCAATGCTATCTTTCCACTATAGCCAGAATAATCTATTGGCTCCCTAACAGGATAGCCATTAGATAGAGAACTTTCTAGCCAAGAGAAAGCAGCTTCATTCAAATTATCGAGTGCCTCTTGCGGGGTATCTCCTTCAGCAAAACAACCTGGAAATTCTTGTATCAATGCTGTAAACCCGCCAGTCACGTCCGGAATAAGTTGTCGAGCATAGGGTTTCCTCAAAATATCTTTTATTTTGTCTAAGTGATGTTTATTGGTTTTTTTCATCTGATTCATTTTCTATTAAAAATAATTCCCATTCATCAACATCGTTAATAAGAAAATCAATAATATTTCTCGCTGTTCCAGGTTTGAGTTCATCCCGATGAGGGATACTTAATGAACCGTTTAGCCGTGGCGGGATATTTTTCCTTTCATAATAAGGTTCCTTACCATGATTCTCTTTTAAGCGACCTAATTTTTTAGCAATATTAACTAAAATCTTAGAGTTAATATTGAAGGGGGACTTACGTAAACTACTCAACTGTTTCTTAATTTCAGATAATTTCTTCTTGTTCATGATATCACAGGCAATATCATAAGCAAGTAATCGGAAGGAAAGAGATTTTATTTAACATTAATTTTATGACCTGATAATTATCTAAAACTTCCTCTCATTGATCACTATAATTTTAGGTCTTCTTGCGCATCCCCATAAACCCAACCAACCCCAACCCGGCCAGCAGCATCGCGTAGGTGTGTTATGAAATCACCAGACTTTTGTCGCTGTAATCTTATAGCCATCCGGCAACAAACATTCATATCCAATATTGGGGATGCAAGATACTTGTGTTATTTCAGCGATTGTATCCGTTTTAATTTCTATATCAGAGATTATATTGCCTTCTCCGGTGATATTGGTGATACGGGCTTTATTATCTGTCCTTGTACCTCTTGAAGCCACCCAATCTCCCCCATAATCGTCGTTATACACAGCAACAATAATCATTTCATTGTTATTTTCGGAAACAATGGCATATCCGTAAGGTTTTATTTCCCAAATGCCATCGAATGGCCCAGCCGCGAATGACTGCGCGGGTACAAGTAACAAAAGCGCTATAAGAAATTTTTTCATAATATTTTCTCCTAATTTGATCATTTCTGTTTTATAAACGTATTAACCAAATATCTAGTCGCTTACCGAAACCAACTCGTCCCAATCAGTTGTGTATCCTGGGCTTCTACTACCCTGTTTCATCTTCCATAACTGATCAGTACCTTCGGATGCTAACTTAATAGTGCCTTTGCCCATCCTGGCGTTAATTTGATCTATAACTTTCATCAATCTTTTCGACTTGCTATCTTCCAGCCGGAGCCCAAACAGATCGGTTTGCCGATGCTCGCTATCTACCAAGTCGGATAGCATCACCCCAGCTTTGTTGTATTTATAGCCGCGCCGGTAGATTTTGTGGAGTCCCCAAAGGGCAACTTTGGTCAGCAAGATAGTATCTGCAGATTGAGTTGGCAGCTTGATCTTGAAATCGTTATGATAGTTCTCTTCCGGCTTATTGAATCTGCTGGTGGTGATGAATACCTGCACCGATCCGGCATACGATTGCTGCCGGCGTAATTTCTCTGCCGCTCTGGCGATGTGTGAGGAAACCGATTCTTCCAGGCTAGCGAGATCTTTTACCGTGATTCCGAAAGATCGAGAACTGATGATCTGCTTCTTGGGAGGCGATATTTCTTCCATTGCTATGCAGGGTGTACCATTAATCTCATGAATAGTTTTTTCCATGACCACGCTAAAATCCTCCCTCAATCGCTTTGGATTTGCGTGTTTCAGGTCTAATACTGTCTTAATGCCATGTTTATTGAGTCGTGGTGCCAGGCGCCTGCCGATTCCCCATACTTCTCCAACTTCAATGCGGCTGAGCCACTCGTCATGGAGGGTAGGGGATAATGAATTAAGATCGCACACGCCGCTGAACTCTGGATTTTTCTTGGCAATATGGTTTGCCAGCTTTGAGAGCGTTTTGGTTGACCCAATTCCTACGCATACCGGAAGTCCTGTGCATTGTTTGATTCTTTGTCTGATGCCATGGCCATAAGTAGATTGATTCTGAAATCCGGTGAGATCGAGAAAGCATTCATCAATCGAGTAGATTTCCTGATTAGGGCTGTATTCAGAGAGTATGCTCATCACTCGACTGCTCATGTCGGCATAGAGTGTGTAATTGGATGAATAAGCAATGATTCCATGTTTCTTTGCCAAATCCTTCATCTCGAACCATGGCTGACCCATCTTAACGCCCAGGGCTTTGACTTCATTGCTTCTTGCTACCGCGCAGCCATCATTATTCGAAAGAACGACAACAGGCACGCCCTCAAGCTTTGGATTAAATACCCGCTCGCAACTCACGTAAAAATTATTGACATCGATGAGGGCAATTAAGCGGGGCATGATTTACTCTATTAATATTTTTCGTGTTCTGGCGTACAAAATAGAAGATAAAATGAATTCAGCATCCGAAAAGTTCATATCGCTCTCATCCAGAGTGGCCTCCCAGCCGACTTTGCTTTGGGGTGTGAAGAAGGCTGGGTTTATTTTCATTCTTTATTTTTCTTCCGGACCTGGTTCTGGAACAGGATCTGGATCTGGCTTTATGGGAAAAGCCAGATCCAGATGGTTGCAATTGCAATCAGCGCAGTAAAGATTAGTGGCTTAGTCGGAAAAATTGCCTTTTCCTGATTCTATAGCAGCATATTATGAATTAACTTATTTTTTACCGTATGGTATCCAGTCTAGCTTTTCATCTAAAAAGGCAATCCTATATGAAAGACATCGACGCTCAGCGAGAGTCACAAGCAAACTTAAGGTATGCACTTCGGTGCCCAGGTCTAATAGCCAACAGTTTTCGCCGAGCGCTTCAAGATTTTCGCCAGTATTCGAGAGATTTTTGCATCTCTCTCTATAAATACGTGAAATTTCGTCTAAAGCGAGACTAGCTTCATGAGGAATGCTTCCTTGGGAATCCTTTTCTGGTCTGAATATTTGTAAAATTGCTTGTTTCATAATGTTTATGGCGCTGATTATGATTTTTTCAATTTTTCTTTCCAAGATACGATTACCGCAAGCTACTGTTGTCTATTCCTACGCCGCACCATAAACCCAACTAATCCAAGACCTGCCAGCAGCATCGCGTAGGTGGATGGCTCTGGTACCGGCGACACTGGATCAGGATCTGGAATAAAAACTGGCGGCAGCGTTACATTAATGTTGTCTATCGCTAGGAAATTGGTGGTGTCTTTCGTGATTGTTACGCTTGCTAGATTGGTGAATCCTGTCAGATCGTGGTGAGTGAAATCATTCCCAATCTGAATATCGCTATTAAGGGCGGTGGCATCAAGTCCCACAGATTGACTGATTGAGCCGCCGCCTACAAAATTACCAGTAATGGTAGCCTGAGTCTCACCATAACCAGCCTGCCACATAACCAAGTCCAAGCCATTGAGAGAAAACGGTTCATTGCTGGCAAGATTGAACGTTAATGATGGAGAAAACATAGCGTAATCGGTCCCGTTCCAAGCTGTCAGGAACGTATCTATTGCAGCCCCAGAAAGCCCCGGATTGCTGCCCCAATTTTGCATATCAACAAAAATTAATCCATTATCAGCTCCGATAGATGGATTTAAACCTACGCCGCTACTAGCGAATTGGAATCCTCCAATAGAAGCTACTGCGCTATTGATAAGCACTGTCGACGCACTATCATGAGAATACTCTCCCGGCATATAGTTGCCAGCCAAGCCATCAAAAGTGATTGTTTCTGCCGCTGAATTTGATGCTAGCCCTATTGATAAAACACTTGCTATTGATGCTGCTATTAGTTTTTTCTTCATTTTTATTTTCTTTTAATTAAGTTCTTGCACTTACATTCTTCTTCATCGCACCACTCGTTTAAAAAAACAACGTTATTTGTCTCCATTAACATCATTTTTCTTTGGTTTTCCTGTCGAATCAGCAAATCTTCTAACGATTTTTTTTAAATCAGGACGATGATCTTTTTTTATTTTCATCACCGCTCTGATTATCTCTATCTGATCGAAATCTAAATTGTTCTTTTCAATACCAAGCAGATCTAATAGATCTTTATCTTCTGAAGTTTCCTCTATCGACGGGACGGGTGGTTTCTCTTTTAATCCCCAATGCTCTGGGCCTACCACATCAGAAAAATAATCCCAAAGCTTTGGCAATTTATCTTTAGAGATCGACCCTTTCTTTATCCAATCGTGTATCGATGGCGGCTGTATGCCGAAATAGTCAGCAATCTCTTTCTTTGACGAAACAGCGCCAGAAGCTATTTTTAATTTGATAGCTTCAGCTATTGCGTAACCCAATTCTTTTCCTTTAAGCATCGCCTAATTTTCGACCCAAAAAAGAATATAGGCAATTCCTATTGACAATTATTAGGCGTGGCCTAATAATGTTAAACATGAATACAGAAACCGTTAATTATCATTTAAAAAATGCATGCGAAATAGTTGGCGGGCAATGTACTTTGGCGCGCTTGCTACAAGTCTCATGCCCAACAGTTAACCAATGGATACACGGTATAAGGCCAATTCCAGCGAAGCGGTGCCCTGAAATTGAAAAATTAGTAAATGGGAAAGTTAAATGCGAGCAATTGCGAGCTGATATCGACTGGTCGTATCTACGCCAAACAAATTCAGAAGAAGCGGCATGATTTTTCATCATTCCAGTTTAGAAACATTGTCGAGGTAAGTCATGCAACATAAATCGCATAAAAGATCGTGGATTTCAGTTGTTTCTGACCATGTTGAAGAGTGGAAATCAGCAAATAAGTGGAGCCGCGAAACTGCAGCGGAGGCGATAGTCAACAAATACCATGAGGTTTATCCAAACGGATTGCCTGGGGTGGAAGAGTTCTCAAGTCACCCTGACATATTCACGCGCAATCGGGTAAATGCAACGCGCATATTCCGCTGGCTTGATGACCGTACAAAAGACAAAAACTTCCTTGATTCAAACTTTCTCTCAGTGATCCTGCAAGCATTGCCAGATGACATAAGGCTTCATTGTTTGAATGAAATGCTGCGGTCAATGGATATTGTTGCTGAATCAGTTTGGCAGCAAGTAAAAACCTCTGAAGATAAGCCAATTTCGCACTTAAAGGCATTGATAAAAGAAGGCTCGGAAGCCTGTAATGCGCTGACAGACTTACTTGATGGAGAAACATACGAAGAGTTGGCTAAGGCTCAACAGGAATTAGCAGAACTCGAACGAAGTGCAAAAATTTCCAGGTTATCAGTAAATGCAAAATTATCAGCCTTGAATGTACAGCCAATCAAAGGCAGTAAATAACAGAATTCATGTGAACCTCACTAGACCATGAATAAACCTCTTAACCCAAGTGCTGGAAACAGCATCAAAACGATACGAGATATCGGTGGAGTGTTGAATTGGGTTTCATACACAAGAGCTGTATTAGTGGTAGCACATGCAATTCCTTCATGTGCGCAGGTTCGATTCCTGCCAGCTCTTCCCGGTTTTACAGCAGCCCAGTGCGTTTTGTTTTACTCCTTGTTTAGCGCACTGGGTTTTTTATTCCTTACTACATTTTTTGATTACACAAGAAAAGACATGACATTAAATGCAACACCAATAACCTGCATAGAAAATCCTGCAATAAGAAGTCTCGTGCCAATTTTTTCTGCTTCTATTGCCTGTCCATGCATACCGTACATTTGAATATTCGGAATGGCTTCGCCTCTTTTTATGGCTGCGGAAATTTGTGCATTCAGATCGAGGGCTTCAACTGCGAAAGAAAGTGCTTTTAGTATTTTAGTGACCCGCAATGACACAAGGATAGTGCCAGCAAACATGAAGACAGCACTCAACATTTTTAATGAATCAACTTCAATAATTTCAAAAGGAATAACCATGTTTTGGCCTTTTAATAAAAAGAAAATAATTGCGAAGAAAGAAACTAAGCAACGAAAAGAATTCTATTCGTTCGAGCCTACCGAAGATATCACGGCCTATGAGTGTGCTCAATTTTTAGCAGAATTCACGTGGCGCGTATTAAAGGACGGGGACTATATAAGTAGTCTTCCAATTTCTGCAAGACGACATTTTAAAAAGATTCCGTTGCTAGATGAAGCGCAAACATTAACCAATATTGATGCGTAAACAAAGAAATCAATTCTTTAAGAGCAAAGAACAAATGATTAAGAATTCGTCATGGAATCTCCATAATGATGAGCGCACCGCACCATCCAGAGCACAAAATGCCGTGCGTAGACGGATGGATGGATTAATTAAAAGCATCATTGCAAATGAGAATCATTTGCAATTAATAAAACAATCGGGTAATATAACAATCTTCCATCTCTCATATTTTTTGGAAATACCGCAGCAACCAGCGCGCCTTAGAACGCGTAGTCGGATGGTAGCTTTATTCAAGTTTGTTGCCAATAAACCCAGCACACCTTCCTCCTTAGGTGTGCTGGGTTTTTCTTTGGGTAACGATAATGCCTAACCGTTTGCTAAAAGAAGGCATTTGTACGTCAGATGCCATCAATATGCTGTCAAGCGACAGCGAGGTGCTTTTCTATCGCTTGCTTGTAGTTGCAGATGACTTTGGACGCATGGATGGTCGAGTCCAAATAATAAAAAGCCAGTGTTTCCCTCTCAAAGATTCATTCACTCCATCAAAAATAGAGAAACTGCTTGTTGAGCTTCAACAAGCAACCTTAATTACATCCTACCAAGTTAACAATAAACCTTTCTTTATCATAAACAAATGGGAGCAAAGAGTTAGAAGTAAAGAAAAATATCCTGCGCCTCAAGAATCAATTGAGAGCAATAAGAATACATTTGACAGCAATCTGCTGACAGATGACAGCGAAGCGCAGACATGTGACAGCGATATGCAAACAGATGACCGCCTGGGTTTGGGTTTGGGTAAGGGTAGGGGAATGGGTAAGGGAATAGAAGAAACACACACTACCTATCCCTCCCAACAGAGTAGCGATTTATCCCTTTCAGCGAGTGTGTGTATTGCCATAAAAAAAATCGGAATTATCGACATCAACCAATCTCATCCTGAGTTCATTGAATTGCTAAGGATTGGAGCGACTATAGATGAATTTATGCATGCTGCCAGAACTGCCAAAGACAAGAAGTCTGGATTTGCGTACATGCTTGGAATCGTCAAGAAACAGCGCGAAAGAGCATTGGAATTAAAAGGAAAATTGTTAATAGGAACGCTACCGGAATTAACGGGAAAAACAGGATCGGATCATGGAAAGTACCAAACAGTCGAATCGGTTTGATGAAATGCAAAACATTTCTAATCTTGCAGAAATAGCGATTGGAAACGCAATGGATAAGGCCAAAAAATCTGAATTTATCCAAGAATTCGGAATCTGCGATACCCATGGTCAATATCCAGCGAACATGCAGGATACGAACGGTGTTTTACGCAGTTACAGACCTCCCGGATGTCCGGCGTGTTTAAAGCTGGAAAATGCCGCTAGATTGTTAGGTAAAAGCAACATTCCTAAGCGTTTTTTGAGTTGTGACTTCGATAATTACGAGACTTCAACTGATGTTCAGAAAAAGGCGCTTCATCAATGCAAATCATTCGCTGAAAACTTTGCAATTCATCGCAAAAATGGAGCCTGCCTTCTGCTTTGCGGTCGCCCAGGTACTGGGAAAAATCATCTTGCCACAGCGATAAGCAAAAAATTGTTAAGTGATGGCTTTTCAGTGCTTCGAGTCAAAGCAAGTCAGTACCTTGATGCTTACTGGGCAAAGAGTTTTGAAGAGCGCGAAGGTTGGTTGAATGACATAGCCAAGGTCGATTTGATCATGATCGATGAGATAGGCCGCAGCAGCAACGCAAAAAGCGCACAAGACGCATTTTTCAGACTGATTGATGCGCGATACGAAGCCCAACTACCCACGATGATTGCAACGAATATGAACCGTGACGAATTAATCGAAGTGCTTGGAGAAGCCACTTATGACCGGTTTCGTCAGGGCGGAAGTACCCGCATTACTTTCGACTGGGAAAGCTACAGACCAAACGCAGCAATGCAAGATTCTGGTGATATTTGAGCATCAAGTTGCTGTTAAGAAATGTCTGTCTTGGATAAGCCTGCAGAAGATAAAACTAAGTACAGAAAACCGACAGTAAAAGAAGGTGCTGACTTTATCGAAATGTGTATTACCAGAGAGTACAAATTTAGCTGCATAGCTTTTTGGCGAAGATTGTACGGTGATGAACTTGCAGATCAGATCATGAATGAGTTGAGAGCAAGGAAAAGGAAGGGGAAAAAAGAAAATGACAAATGAAATTAAGCTAACAAAAACCAGTTTATCGAAAATGGTAATTATGGCCATGTTTGCGGGAATAACTATTGGTTTTGTGATTGGTCTTGTTTGTGGGTTGATGGGCAAATGATTCTCGAAAAAGACGAAAAGATAATTGTCACTGAGCTTAAACCGATGAGCGATTGCCCGGTTAGAAAGAAAGTGATGATCGACTGCAATTTTAGCTCATGTCTTGAAATGGGTATCTTGAGTCAAGAGCGTGACAAGGTTTTTCTGATTCACGGCGGGATGAAAATCGATATTGATGATTGCAATGGGTGGTTGCCATGCTTCTCCTATATTCCAGAATCAAATGAGCCAGACACAAGCCAGCAGAGGTGCATTGAATGCGGCGCTGTGACAGCAAAAGAAGCTGAGGAAAAATGTATCAGCAATGCTGAAAAAGATTTGTGCCACGGCAATGAGTTGTGGGGTTGATTGTATGTACGATTGGCTAAAAAACCTAAAAACAGGTGATGAAGTTTGCGTTTGCCGGTACTGCGATGAGCGCATTGTTAAAGTAGATCGCGTCACCAAGACCATGATTGTTGCTGATTGTGGCGAGAGGTTTAGTAAGTTAAATGGTAGGGCGGTTGGTTCTCCTAGTTGATCGAAAACGCATATTGTTGAGTTAACAAATGAACGAAGAGAAGTAATTGAAAAGAAAGTTATTTGCGACCGGATTCGTCGGTGTACTTTTGAAGCTTTTAGTATTGAAAACCTAAGAGAAATTAAAAAGATAATTGATTTAGATAGACAACAGAAGAATAAACAATAACAAGGAGTTTTAAAGTGAAAGTTAGAGCAAATGTAATGATAACGAAACGTAAATTAGAGCAAGTTTTTAAAGATTGGAACGCTACCGCTAAAGCGTCCGAGAATGCGCCAGGTTGGCTATATTTTTTGGCCAAGCATTTCGGTGAAAAGCAGGAATTCAATACTTGCTACAGCATTCTTGAAGTTCGTCAGTTCTTTGGTGTTCAGTATTTGATCTATAAGTAATAAATGAACCAACAAACCATCAGAAACGCCACGATCATCAACGTTCACTGCATGAAATACATGCAGACGTTGGCTGATAAGCATTTTGATTTGGCTATTGTTGATCCTCCTTATTTTGATGGTCCGAACAGGGCGGGTTATTACGGCAAAGGATATTCAAGCCTTGGTGTGCAACGTGCCAAACACTATGGTGAGTGCAAATCTTGGGAAGTGCCGGATAGAGAATATTTTATTGAACTGCAGCGCGTGAGCAAAAAACAGATTATCTGGGGTGCAAATCATTTTGCCGGTCTATTTGATTCTAGCTCTCCATGCTGGATTGTGTGGGACAAAGTTAATGGAGCAAGCACATTTGCTGATGCTGAATTGGCTTATGCATCATTCGATACTGCTGTGCGTGTATTCAAATATATGTGGAATGGCATGCACCAAGGAAGTTTTGGCGGCGATGTTCGCAAAAACGATAAGCGCATTCATCCAACGCAAAAACCGGTGCCGCTTTACGAATGGTTGCTGCTCAATTATGCGAAACCAGGACAGAAAATACTTGATACGCACCTTGGTTCAGGATCGAGCGCAATAGCTTGTAACAACATGGGTTTTGAAATGGTTGGCTGCGAATTGGATATTGATTATTACCATGCGGCATGCGAGCGAGTAGATGAATACGCAAAACAAGAGAGGCTGTTTGCATGAGCCAAAACGAAGCCATAGCAGTATCAGGCACCAGGCGAAGTATGAAAGAGCTTGTGGACGGCACGATCAGAGTTCAGATCGATATTGACCCAGTCTATCGAGAGTTGTTCTTTAAATTGTTTGGGCAAATTGATATGCCGGTTGCAATCGCTCCGATGGTAATTAATTCGCCAATTCTATCGCCGGTACATGAAGAGCAGCGGAAACCGGATAAAAAAGAAGCTAATTATCTGGCTCAAAGCATGCACCGTGATGGCTATTTCCGCAATCCCAAGCTTTGGGATGCCATGGAAGAGAAGGGACTCTATACCCAGGAAATGCACAAAGTGTACGTTCAATCGCTTCCGTGCTGCGGAATCAAGTTTGCGCCACATATAAAGCCGTGCGATGGCGATGTTGTTATGCACCACGTCAAGACATCGGCGAATTCAGGGGTAAGAATTAAACCGCTGCACTGGTACGGCGTGCCTTTATGTTGCAAGCACCACATGACTTGGGCGCACGGTTCCCACAAAGGATCTGCCAGCCACGAAGATCGTCATGATGTCATGTTGCCGCATGCTGTAGGACTCACAGCAGATCGTATAAAGGCAGCATTTAAGGATTCTCTTGGACTTGAAAGCCTGTCAGAAATTACGCAGGAAATGCTTGATGATTTTGAGAAATATTTGTTTGGCAGGGTTATTAATAATTACGCGGCATAGGGGATCATAAATGACAGATTTCGTTACTGAAAACACGACACCGGCTAATGCTCCTGCAAAAGAGCCTGTAGAACAAAAAGATCCAGCAAAAGAGTACAGGGCTAAGCTGGTTCAAAAGTTAGTTGAGAACGTAAAGCGAGAAAGCGAATTCATGAGGAAATTCCATGAATTATTCGGTGACTATCCGGGGCTTAATAGCGATACCTGCTTATACCGGTTCGTGAATGACCTTCTTGCTGACCAAATCAGTATTGTTGCCACCTTGATCGGTGATACCAAGGTCGGTCTTGATTGGTTCCTTTTTGAAAATGAATGCGGTGACAAGGGGTACGAGGCCGGTATTGATGAAGGTGAAACAAGGCCAATTAAAACAGTTGAAGATTACCTTTGGTTGGTGGATGTAAGCAAGGAAATTTAATTCAGCGAGTACAAGTGATTGCGTGTGACTTGTTAGTAAGGCTTCAAGAGATGGCGGCATTGGAACCGGGACACAAGCAAGGTTCTGCAATCGTAAAAGATTTGGTTTTAGTGCTGCCTCCTGTTGGTGAGAGCAATCTGATAAGTAGGTAACAAAGGTCGCATGGTCGCGCTGCGTGAAAATCGCAGAATAGAGGGAATCTCGTTCGATTCGAGTCGCTATGCCGCCAACAGTCTATAAATGGAGAGTGAAATGCTGGAATTCAGGGAAACACGATATGTGGAACAGATCAATGTTTGGACAACCTGCAATGACCGCAGATGTGTCGGGCAGCTCATAAAAGAAGATGGTGTATGGGGAGTTCAGCATTTAGATTTTAGAGTAACAAGCGCATCATTTCTGCACCAGATAGCGGCAAAACTGTTTGAATTAAATGGCGGCAATACCCTGCAATTCATAGAGCAAGACGATGGTGTTATCAATGTAATGGATGAGTGCGGCGATGCTGTTGGTGATCTAGTAAAACATAATGGCAGATTCCATATAAGCTTTTTACATACTAATGACAATGCTGATTATCTGTACCAAATCGCAGACAAGCTGAAACAGTTGAATAGTGATTTGGATTCATAAAAAAATGACCGGATACTCACCCGCATTCAAGAAGGATATTGAGAATCGTATTAAAAACGGCACGCTAAAGGTTGCCGGCCAAGGTCCTGCGTTAGTCCCAAGTATTAAATCAGTTCTAGCCGCAATCAATCAAGGAAACTCAGGAAGCGAAACAATGCGCAACCTGCAGGCACTTGGTCGCATGAAAACCGGCAGGATGAATAAAACAGAGATTGCTTATTCGCAATATCTGGAAGGATTAAAAGCGTGCGGTGAGATTGTTTGGTGGAAGTTTGAGGCTATAAAGCTGCGATTGGCTGATAGCACGTTTTACACGGTAGATTTTTTTGTAATGAAAGCATCCGGTGATCTTGAGGCGCACGAAGTAAAGGGTCATTGGATGGATGACGCACGGGTGAAAATTAAGGTTGCGGCAGAATCATTTCCTTTCAGATTTATAGCTGTTCAGAAGAAATCCAATAAACAAGGCGGCGGTTGGAAAATTGAAGTTTTTGAATAACGGCAATTGCAGTATCACTGAATAAATATCGACAAATACACGAGGTAAATAGTTTATGGTCGAAGAAAAGCCGGTCTTAGAAGTTCCTAAAGCAAATTCACGTGCAGCACTGGCAAAGAACATGGGCATCAGGCTGCGCGCATCAAGAGAATCAATAGGCATGGCTCAGGGTGAAGCTGCTAGGCGTTTGGGTTATGCCAATCAGACTAAGCTTGCCAAGATCGAGGGTGGTACAGACACAAATTCAGTTCCGCATTGGATGGTTCTAAGAGCCGCAAGACTCTATGACGTATCGATCGATTACATTTATGGCGAATCAGATGACTGGGAAATGAGTGCCAGGGCATTACAAGAGCGCGATATGGCCAAATGGATGATGGAAGCATGGGAAGCCGGTCGCCAGAAAGATTTGGAAGTTTTGAGGAAGCTTAAAATAAGGATGAATGCTATCAGCGAAACGGTAACCGGACTATTTTCTGCATCGCAGGATGTGCAAGATGCGTTTAGAAGGTTCATTGAGCTTAATTCAGAAACATTCGATGACATGCGCGGCGGGGCGAAATTGCTTGCATCAGTTGACCGATTATTTAATTTAACGGGTACATGTAAGAGAACGGTAACCAGATTCAGCAATCAGTGCGCGGTATCAGGGATAGGTGCTGTTATTGTTTCCCAGGCCGATAAGCCGGTACAGCGGCAATTGTTGTAATCAATCATGGCAGCAAAACCGAAATTAACCCCGGAAGAGTGGGCGAAAGTACGCAGCACATGGGAATCAGACCCGCGTGAGGGTTATGCGTGGATTATTGATGAGCTGAGTATCCCGATGACGAGAGCAGCGCTGAGAAAGGTTGCTATACGTGAGGGATGGGTTAAAAAAGCAGGAAGCAAGCCAGAAGCCCTTATCGGAACTGTTGCAAAAAATGCAAGAGTTGCAAGCAAGGTATCCAGGAATTCCAAGGTACCCGTCAAGGCACTCGACAACTCACCTAAAGAATCGCCCGTGCACCCCGCCAGCAAAGGGAATAGCAAGAAGGTATCCAAGCCCAAGGTATCCAAGGTATCCCAAACAGCGATGGTATCCAAGGTATCCAATGATGATGGTTCGGATACCATCAATGACGAGCCGGATACCATCGAGGAAACCATCGAAGAGGCTGATAAGAATCCTGGGGGCAGACCTACACTTTATAGGGAAGAGTATAACGATCAAGTACATAGATTATGTGTATTGGGTGTGACTGATGAAGAGATAGCCAAGTATTTTGGGGTATCGAAAAACACAATAACAAACTGGAAGAATGAGCATCCGGAGTTTTTGGCATCCATGGAAGAAGGGAAGATGGAAGCTGATGCTGATGTGGCTATGTCAACTTACAAATCAGCGACCGGGAAGCACTATGTCGAGGAAGAAAAGATTGTTGTTGGTGAAGGAGTCAGGAATCTAAGAAGGCAAATCCCACCAGACGTTGCAGCACAAAGAATGTGGTTATTTAATCGCAGACCCAAAGAATGGAAGAATAAAGTCGAGGTTCAAGAAGATATCAATCTCAATGTATTCCCGCCCAAAGAAGTGCTTGATGCTGTTTACGCTGAAGCATTGGAGGTTGCCAGAAAGCGTGATGAAATGCTTATCGGCAGGCGCGAGCGGCTTGGAATTGTCATAGATCACGATACTGGTTTGATTGATGACTAAACGAGTTCTACTTCCCGAAGATCCGCGCTGGTTGCCTTTTTGCAAACGCTATGCAGGAAGCATTGAGCAATTCGCAGTAGAAGTAGTAGGAATACACCCTTCGCGGCAACAAAATGAGCTATTTGCCAGCGTATCGCCGTCGAGATCGCGTACTTCTGTTGCATCAGGTCACGGTACCGGCAAGACAGCCGGTATAGCAATTATCGTTTTGTGGCATCAGTTGTGCTACCCCATGTCGATTACGCTGCTTACTGCGAACGACATGGATCAGCTCAAAGCCACAGTATGGAAGGAAATAGGGATATCGCACGAACGCATCAGGCGCGGCAGGCACGGATGGATTGCAGAACATCTTGAAATACTGGCCGATGCTTCATGCCGGATAAAAGGATTTGAGCCGGTATGGTTTACCGAGAGCAAAACAGCCAATGAAAAGACCGCGAACAAAATGGCCGGTCGACACGGTGAATGGTTGCTGGTGATTGGTGATGAAGCGTCAACACTGCCGGATGCGGTATTAACCACTTTATCCGGGGCGCTGACAGAGCAGCATAACCGGATGCTTTTAACCAGCCAGTTCACGCGCAATGCCGGTTTCTTCTACAGAACCCAGAATGAATTATCAATCAGCAATGGCGGTGAATGGAACAATCTGAGGTTCAGTTCATTTGATTCGCCTTTCGTTAGCGATGCATCGCTCAAAGAGCTGTGGGACCAGTACGACGATGATGAGAGAAACGTTCGCCTGTTAGGAATTTCACCGCAGGATTCGTCAAAGCACATGATGAATAGGAAGGTGGCCGAGGCCATGTACCGGCGAGGGAGAATAATTGATGACAATGAGAATTTCGGCTGGATTGTCAGCGGCGATATCGCATCAGGTGAAGGATTGCGGGATAAATCGTCGTGCGTTATCGGGCGCGTCATTGGTTATGGTGATATGGGACCGGACGCGCGGCGTGTTGAAATAGTCAGGATACCCCTTTTAACAAATAAGATCCGCTCGAACATGTTTTCAGGTTATCTGGCTGATGAGGGTGCTGAGTACAGCAATGTAACTCATGTTGTTGATTCAGGCGGTCTGGGTATCAATGTATGTCAAGACTTGGAAGATTTGAATAAGGTAGTTCACCGGGTTAACTGGGGCAATCCGTGCTTCAAAAACAAGAATAAGGACAGATACCTCAATCTTCGCGCGCAAGCCATGCATCAAGCGGCCAGGGCAGCCAAGGAAGGCCGGTTATCTGTGCGGACACTGGATTATAAAAACGTGATGCTCGATCAATCGTCACGGATTCCCAAGACATTCACTGACAAGGGACGTATTCGGGTGCCACCAAAAGGCTCGACTGAATGGGATGGTATGGGTTCGCCGGATTTGTGGGATGCGGTCTGCTTTTTTTTCTTGGAAGATGTGAATTATATTGTTGCGGAAGGTGGAGTGGGAGGTTCTGGTGGATCAGTGGCCGCAACCGCCCAGGAAAAAGTTGATGATATGTTTGCTGGTGTTTAATTACAGGAGTGTTATGACTAGAAGAGAAAACCCGGTACCAACCATTAAATTTATTGTTTCAAAGATTCTGAAGTGCGACAAAAAAGAAGTTTTACTCAGAAAAGAGTTAATTAAGGATCTTGGGGCTGATTCAATGCAAGTGCTGCAGATAATCATCGTAATCGAGCGTGAATTCAGGGTGGAGTTTGATGATGAGCGTCTTGGCGATAGTCTCAATGGCGGTGGGATAACGGTTAGGAAATTGATTGATGAGGTGAAGCGTAGGGTGCATGCCTCAGATGCGTTTAAAAGAACCGTGAGTCACGCGGCAAGAGCGCCGATAATCGATGAAAATAGAGCAATAATTGATTAAAAAGGAGATTGAGTCATGAGATATATCATTGAATTGATTAAGACTGTTAGCAAGATCATTGAGAAATACGATACCAAGGATGATGTAACAGTTAGAGTAACCGCAAGGAGAAAGATGTTGATAGGCAATGGATGCTATGAATATAGAGCATTACCAATGGCGGTTGAAATCGAGAACGATATTAAGCCAATTGATAAAGATCATCCAATTTGGATGGCGGCTTATAGAGATTTGAAAAAATCAATGGGAGTTCAACAATGAATAAATTTGAACTAAAAATATTGAGTAACCTGATTGCAGCCGAAAATTTGAAGCCAAAGACACCTGGTAGTGCCGGTATCGATCTGATGGCGGTGACATTTCCTTCTATTTCATCTAACAATGACGGTTTTGTTGATATCAATCCTGGTGAGGTGATATTGATTGGTACCGGAATCGCAATTCATCTCGCAAACCCAGGATACGCCGGTATGATATTGCCGCGCTCTGGATTGGGGCACAAAGGGCTTGTGCTTGGTAACCTGGTGGGCTTGATTGATTCGGATTATCAAGGGGAATTAAAGGTTTCTGCCTGGAATAGAACGAATGAAGCTATTAAAATTAATCGAATGGACAGAATCGCACAGCTTGTCATCGTGCCGGTGATGGTTCCTGAATTCACTATTGTGGATAGCTTTGGTGAGTCTGCGAGGGGTGCTGGGGGATTTGGGTCAACGGGTTTGTGAGACAAAATATCTAATATAATAGAGATCATATAACAATAACTTGCAACTCTTGCCAGCTCTAAGACCTGTTTGTTTTGTGCCTAATTCGATGTTATTGACTCTCACAATGGCGCAATTTTGTCACAGTATTAGATATTCTATTAGACTCACTAGATAGTTATTTGATAGAATAATTTCGTTGGTCAGTGATCCCTGTTCTTATACATGTTTGATTAGACAGAATATAGCGATATTAATTTTTATTGCTAGCGGAGAAGTTATGGCAGATACAGATAATGTGCCTCAAAGGCAGTCAGTTCCAGAGATGGTGTCGTCTCGAAATAGCACATTTAAGTACTGGCAAAGAATCTGGTACGCAGTTCACTATTTATCCGGCCTTATCGCCGTCATTGCAGGTGGTCTTGCCACTGCTGCAGTTGCTATTACCACTGATCCAAATACGGTTAGTTATCCGGCATATTCCGCTTTTATCGAACAAGTTCCTTGGATATGGGGCTTGATTGCAAGTCTTTTTAGTGGGATTGTTACCTTTCTTGGGCCCTTACGAAAAGCCGAGAGTTACAAGCATGCATATTATCGTTTATCCACTGCTATTACTCGGTATGAGGAGAGCCTCATTGAGAAGGTGCAGTTACTTGAAGAGTTTGAGACCGCCCAAAACACTGTGCTTATTGGTGATCCCTCTGCTTATAAAGCACGTGACCGCACTCAGATAAATTAATAACTTGTAGTTCTTGTCAAAGCCAAAACAAGTCCCATAATGTACTAATCACGTTTATTTGTGCCAGAACTTGGCACAAAATTGTCACAAATTTACTTATATCCTGTTAGTCTTCCCGTTTATTAATTCATATACCTATAATGATCATAGCGCTATAAGAAAATTAATGTGCATGTAATATCGCAGTATCTTAGCAACAATCAACTTATATGGTCATTGTAATTTTGAGCTATTAAGAATTCTTTAATAAGGCTCTTCAGCAAAAAACAAATGTCATTACAACAATATAGATCTCAAAAGTATCAACGAAAGGCACATCAAATCAAGAAGCACCTTAAATGTTATGATGAACTTGATATATTGAATGCTTGTGCTGATTATATATATGCACCAATCAAGGAAGAGATAGATCATTTACAACGCCAACCTTGGGTAGTGCTATTGGTACTGAAATGGAGCTTTCTGGATAGAAGCAAAGAAGAAATTTATAGAAAAGATTATTTGGATAGCAAGAAATTCTATGATGTGATTAACAGGACATACAAGCTATCGAACTTGATCAAAATGCCCCATGAATATTCACATCACCTCCTATTTCTTAGAAATATAGCGTATCAACAATTTATCTATCAACGACCATTTTCTGCATCTATGTATGGTAGGCAAGTAAATTGGTTCGGAAATCTACCTCAGAACCATACACTAAGAAGAAGATTCAAAGAAATATATGGGATTGAATGTGAAGACTTTTTATCTCTATCTTTAGCTTTAATTACTAAGTTTTTTGATAGATCTAATCACACTATTGACTTGAACTGGTTTTCACCAATCTTCCCTACTTTTGAACCATCTTATATTGAAAGATTTCTGGATTCATTGAGTGTTGATATTGTTTACATTTCACGTGAACTGAAAGAAGTTAACCTATCGACAGGGGGGTATGAAGAGTATTACGAGCAATCCCCTTTTGCAAGATTTCCGCTAATAAAACATGAGAATAAGTACACATGCATACACCCATGTATTTTGTATAGGCGCTTAGAATATTTTATATACGATGCGTTAAAAGAGGACAACCCAAGTAAGATGATGGAATATTTCTCGGGTCTATTCGAGAGCTACCTATCAAAAGGCCTAGATTATGCCAATTTAACGTATGTTACTGAGAAAATACTTAAATCAAATCTACCAAATCACGTTAAATGTGTTGATTACGTTGTTTATGACGATTATGCGAATATTTTTATTGATGCGAAAGCTGTGGAAATGCCTTATTTAGGAAAAATCACTGGAAATCCAGAGATTATTCTAAACAAAGTAAAGAGCACGGCAATAAAAGCTGTTGAACAAGCAAATCGATTAAATGAATACTTATTTGAAATCCGTAGTGAGAAACTACCTCAATTCAAGAAATCTAACTATTTATTAGTAGTGACGTGTAAAGAACTGTATCTTGGGTCTGGGGCATCCTTGTATGATTCGATAGGAAAAAGGAAACTTGATGAGTTATATCAAACTATTCCGAACGAGGCTTTAATTGATCCTAAGCACATTTATTTTATCAGCGTCGATCAGTTTGATTTCCTAATGTCGATTATAAAAGAGAGAAATTTGTCACTTAAAAGTTTACTGGATCAAGTTATTTCTGAAGATGCTAACCCATCAACAAGGAAATTCGATTTTTCTCAGCACATTTATAGTTTGGATAAACAGGCCATTATTCCTAAGTATTTGGAGGAAGAAATAAACAGTAAATTTGAGTATCTTAAGTCTTTTACTATAAATTCGATATCGACCGGATAAATTTCGGACCGAACGATAGGATAAGAACATAAAATATTGAAAGTTATATATGGCTGCAGTTATTTTTTTGGTTCTACGGCGGACAGAAACCGTTTCCGGGTGCGACGGCCGACACGACGCAAGGCCATGATCAACTTTGTTGACCGCTTATTAATATAATTTTCTGGAATACTCGGCTTAGATCCGCCAAAAACTTAAGTAGAAATTACATATAAGTTATCATGTCTTATGTGCGGCGGAATCCAATATCAAGATCAAAAAATCTACTTTCCACAGCCCGAGGCTAGATTGCCTATAAATCTAAGGAAGGGCGGAATAACTTGGGTTGTTTGGGGTAGACGTAAAGATGAGTCAGTAGGTAAATTCCCCAATGGTGGATGGGCACGAATCGATTCCATCAAGATGGGCAAATGGAAACCTTGGCATCCTAGACCTGTATTGATTCCTGCTGAAAGCTTCATGGAAAAAGATCACGATAAACAATCCCATTGGATAACCTTGGTGCCGGGGATGGCAATTCAGGCGTTACTGGCTGAGCGTGAGGGTGAACAAAGGGTGTATGTGGTTACTGAAGAAACTCCACCTGAGTATCACTGGATTCATGATCGGTGGCCAAGATTGAGGAAGATCGCAACTATCGCGGATTGAATTTAGCGACATCCTTTTACACACTTAACTAATGCAATTTACAGGGCAAAACCATGCAAATAAACTGGACGAAATGCTCTGAGAAGATGCCTAGCTGGGAGCCTGATAACAAATTAATATGTCGATTCAGTAGTGAAGCTGATTATATTGTTGTTGAGGATTTTATGTACGATATCAACAGAAAGGGTTTCGTAAATCCTGTTAACCAGTACAACGCAATGGAATTGGATATTGAATGGACTACATTCACTTCAGAAAAATGGAATACTTGTATCAAATCGACGCAAGCAATGCGCTAGAAAAAGGTGATTCTGTCAAGTAATCTGCACAAAATAGCGGAATTCTCAAATTTTGAACCAAATTGTGCAGATTTCTCGAATCGCTTACGCCGCTGATACTTTCCTGCGATGTGCCATAAAACCCATTAACCCTAAGCCAGCCAAAAGCATAGCGTAGGTTTGTGGTTCTGGCACTGGAAATGGAGAAAGAAGAAATGCTTCGGTATGCCCATGAAATTTGCCATACCCAACAATTTGGCCATTATTATTGATTGCCTGCGCTACAACATTGGTCCATCCTGCGCCAATAACGGCAGGTAATAGTGAAAGATCAGTCATTTCATTATTGCTAAATAAGAAAGAGTTCCCGCCATCAGTGGTAGATAAATATCCGACTACTTGTCCCGAATCGTTGATATCTGTGGCGTAAGAGAATGCACCGCCCTGACCATCCAGCAAGTCGGTCGTTCCAACCCCATTTGGGCCTGTGATGAATGCATGATATACAGTATCTCCAGCAAGGTAAGACCCGCCCACCACTTGCCCTGCATTATTGATGCTATTGGCGTTGCTGTAACTTCCGCCAAGGTTCTCTAAGACAGTTATTCCTGTCCCGTTAGGTCCTGTGATAAAAGGACGTGTTAAATTTTCCGTGCCATTCATTAAATACCCTGTTACTTGACCGGAATCATTAATTCCTGAGGCGCTAGAATAGTTCCATTGGTCAAACCTAGTAAATCCATTCAGGCCAATACCATTAGTGCCAGTAATAAAGGCCGTTATATAAGGTTCCCCGCCATCAGTACCTGCAACTTGTCCAGAATTATTGATAGCAAAAGCCTCACTATATTCAAAGTCATTATTTTCACCAGGATGCACACTTAAAAATCCTAAATCGTTCATTCCACCACCATTAGGGCCCGTTATAAAAGCGTGAGTCCTGAAGTAGCCTAAGCTAGAAGATCCTACTACTTGTCCAGAATCGTTGATGCCGGTAGCTATACTGTTTTTTCCACCCAACGTGCCCAGGTCCGACATGCCAGCGCCATTAGGCCCGGTTATGAAGGCACGGTAGTTACCTATAGTGCCGTAAGACCCTACTACCTGCCCAGAATTATTTATATCATAGGCCTCACTTATTGTTCCTCCCAGAGTTCCCAAGGCACGAATTGACCAATCTGCAAGAGCCATCGTGGGTATTGAAGCTGCGGCAATCCCAGCGAGAAAGACTGCAGTGCGTTTAATTTTTGAAAGTTTATTGTTCATTATTTTCCTTTTTTGAAATCTCATTTTGCTCAGGCTTCTCCTTGGCACAGCAAAAGTATTGTTCAGCATTATTAAACTCTAAATACTGAGGGATCTGAATACATCATAAAAAATCAGAAAGCCCGAATAGCACGAACTCTCTGAGGAATATCTTTTTGTGTTGGATCTCGATTTTGATCTTGGTTATAAATATAAATGGAGAAAAGAACATCACTGCCCTCAGTGGAACTCCAATAAAAACTGTCGTGGAACCCAAACCCAGAATCACTTCTGCTCCAGATGTATAAGTTTTCACGCATCAGTTTTAATTCCTGAACTGAGGGTAAAAACCAATCGGAATAACCATTGAGTTCGTAATTTGCAGCAAGTTCTGCAGCTGTACCTGGTTCTGTACAATCCGCCAAGATATCGGCAGTATTTTGCGCGCCAGTTCCGACTTTATATCCTGCTGCTCCGGGTATATCTGAAACCGTAAGACATCCCCAGGGTGCATCACCTAGATCTGCTGGCGCGGTCTCCAATCCATGATGCCCGCGAACTCTACTGCCCCCACCATCGCTAATATGAAACACAATTCCACCGGCAGGTCCGGTTTTGCCAATTTCATAAACGGTAGCTGCTGCGGGTTTTTGGGGTTTCTGCGCAAAGACGTTGCCAGACAGAATTATTGCGATACTTAGCATTACTATGCTTAGAATCGTAGTTGATTGATATTGTTTCATGCTTTTCCCTTTCAATATGGTATTGGAATGACCAATGCTATGCCTAAACAATTGTGCTGTATATAGGTTATTTCACCCTGTTTTTAGGACATATGACTACAGCATGTTGTGCGCCATGGGGTTGTGGCGGGGGGGTGAGTGTTCCAAGATGGAGCTGTAATTCCGTTAAAAATTATTCACAAATTATTTCATACTGAATAATACTTTATCGGGTAAGTAATTAAGGTTTTGCTTTATATTCCGAAGCGGTTTGTAACCGCTGTCTCAAGCATGCAGTTCAGTTTGCGAAATTGTGCAAGTTTACAAATTGGATAATTTGCAAGGTTATCAGGTTGACAAAAGCGCGTTATTACAAGGTTGGTTGACAAAAACTGATTAATGCAAAGTCATGGAAGGCATTTGGATAGCACCTCAGTTTGAACTTCACTTGTAATGCTTTACATTTCCACCAATCAAGCTTTACATTTATCTGTATTCTTTAAAGTAAATGGATGAATCGATCCTGTCGTTCCAGGTTATGAGAAAATTCTTATATTATTTATTACCTATGGTTTATTTATAATGATTCCCTGCAATCTAGGCACAGTTACAGTTCGTTACCTTGAATGCCAAGATCACGAATCCTATATCGCATTGGAAAAGGACGCAGTGATAAAGCAATACGTTGGTGGCCCATCTCCAAGAACCAAGCAGGATCTTAAGGAAAATCTTGGTGAGTATCGCCCCCAAATCTCACTAATGGTGATAGCAGACTCTGAGACAAATAAATTTATTGGTCGTTGTGGTCTGCTTGAGGGTATGGGATTATATGAGGCAGAGTTATACATATTGCTTGCTAATACTCATCACAAAAGAGGAATCGCTAGTGTGGTTGTACCATTTCTTGTACAGCTTGCTTCATCGAAGGGAAAGGCCGCTGTTGCTTATGTTGATCCAAATAACAATGCAAGTATCAAGTTAATGAATCGAGTCGGAGCTATTCATGCGGGCATCGCTGAAGTTGAGGGCTATCAAGATGGCCATTTGCGCTATGTATTTCCAATCGTATAACCTTATACACTTAAGCGGAACGCACCTTACTCCACGTTAGGAATTAACCCATGTATCTCAAGATTCACAAGAGCAGAATAATCACATCTATCCTCGCGGCAATTTTCATGACTGGTTGCCTCTCTACCAGTCAGGTTTTAGAGATGGGGCGTGATACTTATTCCGTTACCTCAACCGCCGATGGATATCGCCTTGCGTCACAGGCGAGAGAAAGTGCATTTCAGGCGGGGACAGAAAAATGCACTTCCCTTGGCAAACGTTTTATGTTCATTAATGAATCCAGCGCACGAACACGTATGGGAATCGACACTACAGTAACTGTGACATTTAGATGTTTGAATGAGAACGATCCAGAATATGTAAGACCAAATGTCCGGCAATAAAAAAACAGCTAGGTTAAAGGAAAAACCGCGTTAGAGAGCGGACAGGATGTCACTTTTTGGAGTCTTGCCTTATATCTATCAATTACTTAACCCACCAGTAACAATATGAGCAATACGCCGGTCTTTGACATCCTGCCCAACTTCCTGCTGTGCTGAAGCAACAACATTCTGATTCCTGGTACCAATGCTTGCCAATGGTTCTACAATTGACGGCTCATCCGCTGGCAATTGAGGTGCTGGCATTCTCGGTGATTCCGGTACGTGCGCGTGAGCAGTTTGGACATTACCCACGGTTGCAGCATAGCGTTTATCCAGTGCAGCCCTGTTTGTGTCAATGTACTCTGATGCCGTTCTGCTATTAGCACCATAATTCAGATTCATTGATCGCTGAGTATTAGATGACAAGTCAGCCTTGGATTTTCCACCCTCTGACCCGCGTATTATTTCCTTAGCTGCGCTTGGTCCAAGCTGATGCATCATGTAAATGTTTTCTGCAGTGACCGGCAATCCTGCTTTTTTAAGCATAGCCATGTTCTGGCTTGTTAGCTTCATGCCGCCTTCAATGTTCTGATCGACATCAAAGCGATTCTTTATTCCAACGCCTGACGCTGTTTGGCCGGTGAATTGATATAACCCAAGCGCGCCGGTCTTGCTGATTGCATTAGGGTTCCCGCCGCTTTCCATCGCCGCTATTTTTTGCATCATTACCGGATCTAATCCATGCTTCTTAGCCTGGGCAGAAATCTTATCCTGTATTTCTTGAGACATTCCGCCCGGAATATTGGCTGATGTGTTGGCGGCGCTTGTCTTTAATGTCTTGATACGCTTGGCTTCAGCATCGGTATAGGTTCCATACTTTGCCAAGTCATCGCCGCCTTTAATGCCATCAAACATCGCTTTGTGGCGGTATCCTTTTAGCGTTACATTCTCTAATACAGATCCGGTCTCAGCCTTTGCAACATCGTATGCGCGCTTTACAGAGGATGTTACGCCCGATACTTTCTCGGAGATTTTTTCAGCTACCGGCTTTATCGCTTTTGGGATATCAATGCCAAACTTATCTTTTACAAATCCCGTAAAAGTGTTCCAGAATGATTCTATTTTGCTTGTAATGCTGCCAAGTACACCGTCAAATTTGTCTGTTGTGGAATCCCACGCGCTGAGAATCTTGGTCGCTACTGTTTTAAAATCGGTGACAGTAGAATCCCACGCTTTGCCTATTGAACCTCCTACCCCGGAAACACCGGCCATAACGAATGGCAATGCTAATGCAAGAATTGGGAGAATATACCTTCTTAACCAACTACTATCACCGCCCGATGCATCCCCACCAGCTGGATTTTCTTCAATATTCTTGAGGCTTTTATTGGCAGCTTTATTGAAGGCCGTTTCATCCTTCCGGAATAGCTTTATTTCGCCGAATATTTTCCTAAACCATCTGAAAGTATCCTTTTGTTCACGCCCGGTACCGGCTGTCAGAATCTCATAACCGCGAGCCATAGGCTGCGCTACTTCACTGAATGCCTTAATTGCCGGGTCTGTCTCTTCCATGCCGCTGCTGGCCGAACTGACAGCATTGGCAATCTTTTCTGCTGCCATACTCACCGCGCCGTTAGTATCTGACGACGAGCTATCAACGTACCTATCGTTACTAACCGCGTTTTCATCACCGAATAACTGGCTGCCATTCTTCTTTGCGAATCTGCCGGTTTTGATATCTCTTTCTGCAGCCTGATTTACTTTTGCGGCAGACCTGACGTTTCCCGGCGTTACTGCGGGTTTCAATGGTTCTAACAAAGCCTTGTGGGTGGTGGTGACCGGTGCTGCTGCGGTAGGCTGATTCTTATTAGATTCGCGCGCGCTTTCATCCCTGCGCTGCGGTATGGCTGCCGGTTGTTGCGGTATATTTTCGCTGTCACCCGCGCGCTTGCTTGATATTACCCTGCCGGGTGATAATTCAGATACACCTTTACCATTGAGTGCCAGCCGAACGGCTCGCATGTCATTACGAATATCGTTCCACAATTCAAACGTTCTGTTTAAATCAAGCGGCTCACCGATTAGGAATCCTTGATTGTCACTTTTAATATTTGCCATGGTTACACCTTGATGAAGGTATCGAGCTGCGAGAACGTCATTTGGATTTCCTGCATTGCATCATCGCGCCGTGACAGGCTTATTTCCAGATTTGACGGCCTGAACCATCCGATGCTCTCGTATGCCTCTGCTAGTGTGCTTTGTCTTGTGATGAAGGAATGCACGATCTTGATCTGTATGGCGTACTGACTGGGAGTTCCAACGGTGCCGTCCTGTGCTACTGTTGCCGCATGATGTTGCTCATACCAGCGTTTTATAGTGCCAAATTGATCATCCATTGTGGTTACGCGCAGCTCTACCGGTTCGCTGCTTTGAACAGAATCAAGAACAGCGACGCCAACTTTGCGTTTATCGCCAGATATGGTTAGGGGTGCATAATCCAGTTCCGTGGCGAATAGGTTGAACCACTGCGATATCCAATCACCCATAAGCGCGCTGGATACCTCAATCAGAAACAGATTCTTTTTTGACAGCCGGGCACTTCGCATTGTTTGGTAGATTTGCCGGGCTTCAGTGGGTGTAATGCCGCCAAACAATGGCGTTGGTCTGCCCCAATACATAACCTGAGACGCTATTCCGCTCATTCCAGGCAGGAAATCATTCAACAATCCGGAATCAAGTACGCGCAACCCGGCTCCGCTGATATCGCCGCGCATCAAATCGCCCACGACACCGCCGCCCACGTTCAATGCTCTATGGGCTTCGATAGGGATGTGCTGGTTAATTGCATTCCTGACCACATTAGTTGCCATGGCGCCGCCAATGTTTGTTACGGCCTGAGCCAATTCACCTCCGCCCATCATATTCGCGGCCTGTTTGCTGATTCCGCCAGTGATTGACGTGGCACCGGAAATGGTAGCTCCAATCGTTCCTTGGGCAGATAGCGCTTGCGATACGTTATTGTATAAGGACATGGTTATCCGCCTTTTCTACGGCGTTGTTTGCGATTTTGGATGATTGGGGCATCAATCTCTATCGCACTATCCATTTTTCCTTGACCGAATCCTTGACCAAACCCAGGACCGCCGCCAGATCCATCATCCGGGTTTTCATCCTTCATTTCTACAATTGGCGCATACAATTTGGCCTGATCCTCATCAAGCATCATGGTTTTGGATAAGAACTCTTGCATCATTTCTTTGGTAGCGCCAATATCTTTCATCTGCTGCATGGCTTGAACCAGTATCATTCCAGAATTCATTGAATCAGCTTTTGTGCGCTGCTTCTCCGCTTCTTGTGCTAAATTAGAGCCGTAGTAATTAACAGTGAATGGCCGCTTATCAGGATCAAATACCGTTCCATACTTGTGCATCGTATGGATATCAATAGCGTGATAAATAAATTCTGACAATGAGTTACGAATAATCCTAGAATTTTCCGCTGCCTGAGCCGACATCCTGAAAAATCCACCTTCACCAAGACCGCCAGCTAACTGATCGGCAAATCCCAGCATGGCCAGATCGACACCAATGGCACCGGAATACATGCGAGCGTGAAGCATGATATCTTCAATGCTGATGTTGTTGGTTCTGCCAGTCTGCCCGCCGTTTGCATTGCTTACTGTCGTAAGCTGTTTCTCATTGAATGTGGGGATAATGTGCCTAATTCGTTCTAGTACCGGCTGGCCATTCTTGACGGCATCTTCAGCGCGTTGTTTTGATGAGGTCAGCATGGCTTTGATGGAAGCTAGGAATCTGTTTTGCTGCTCAATTGTCATTGACGTGAGATTCACCTGCAGCATTTGCTCATCAATCGAATCGAGCCAGCGTTGGCCAACAATGCCGACAAGCGATGAATACAGATTGTCGTAAGGACCTTCAGCGTTATAAAACAGCGAGCCACCGGCCATGCTTGGCATGATTGGCAGGTTTTCAATATTATCTTCGGTAATGGCTATCCTCATGGCTTTCTCTACAACACCGAACTGAGGCACCCATTGCGTGCGCGGCATTTTGAAGCGTGCCATCTGCGAAACATCCAGCCTTTCGAAGTTTCGAGTTCCAGTATAAACCGCATAACCGACTGTTCTATTCCCCTTCTCAAACGGCTGTACCAATTGCGGCCTGATCATCTCGCCAGTGTAAAGATCCACAACGCCGCGCGATCTTTCCGAATAAATACGCGCGTAAGAATCGCCAAAAGATGCCCCGGTGTACGCTATTGTGCGTGCTTCACGGTTAATCATTGGCGATAAAGCGGCTGATATTTCATCAACAACCGCAGCCAATCGCTTATTCTTTTTAGCTTCCACAGTTTTTTCGATAAAAACCAGGTCTCCACTTGTTTCATGACCCCCAAGCGCGCAGGTAACCAGCAATCCAATTGCAGTAGATCCAATGGGGTCTGATTCCATGCTCGACCATTTGTTATAAATCTGTTGGCGTGACCGGGCGGCGCGCCTGTCAGTTCCAAGTAACGATGCGACAGTGGTTTGACCTGAGCCGTAAAGATATGCATCGGACTCATTGATTTCTTTGGCTACCGGGAGATTGGCTTTACTCCATCTGCTGGATGTCATGCCAATACTGGCAAGAAAGCTGTTCTTTTTGATGTGATTTGATGATTGCGGCATGTTTTGCGCACCATGAACATGATAATCCTATGATGTTATGGTTTTGAAACCCCAGAAATGCCTTGATTTTCCGCAACAGATGCGCGTTACCGGAAAACTGCCAGTAAGAGCGTTTTTTCAGAAGGCATTATTGACTCAATTAGATAAAACAAGGAGTCAATATGCCTATATCTACCCCAATGATTCAGTATTCCCTCAAAGACAGGGGGCGAAAACATACCGGGCAGGCGCGTAATTTCAATACTAAATTGATATGCGACGCTATTAATAGCCCAGCTTGCCAGGAAATGGTTTCATCCCGCGGGATGGTTGGGTATTACGGGCACTTCCCAAGATTACGATTTGGCATGATGCCATCGGAGGGTGGTATGGATGGCGGCAAGTATGTGCCGGTCGATCCCGCATTCGTTACCACGCACCTGAGCGCAACACCAGAGGGAATCATCCGGCATCAGGCTGAATTCCTGGATACCGCAGCCGGTTTGGTTGCGGCCAAAGCATGGAATGGCAGGGTAGGGGGCTTTTCTTCTGCTATCGATGAGTCTAAGCCGCAATTCTTTGGCTTTGACTACGTGTTACAGCCTAACTATCTGGGTAATTCTTTCCGTGGTGTTGTTTTGGATGATGTCATGGGCGGCAATTTTGGTGAGCTGACTTACGACGATATCTACGCAGCCGAACAAGACGAACAAAAACAAGCAATGATTGTATTGCTGGACAGCTTAGATCGTGAGCGTAACGTATCCAGCGAAACAATAGAGCGGCTGCAGCAAGAAAACGAGCAATTGCTATCCATGCTGGCAAAGAAAGGTAGCGATCCTTCCATGGTGCTTGATGCGTCTTATATTGCGCCCATCATGGTATCCGGTGGAACCCTTGACTCAATCCAGCGGGATATGGCGAGTTTCAAAAACATGGATTCGTTACCAGGTTTTGTTTCTCCCGTGAAAGAGGTGAGGGAAGAGACTGGTTCTGTTGTCAATCGCCTGCTCAATAGATTTAAGCGGTAGGGCTTGGCATGCTTGAGCCAGTCAAGGTAGCTTTTGGTGAATATATGGGCGCGTTCTACTCAGGAATAGCGCCTACCACCATTGGGTTGAACGAATATGTTACGCGTGGTCTCGCTAAAAGCATTGTGTGGGCACCGTCGAGAATGGTTGATGCTGTAGAGGAGATGCTTTCATCATGGCAGCGCAATGATACGGATGGCGCGCCCACGCAACCGGCCAAGATGCCCATTATCTTTGTGGCCATAGCAAAAGATTACACACCTTCCGGGCGTGACTATACGCGGCAAATATCCGAACAAGTAGAAGTCATATTGCCGGGCGATACCAAAGAGCGTGATTTCAGAGTGCGAGTTATTTCTGGCGATGTTCGCGCGCAAGTTGTGTTTTGTGCGTTCGATGAACCAACCGCCAGATCATTGGCAGCTCAGTTCCTCTTATATCTGGACAACATGGAGAATAGGCGGTTTTTCTCCACCTACACGTTTGCCGGTCAGAATCTCACTTGGCCGGTGCAAATTGAATCCCCAGACAACCCCGCCATGTCCATTCAAACGGACTCGAAGAATTTAACAATACTGGCATGCGATGTCACATTAAGAGCATCGATACCATTATTCAGTGCGCCTGCAGATAGCGACCCGAATGATGGCAAGGGAACTGATGGAGACCCAATAGATCCGCATGGTTACCAAGTGGTTGTGCAAGTTAACTACGATAAAGAGGATGTGCTTTGATGGAAATTTACATCGATGCTGACGTTGATTTGCTTAACGGCATAGCTATGGCTTGGCTGTTGATTGGGTTGGTCTGGTCGTTAATCGTGCTGCGGATGTGCGCGAGGAATCAGGATGATTATGAGTTTATCAATCAGAAGCTTGGGATTGTCATTCTAACCGCTGTTATCGGATGGCCGTACAACTTGTTCTGCTGGATATTCTCCTGGTCTGGGTGGTTAATGCCTGCTAAAGATGTGTTATGGGGTGAGAGCACTCCCACATTTATGGTTGCAGTGGTTTACCCCTTAATTGCTTCTGTCATTATCGCCTTTCTTGTCGGAGCGCTATGATCAAAATCCAAGCCACATTCATTGGCTACGGCGGGCGCGCCTGCACCCTGTTTTCGGCTATCGACCCTGATTCTAATGTTCTGGTTGTCAGCGTTGAATCTGAATATAGAACTGGCCGCATGGACGGCTGTATCGTCATAACCAATAATCCAGAAATACCCTACGACAGCTTATTTACTGACGACGATATCAAAGCGGCAATATCCGCCTTCTTTGCGTTTAAAACCGGCTTTGCCAATGACAACAAAAGCCAAAGATTGGTGTTTTCTGAGCGGGCGGCAAGATCAAACCCAGAACAATCAATTGAAAAGGACGGAATGGATTCTTCCGGCCCGCGTTTTCGAATATCTGAGGGCGTTACCTGCGGACAGATCGCAGCACTGGCTACGTGCCTGCACGCATCCCGTTCTGGCACGATTGAGCAAACACTGAATATGTTTGATGCTCTCAATGCACTTTCGCGCGGTGAAATTATCACTATTTGAGGGTTTCGCTGATGATTGATAAAAACTCCACGGCGGCCAAGAATTTCTATAAGGAAATACGTCTATTCTCCGAAAGAACAAAATCTTGGGACCCGCAGATATCCTATGAAACCAAGCCAGACGAAGCGCATGATCTGACGCTGGTTTCTCAGCGCGTATATGGCCGCCGCGATGAATATCTGGTGATCATGGCTGCTGCTGGTCTGGATATGGTCGATCAAGCTTTGCCACAAAAGCGCCTGACATTGCCTACTGAGGCGCAGCTATACGCCATTAAACGCAGAACAGGATTTGAATCAAAGGCAGATAGCCGGTTTAATTTCTCACCTACATGGGCAAGGTCCTAGACTATGGCCGATATATGGATGGGAAAAATCAAGGGGCATATCAGCGAGGCCAGAAACCGGGCTAAGGCCGATAAACTTGAACGGGAAGCCGCAGAAAAACACCCGCAGTCAATAATACTAACCAAGCGTGAAGTCCAAGGTGAATGGGATGCCAGCCGGGTACTTTTGACAACCTTGGGTGGCGGTGCCGCGCGCCCAATTACAACTAATGATCTTGCGCAATTCCGTCATAACATGAGGATGGCGCAAAAGAACTTTAACGGCGATGGTATTACTGCGCGTCAGGTTATTGATCTTGCCTCATCCAGACCCATGCCGGGTACGGGCACGGATACTGACATTAATCGCGCGAAAAAACAGATATCCATGGCCGTGCCAGTTTCGGCTTTCAATAACGAGATTCGCTTTATTACCAATGCCGGTCCGGAATCTGATGTTACCCGGCATCATGTTCTTGTTCGCTTCAATGCTTTTGCTGAAGCAGCCAACAAACTAATGGCATCGACCACCAAAGAGCGTAAAGATTCCAAGCAGGCGGCAAATTGGCTCAGAAAACAAAAACTGGCCTTCGATTGTGATTGCGGCAGGCATCGATACTGGTTTCGTTATATCAGCACAATCGGGAATTTTAACGCCGGTCGCAAAGAGCTTGGGTTTCCTAAAATACGCAACCCGAACCTTCAAGGCGTGGCATGCAAGCATGTTCTGCGCGTCATGTCTGAGGTTGAATCATCAATATCGGTGCTTAATTTCCTGACAAAGCACATGATAAAGCTGCGGGATTCACAAGATAACACTGCTCGGCACCAAGCCAAGCAATCGGATTTTGATGATGATGTTAAGAAAAAATCCACACGCAAGCAACCCAAGCCCATTAAAACCAGTGTTCAGCGCGAGAGAGAGCGGCAGAGGGCTAAGGAACGCGAGCAGCTGCATAAGAAAGCCAAGCAAGTTACCAGGATCACCAGAAAACCGGCAGCTACACGCAGAATCGAAGCGGCGATGGAATCAGGCAAACTCTCAGCATCGGATTTGGATGTCCTGCGCAGAATGGGATTCACTGATAATGAAATTGCAGCCAAACTCAAAGGGTAAACGACATGTTAACGAACGTACCGAAAGCAATTAATCGCATGGCGCGCAATATCGTCATCAATCATCCTAATTCATTTGAATGCCAGCTCTACAGGAAGTCTGTTAATAGAACAAATGAATCTACCGTTTCCGGCATGCCAACTATTGGCGGCCTGGGTGTCATCAGCGCTGAAGATGAAGAGGATATTTCCTACGACTTTCTTGGCAGCGGGTATGCGCTGCAAGCTGAACCGTTCTCGCCATCGTCAATGATGGAGCGGCAAGATGCAAATAATGGATTTGCCAATGAATTCCGTTTCTTGATCGAGCCAGAACAGCCTACCGGGGCAGAAGGCAGCTTCATGATAAAGAAAGGCGATGTGATGCTTATCGTGATATCGGATGAGGTCAGATTAGCCTACGAAATAGTCGAGCCAGAGACTGTTATGAATATCAGCCCATTCGCAATGCGGTATGTAACTAATCGCCGAGGGGATCTTGATATTTGATTTCATGTGTCTCGAATGTGCCAATTAAAAAAGGGAGCTGAGCCCCCTTTCTGGATAAAATGTCAGATTAAATTACAGGGCAGCTTCCTTTCTGCGCCCCGCGATAAATCCAATTAAACAAAGACCAACCAATAACATGGCGTAGGTTCCGGGTTCTGGAACAGCACCCATGATGTACTCGTAACCGAAAGTAACTGAATGGTGACTAGGAATGGTGCCAAGATTATAAACTAAGCCAATTGATGAGTCAGAATTTACATAATCACCAAGCGCACAGCAAGTAAAAGGAAAGGGAACAGGATCAATGTAAGACATTATGCCAAATGCTGATGGAGCAGTAGTGTTAGCTAACGTCACCGACCAACCATCCAAGCTCGTAGCCGATACAGAAGCGCCGTTTCCTGTTCCACTGATTATATTATGTGTGTCAGGGCCAAGACCAACCGGCAAACCTTGGTTTGGGTTAAATCCAACACGCCATTGTGAATCTATAGCTTCAAATCCGGTATTATTCGTAAGCTGAATCTGAACAGCAACATGACCATGCACTGGAATAGATACCGTTTCTACAAATTTCCAACCATCGGAATCTGCGCTGGTTACCATCACGATAATTGAATCGGTGGGGTCATTATTTTTATGAAGCGAAAAAACCATATTATTCAGTATACTTGATGTGCCGCCATTGAAAGACCAACTGCCGTGATCAAAGAACTCTCTTCCCATAAAACTTAGACCAAGGGAGGTAGCGCTGGGGAAATGATCGGGATCAGCGACCGTGGCAACGGTGCCCAAGTCGTCGGTAATAACAATAGGTGCGGCATGTGCTGTAACAAAGGTACCACATAGAGCTATCACCGCTATTTTCGCCAAGCAATTTCGTTTCAATTCAAATTCCATAATTACTCACTATTCCTTTAATTTAGATTGTTATTATTAATGGATGCGTCGAATCCGACATACTATTATGAATTTTTTGAATAAAATCAGCAAGAGAAACTCAGTTCCAAAAACCGTTTAGCAATAAAGGGAAGTCAGAGTAAAGCTAAGCTGCGTAGCATGCCTCCTTTGCATAATAAAACCGGAAAAACCCCCGTTTCAGCAAATTTCCAGATTCCAGAATAGGCACTTGCCAATGTTTAAAACATTGGAGGTGCCCGGTCATCCGTCCGGGTGAGTAATGTTAACCATAGGACAGAAGAATTATGACCAAGCGAACGGTTCACCAAGAATATCTCAAGAAACAAACCGCCGAAGTGGCAGTATTTGCGGCTGAGTTGCGAGATCACGGCACAAACAAAGAAGGCACCTTCGATTCTGCGGCTGCTAATGATTTTATGGCAACGGCAATCAATCAGAATATCGGCGTAAAAGTGCCGGAAAACCTGCAAATAGTCCTTGATGAAGCGCCGTCTGGAGAAGAGGGCGATGATGTGCGCAGTAAGATTACCAAGGCAATTCTTGATGGTATTGATATCTATGAAGCGCAGCACGGGTGCAATGCTCCGGCTGACGTTATTGAGCTTGGTTTGCATTTGGCTTACTCAACGAGCGATGCCGCGAAAAGAAAATATAGATTTGATTCCGCAAACTCGGACCATCAAGACAATCTTGCGTTGCAGCCAAACCGTGCCGTGCTTGCTATATTGTCTACCATGGGCGATGCAATTCCTTTTGCACATTATCTGCCAGCTGACATTGGTTCCAATAAAGGCGTTCTGGCTATTATGGCGCATCAGGCAGGCAATACTTATGGTCAATATACTGAAGGCGGATCAATGGATGGCGCTAATTCAGGCAACTCCTTCATATCAGCATCGCGCGTCAATGTGTCTATGCCAGCAGTCAGTACCGGCAACGTTACGGGTGCATTAACGGCGGTACAAGCTACTGATGAAACTTGTGATCCAGCCGCATCAACACTTAAATTGCTGCGTGGCAGAACATTAGTTTATGTAAACGGCATGGTTGCTGCAAAAGAAGTGGATCAGTCCGGTTCGGGCAACTCCGCAGTCAGTGGAACGATCAATGTTGGCGGCACTGATTACGCCATTGGCGGAACAATTAATACCGATACCGGCGTTTACGCTTTGACCACAACCCCGGCATTAGGTACAACCGTTCCAGTTGCAGTGGAAGGTTTCATTGATTACGAGCGTGCGCCAGAATTCACGCCATCGATCATCGCCGCCGCTACTACATACGAACTTTTTGCTGCACCATGGAGAGCAATCACTCAAATCACCATTGATTCAGCCACGCAAATGTCAAATGAGCTGGGTCTTGATCCCTATGGCGAGAGCATTCTTACTATCCAAAATCAGTTCGCCAATGAGCGGCACTACCAGATTTTGCTCAAAGCGCGTCGTTTGGCCAAAAACAACAGCGTTGATTATGACTTCGACTGGCCAAATCAAAAAAGTCAGAAAACCCGTGCGCAGATTTGGCTTGATTTCGCCACTCCACTGGGCGCGGTATCGCAACAAATGGCTGTCGATACGATGGATCACGGTATTACGCACATGTATGTGGGCAAATACATCGCATCTGCTTGGATGTCATTGCCGCGCGAAATATTCGAGCCTTCTGGAATCGCTGAAAGACCTGGCATATTCCGTATCGGTCGCCTATTCGGTCGCATTGATGTGTACTACACGCCAAAAGGTCTGACTGATACCGCAGCGGCTGGGCAAATTCTTTGCATCGGTAAAGCTACTAACGTTGCACTCAATCCGTTTGTCTTGGGTGATGCGACAGCGCCAATCGTTCAGCCATTAGCTGTTAATGCGGACATGAAGCGTGGCGCTGCGTTCTATGCGCGTAATTTCACCGCAGTTAACCCATACAAGCAAGCCTCACTAGGGTGCGCAATTATCAACGTTACAAACATGATCTAAGCGTCAGATTAATAACTGAAGCAAATTCAAAGTAACGTTAATAAGGAGCAAGCATTATGGCAAGAAAAATAGAACTGGGATCACCTTCATTCGTGAAGGTGGCCATTGCCAGCTTAATCGGGGCATTCGCTGATGCGACCTACCCGGTTAAGGTGGTTATCACAAACAACATGCCACGGGATATTTCCTTGCCTGACATTGGATTATTCCTGCGGCATGTATGCAATCCAGATGGTGAAAACAGGCGCGAAATTGAGTTACAAGGCTTTGATCAATTGCAGCGGCTGGCATCGAATATTGGGCAGATATCAATGCTTAATGATTACCAGTATGCGGCCATGACTGTTGAGGAAGTGGTTGAAGAGCCTGAGCAGGATGGTGATGAAGAAGTGGAAGCTAAGGCCAAAGCAGAAGCAGAAGCCGAAGCCACAAAAATGGCGGAGGCCGCAAGAGTTCAAGCCGAACTTGATGCTGCTGAAAAAGCTAAGGCTGCCGCAGAAGCGGAATCTAAAACTGGTGATGAATCGGGTACTGAAAATAATCCTGACTTGACCGGGACTGGTGATGAATCTACCAAGATTCCAGGCGCTGATGCTGCCAATGGTGAGAGCGATGCAGGAAAAGACGCTGCGCCGCCAGCCGCACCAAAAAAGGTATCTCATGCCAAAAAAGCTAAGGAGGGCTAATAAACCATGTCACTTACTTTTGTGAGACAACTTGGCTCTGAAGCAGGCGTGCAGCTTAACCCGCTGCGCGACAATTCAGAGATACCAACGTCCGGTAATGGTGATCAGGTATTCGCCTTAATGATGCGCGCTACTCGTGGTCGAATCGATAAGCCTTTCAAGGTTGATCGCGGGAACGTAACCAGAAAGCTTGGAAAGGGTGAGCAAATCCGTATATCCGCGCTAAATGAAGCCTGGGTGCATGTGGTGGAAGCATTGAACAATGGCGCGTATGAAGCCGTCGTTCAGCGCTTGGTCACCAGTGCTGCGATAATCAAATGGGCTGTAATAACTGCTCCAACTGATACCCCGGCATTTGCGGCCTCACATACTCCAGCCGTTTTAACTGCTGTGGTTGGTAGCGGAGCGGTTACTTCGGTGACTGTGGTCAGTGGCGGCAAGGATTACGCCGGTACTGAAACAATCACCGTTGGCGGTCCCGGTACCGGTGCGGTGCTTACTCCGGTATTCACCAACGGCGTTATCTCTTCAGTAACGGTAACGACTCCCGGAACTGGTTATTCAACAGCCCCAGCATTAACGTGTTTGCCTACAGCAGCTGCGCCAGTCGGAACGTATTTGCTCGCAGTTAAGCACCTGGAATGCTTTAACGATGGCATTAAGCTGGAAATTCGTGCGGATGAAAAGAAATCCAGCGGCGTGTCCGTAGCAAACGACAAATTGACTCTGCGCATCAAAGATAAAGACGGTCTTTTGCTGTATGAATTCACCGGGTCACTTGATCCTCTGGCAAAAGATGATTTTGGCGGATCTGCTTACCTCGCCGATGTGGCTGCGGCAATTACCGATGCATTAATAGTCAGTGTCGGTGTGACCGGCGCATCGGCTGATATTGAGCCGACATCAGATGCTTATGGATATGACTCGAACGGCAAGGAGAAATGGGCTAAATCAAGCGTTCTCACCTGCTTTACCGAGGGCAGCACTTCATATTCAAATGGCGATTATTCTGCCGCGCGAGTTAAATTGAATAATACGGTGTATGACTACGCTTATGTTTCTTCTGGGGGATCTCAGTCCGCTGCGTTGTTAGGAGAACTGGCGCAATTAGCATTCGATACCAATCGTCAACTGCGTTTCGATGTGCCTGGAAATCTTGGTATTGATGCGGCAATTGCTTTTGTCGAGCAATTAAACATGGGTGCCAGTCAAACTTCGCACCTAATTCATGCTTTCTGGTCACCTATTAAATCAAGTGATCCAACAGGCATTAACCCCAATGGATATTTCGGTGTGGCCACGCTTAACATTGCCTACGCATGCCTGAGAAATGCACAGAAAAATGCTCGTGGCTTTGCTCCGAAGAATTACCCGATAGCTGGCAAAGAATGGCCTGTTCGTAGAACCGGAATGGTGCAAGCCTATACCCCAAGTAGTCAGGAATTGAATTCTCTTGCGAAAGCCAAGATAAATCCGGTGTTGTGGGAAGTGTATTCGGGTGGCGGTAGTTTCGTGTTCAGAGATTCTTTGACCAGTGCCTTGGTAGATTCCAGCCTGAAGAAATTGATCGCAGTAGCGGATATGTCGGTCAGTATTGATGATGCGGTCACTCGTTACGGCAAGGATGTTCTGCAATTGCCTATGCAGGTTGCATTAAACCGTATGGGCAACTATCTAACCGCACTGTTTGAAGGTGCCGAAGCTTCGGGATGGTTGGTTCCTAGCAATTCACCTGATATGGGCGGTAAAGCGTGGAGGTTTGATGTTCGCCCTAATGAATTACGTCCATACGACAACATGGATGTTTCATATTGGCTTCGTTACGACGGAACGGTTAGACAGATTTTTGTCACGCAAACATTGACCCGGTAATTTCCTGGATATTTATTAAAAGAGGATTAGAGCATGAAATTAGCAAATAGAGCAGTGACTGACGTATTGCGAGACGCAATGAAGAGTAGGGCTTCAACTAAGCCTGTTCTGGATTCGGCTGAAGATACTGGAACTGAATTGATGGGCGCTGATGATTTCACGTTGAAAGACATTAAATTATCTGTTGCGGCAGTCATTCAGCAATGGGTAGAAACGGACGATCTTGATGATGGTGAAACGTATGCGGATCGTTTGCTTGCATTAATGATCGGCACCGCTGATGAAAATCATGACGGCGATATCACTGATGATGAGCAAGGTGTTTTGGATATAGCGCTCAATGCGGCATGGGACTATTTATCCAGTAAAGGTGCTTCAGATGAGGATCTTGACGTGCTGCTAAATGACTGGGATGGCGATGTTGCTGACCGCGTGCGCGACCTAGTAGCATCCGTATTGCCAGAGGGTGAAGATGAATCTGATTCTGATATTGATAACTTCGCCTTTAGTGCCAGCGATCAGGAACCGGCTTTGGATGCGGCATACAAGATGAAAATGGCGATTCGCAAGGGCAAGAAAATGCGCATCAGAAAGCGCGTATCTGGAACCGTTCGATTGAGTGCAGCCCAGAAGGTTGGGCTTCGTAAGGCGCGCATGAAAAGCCACTCAGCTACAGCGAGAATGCGCCGGGCAAAATCGATGAAGATTCGCAGAAAAGCTGGATTGAAGTAAAAACATTAGATTAACTGAAGCCCTTGAGCGCTACCGTATCGAGAAAAACGTCCGGTAGCGCTTTTTTTACATCTACATTATGAATAGAACATCATCGCAACCGCCAAGCCTTGAAGGAAACTCGCTCTCATCACTTTGGGATGGTCTTTCGCCGCATTTGATAGCCAGCTTCTATGAGATTAAAAAAAGTGATGATGGCGTGTGGTCAAGAGCAAAAGCAGACCCTGTGACCGTTCTGGCTCCTTTGTCTGAAGCCAGCATGGAGATATCCTTGAGCTGGCAAAGCCCATTTGAGCACGCCGGACCGGAATCACGCGCGCCCACGCTGCTTGCTATGCTTCAATCGGGTGCGTTGATGCCATTAATTGACGCATTCCTGAAAGGTGATGATGCATCAAGTATGGCCTCTCAAGCGCAGCAAAAATCAAATGATTTTATTCGCCAGTTCGAAGGTAGAACCGGCATTACCAAGCTGAATTCAATGCAGGTATTCAATGGTATGCCGCCTGTTAAGTTTCAGGTTACCGCTTTATTCCGGGCATGGAGTGATCCATTTGCTGAAGTGGAAGCGCCATTCAATAAACTCATGGAATGGTCGCTGCCGGTAAAACTCTCACCCGATGGTTCGGTATTGGCAAGATCGGCTCAGGCAGTCAAGGGCAATACTGGGTTTATTGATGCTTTGGTACCGTCTATCGCGCCTACCATGGTGGCCATGAAGTACAAGAACCGCATCTATTCTCCACTGGTTATTGAGTTTATAAAAGACCCAATAGAATCACCTGTTGACAGAAATGGCCGGTATGTTGAAAAAGCGGTAACGATGACACTGGCAACACTGACGGCTATAGATCGGGATGATTGGGTTAAGTATGGCAGTTTGTAATTTGCTGCTGCGGAATATTCCGTAAGTTATTCTCGATTTGAGTTCGTACAGGACATAGCACTTAGCTTGTATTTTAAGGTTGTTTGCTCAGCGATATCCTTTTCCAAATCGGCTATCAGACTTCGTTGATAGCTATCACAGGCAAGCTGATATGTTTGGGCTAAGATTGGAAGATAGCAAGTCAAAAAAACTCATGAAAGTAATAGTTCAGATCAATGCGCGGATGGGCAAAGGCACTATTAAGGTAGCATCTGAAGGCACTAATCAGTTGTGGAAGATGAAGCAAGGGAGTAGGAGCCCTGGTTATACTACTGATTGGGATGAGTTGGTGGCTGTGAAGAATTAGATTTTCTAACTAACGGATAAAGATCGGGTAGAATGGATATTGATGCTTGTCATGGACAACCTAGGAATAAAGAGATAGTTGCATCGATTAGAAAGTCTGTGGAAGATAATAAAAATATCTTGATATTCCCGAAAGAATTTGAACACAATGTTATAAACAAACATTAAAGGAGAGTTTAATTGAAAAAAATATCAAGTATTGTCTTTGCTGCATTGTTGGCAATGTCAACTACATTTGCACTGGCTACAGTTCCAACAATAGGACCTAAAGCATACACTCCCACAAGTACAAGTGGAACTGTTTACTATGTTGCCACCAGTGGTTCAGGAACCACATGCTCTATCTCTGTACCTTGCACCATGCCTACCGTTATCGGGAAGGTTGCTCCAGGTGATAAAGTATTTTTGAGAGATGGGATTTATTCATTAACTTCAACGGTTAACATTTATGCTAGCGGATCTTCTGGAAGCCCGATCATATTTGAAAGTTATCTAGGTGAACAAGCTATTTTTGATGGCAGTTCAAATGCTAAAGGTGATGCTGTTCGAATTCAGATTACCGGAGATTGGGTTAAATTAAGAAATATAACCATCCGGAACATGCCGCAACAAGGTTTATGGATTCAGGGAAATGACAATGTTATCGATGCGGTTACAGTCTATGACAATTATCTCTCAGGTATTCTTGTTCATCATAGTTACAGCACTCCATACACAAAATCGTCTAGAAATTCCATAATCAACAGTGTTATTTTTGGTAACGTTGATGAAGGATATACCACGGAAGGGGCGAATGGTGGAAACGCCGATGGCATATCCATTTCAAGTGGCAATGATAATATCGTTAAATGGAATTATGTAGCCAAAAATTCTGATGATGGAATTGATGCATGGAGATCTATAGGAACATTAATCCAATTTAATCTAGTTTTATTCAATGGTTTATTGGATGGAAATGGTAATGGAATTAAAGCTGGCGGCGATTCTCCTAGTGCTGACAACATAGTTAAAAATAATATCTCAGTTGGAAATCGTGAAACCGGTATCGATTGTAATGGTGGCGATAATATCACTATCGGAAACAACACAACTTGGAGTAACAAGAAGAGCTACATCTTATGTTCGGATAGTATCGTAACTGATAATATTGAACTTGAATACAATCATGCTGGAACTGGTTCAACAAACACCGGGAATTCATGGAATGCTGGTGGAACTGTTTTGATGGATTATTGGGATGTTTCTAATAAATTATTTTTAACTCCTAGTTCACAAACTTTTCAAGCTATTGGAGCAAGGGCAACTTACTGAGCTATTATTTTCTCCCCGCCCAGGGATAGAACCGCAGATCAAAGAGACCCTGGTGGAAAGAGCTGATTTATAAATTTTAGACCACAGAACCCGCTTAGGCGGGTTTTTTATTGCCCATAGCCAGCCAGCGTCCTGCTGGTTTTTTTACGTCCTTAGTTTGGAGTTTGGTATCGAGCAGATGACACGAGCAGATGAAAATCACTTCTTGTCTTTGGAAGACTCCCCTTCTTGGTGTTAACGCAGTTATAGCTTTCTTCTACGTCAAATTCCTTAAATTTATGCAGCCGCCAGATATTTCCGCTATCGAGCGTCTCAGCTTCCACCCAAAAAGCAATAGCGGAAAATCCACCAAATTCCACCTGCACAATTTAGCACAATCATGGCATGTAGTTACATGACCAAAAGAGGTGTTGCTGGTGATTTATTATCCTGTTCTCAGAATGCGGCGTTTGACTGTGCAACTCCGAGAACTATCAATTGGCGAATCGATAAAGATCGCATCCATGCCGGTACATTTAGAAGAGGCTTCCGTTACCGCTATGCTTCGGTATGCCGTCGAAAGTGTGAAGGGCAAGGACATTATCGAAGATCCAGCGTATTGGACGGTTCAAGAACGCATTATGGCGGTATGTCATTATCTGGCATCCATTTCCGATGGCGAACCGGATTTCACAATTGGTAAAGGCCGATATTCAGACTATTTGGATGGTAGTAACGATGTCGGTTTGATGGAAAGCGATATCAATATCGGTGAAGTGGGCGGGGATATCTGGCACATAAGGCACTTGACCGGCGCTATGGCCGAATCGATTGAGCGTCTAAGTGGTGAAATAGAAGGGGTATCTGGAAAGCTTCACTGGTTGTTGGGCGGGATGGCTGCGCAATTGACGATAGATGGCGAAAATAGTCCAAGTCCAATAGATGGTGAGGGTAAATTTGATCAGTTTCTTGTTGACCGGATGAAAGTCATGGCCGGTTATCCCGAGAGTGATTTTAATGCATTGCTTGGCCTATATTTCACCGGACGCGAAAAACTACACCACTTATTCCACATAGAATTCGATAACAACGGAATTGTTTCACTACCAAAAGGAGGGGCGGCAAGCGATTTGCCACCCGCCCGATTTCCGGTTAGTACCTGCCTCTCGCGCGTCGTGCTTAACCTGGTCAGAGTCGCTCATGAGCCTGGCATCTAACATCAGCCTTTATTCCCACACCTCTTTGCTTGACGCACTGAATCTGCCTGCAAGTGTGGCAAAAGATTTCTTTGACGGCAAGCCGTTTGGAGATTGGAAGAAAGTGCGAGAAGCGGAAGCCAAAACACAATCAGCAATTGTCGGTCGTCTGAATTCAGTAATTCGGGCGATTGGCATACTTGCCAAGACAACAGCAGGGAGAAGATAGACATGGAAAATCCACAACAATGCCCGCACACAATGCAAATGGGGTCGCATGAAGCAAGGATAGTCGCGCTAGAAAAAGGAATGGAGGATCTTGAACATTCTATTGAGGACAAGATAAATAAAGTGACTGCAATGGCACAGAACAATGCTGTAAAGATTATCGAAGATAAGGCAAATCAGTCTGGTTTCATAAAAGGCGTACATATCACAGCAACACTCATTGGCTACGCAATAATCATTGGTTTGTTGCTGATGGCAGGGAAATTTACTGGGGCTATAGAGTCATTCCTAAAACTATTAAGTGGTAAGGGTTTATAAAACATGGGTTCAGCAGCATTAATTATGGCAAAAAAATACCTTCCGTATCTCATTGTGGCGATTGTAGTAATCGGTTTTCTGACATGGGCAATCTCGAGTATTTATAAGGCCGGTGAAGCATCCAAAAATGCCGAATGGCTGATTAAGGACGCAGAGCAACGGGAAGCTTTGGCAAAAGAAATGGGAGAGGCCATGCAGCGCGTGGCTGATGATAGAAAAAAGAATGAAATGCACACTATGGAGGTAATCAATGAAAGAGACCGTCAAATTAGTAGCCTTAATAATCATCTTGATGACAGTAAGCGCGTGCTCATCCATACACAAAACACCGCTTGTAATGGCAACGCCGTGCCTGGAAAAAACAACGGTACCGTTGACTCTGGTGGAGCCACCCGTGAATCTGGAATACGAGTCTCAGGAGGATATGCTGAAGAGGTATATGTATCAGAAGAAATGACCAATACCATCATCAATGACTTACATCGGCAAAGAGAAGAGCTAAAGATATATTTTAAAGCATGCGCGGCAGAACTCAGGCCACTGGTAAACATTGTTAACTGACTATGAAAGTTCATCATGATACAAAGATCGAATAGATTGCGGTGGATTACAGGATTCAAATACAGAACCACTGAGCCTTATTGGTTGTTTACAAACTTCAGACCCAAAAAAGCAATTGAGTTAAACAGAATCCACCTGACGCGCGAAGGTCTTTTGTTTATCGAAGCCGGGTATTCATCTGACGGTCCTAGCGGTCCCACGATAGATACCAAGGACATTATGCCGGGAGCAACAGGCGCGCACGATCCTGGTTATGAATTGCTACGCAACGAAATGATGGGTGTGCCGGTGGATATCGTGCAGCCAGAGCAACGGGCTGGTGAGAGGCTGATCTATAACACCCCAGATGAAGAAAAGGTAATCAAAAACGCAAGTCATGAGCAAATCAGACACGAATTTGACAAATTGCTTGCTGATTTGATGCTTTTGGATGGTCAAATAGTATGTCAGAAATTCGATAAATATCCGCGCTTCAAGAAGCTGCTGGGTAAAGTCTTGGTATTCAGAGCGCAGTATTTCTATGACGGGCTGAGACTGGGCGGTGTATCTTCGGCAATCGTATGCCGCAAAGAATACGCAGCGCCTTAATGCCTGCAGACTACTCACAATTCTAATTCCCTCGAATACGGGGGAATTAAACCGGAAAAACAGCCAGTTCATGGCGATTCAGTAAGGCAAAGTTCTGTTCATCAGATTCACTTATGAACTATAGGACAGCCAATCATGACAGTTTCTAATACAGCATATCTTCACGGCTTCTACAACGTTTCAAAAGCGCTTGGTGCGAAGGTTATTTCCAGCGATTTCACTATGGAAATAGAAGGCTTTGAGCAAAATTACTTGCTTTGCAAGCAAGCGCCATGGGCGCAAGTATCCCCTGCTGGCGAAATAGAGGTTCCGGGGCCGATTGGATCTGCTTCATGGCAGCCACAACAAATAAGAGTCAATCATCAAGGGCAGATTGCGCTCGAAGAAACCGTGGCTGGAAGCATAGACAATATGTTGATCAACATCATCACTCGTGGCGGCAGGTTCAACGCAAAAATGTACGAAGGAACGCCACAAAAGTTCTTGCGGGCAAAGCGCTACGAGGACTGCTTTATACAGATGGATGACGCAGACAGGGATTGGGAAAACAGATCACAGATACTGATGTTTACTGGAACGATGTTTTTTCATTACTTTGGCGAGGTAATTCCTGGAAATTCAGGCGATTACACATAATTTTTTCATTAACTTTAACAGGAGTAAATTGATATGGGAGCACCATCATTTTTAGGCGGTAAAGTTCAAACCAAAAAAGGATCATCAGGTAGCGAGGTAATTAGCGCTGAAGATGTCGATAAAAATTACATGAGCAAAGCGTCGCCCAAGATCGTTGAAGGTGCAAATGCAGCAATGGGCACTACGGCTCTTGTAGGCGGTGCTAAAGTTGTTGCAAATACCAGAGTGACTGCTAATACCAGAATATTTCTTACATCTCAGGCAGACGGCGGTACTCCTGGTTGGTTGCGTATTTCTGCCAGAACCCCCGGTACCAGTTTCACTATCACATCTAGCAGTGGCACTGACACCAGTACCGTAGCATACGAGCTGATTGAACCAGACGCATAAGGCTGACAAATGGCTACTATAGAAGCGCTCGTTGATAATTTTCTCATGAATGAGCGTCCTGATAGTATCGTGCTAGACCCCGCGACCGTGCTTGCCAAGGCGGTTGCGGCAACAGAATTTTATGCGGGATATGCGAATCTTGAGGCAAATGACGGTGTTGATCCGCCATTGCCTGCAATTGCTGCCAACACAGTCATCAGTTACTCAGAATGGGCTTTGATCAAGCCGTTGTTCATGCTCATGACGGAGCTTGAAACATCTACGCAGCTTGAAGCTTCGCGCGCCCTGGGAGTCGATGTTTTTGGCCGGTCATCCAGTGAAGTTCAGCAGGAAATCAACCAATATCAAATGGAATTGCCGCAAAAGGCATTTCTGCAAACAATCATAACAGTGTGATAACTGCCCTGTGATTCTATACCTCAATAGCGGAGACCAAATACGTGGCGACCTTATAAAATCCGCCATAATTCGCTCGGATATGTCGCCGGTACCGGTTACGCTCGAGGCAGAGATCCGGGCTGATGAAGATATGGCTAAGAAATTGGCCGAAGGGGAAGTCATAACCGCGGGCGGCAGTTCTGTATCGTCAGGCGATACACTGCGCATTATCAAATCCACATTGGTGGAGAATAGGCTTGTGCAAGGCAGTCGTGAAATGGATGTGATTCAGATAACGGCCATGCTGGATGCCTGCCATGGCGTAGCGTTTGTGCGAAGCCGGGCGATTATCAAAGAAAACGCTGTTTTGTCGGCAATCTACCGTGCATCGGGCGCAACAATCAAAGCAGTCGATGCGGATTTCCCGGTACCACGTTTCTATTGCCCGGTAGGGGATACCCCAAGTTTTCACATTGCCAGGGCATTGCAGGAAGAGGGCGGTATCGTTCGGTGGAAGGATGGCCGGTTAAAGTTCTTTCGCCTGCCCGATCTGTTTAAGCAAAACCCAATCATGGAATTGCCTGAGAACGCATCGGATTATATTAACAGCGGATTCCTTGAGCGGCATGAAATCCCCTGGTTCTACTCTTTGGATGATGCCGGTGGCTTTGTCTTGGGCGATCAAAGAAAGCCAAGGAGCGTGCGTTACGCGCCGTTCATGAATGCGCAACGCCTGCGTAATATGTCACGCTGCCTGGTGCAGCGCAAGATATCAAACATCAACTTATCAACCGGTATTGCAGCCGGTGATTTAATCAATTTTGCCGGGCGTGATCCGCTTGTTGTTATTACCGCAGCCCACGCTTTTTTTAGTGGCACCGATGGCAGCGGAAGTAACCAGTACACACGCCTTTGGCTTGGGTCATTGGAGGGATGATGCGATGAATGATTACGGGACCATGCCAGGGCGCTATCCAGGGGTTGTTAAATCTTACGATAAAGACCGCAGAACATGCCGCATTGAGATACCCGGCTTGACGGACGGTGCGGACGTGCTGCCAGAAGCAGAAATCGAATATCCGATTGGGGACAAGTCACGAACTGGGGACAATTCTACCGAGATCGAAATACTGCCGGGTGATGCCGTCTGGATAGCCTTTATCGGTGGAGATCCGCGCTATCCAATTATTACTGGGTACAGAAACCCGCAATCAGGAAATTCAATCGATTGGCGGCGCTTCCACCACACAAACATCGAAATGACAGCCGATGGCACATTGAAGCTGAATGCGGCCACTGTTGAGATTAACGCCGCAACAGTAACGATCAACGGCACCAATACAACCATCAATGGCAGCTCATTGAAACACAATTCTAAGAACGTTGGTGACGACCATCGGCATTCAGGCGTACAGGCTGGCGGAAGCATCACCGGTGTGCCGAGTTGATAACGTAAAAGCGCCAATTTTAGGTATTTCTGCTGGTGTATTCTGGATATCACTTACTTGCTTAAATATGAGTTAAAAACATGAAATCTTTACTATTCAGCTTCGAGGATCTTTCAGTCAAAGACAAGGCCGCAAAAGAAGCTATGAAATACTTCTCACGCGCCGGGGCTAATGTCGTTCAGCAAGATGTGTCGACAGCGGTAAAAAGAAATTCTGGCGTGAGTTACCGCGAAATGACGCTGACTTTTGCCGACTCTCAGAAAGTAGTTCTGCGAATCAAGCAGACCGGCGATATCTTTCAGGTTCTACTGAATAACAAGTTGTTACCAATTAAAAACCAGGATGACCACGTTGCCGCAATCACTGAGATTGTGAAGGCGATGGACTCCGGGCGTTCAAAGTTCCAGAAATTACTTGCTGCAGCAAAGGTTCGTCCACCCGCAGGAATACGCACGGCGGCACCCAAGATGGAGCAAGTATTGATTGGGAAAAGGGATGCTTTGAAAGCGGCGATTGCCGAAGTCAGAGCGGAAATTGCAACATACACAGGAGCGTTAGCAACATGAAGAATTTTTTGAGTGGGTCTCTTTTATTGGTTTTTTGTATGATGACATTACTATCCGCTTGCGATTCGGTATATGCCGATACTGCAATCAAACCGGATTCGGTGATTAAGGTTCACGATGGTGACACATTCAGCGTAAATATTGCTGGTTGCCCAGATGTTTTGTGCAAGAACATGCCGGTACGAATAAGCGGAATCGATGCCCCGGAAATGAAGGGGAAGTGCGCTCAAGAAACTGCCGGGGCGATTGCTGCCAAAAATTATCTTGCTGCCCAGGTAATGAATGCCAAGGATATTGCGTTACACGATCCAACCAGAGATAAATATTTCCGGATAAGCGCTCATGTTATGGTGAATGGCGTTAATGTCGGTGATGAAATGGTCAAGCAAGGATTGGCGCGAACGTACAGCGGTGGCAAGCGAGCTAGTTGGTGTGGCGGTTCTGGCGGCACCGGTGTGACGCAAACTAACTCAGTCTGACAACTAAGTATCGTAACAATCAATGGCGCTTCGTGCGCCATTTTTCATTTGTGGTCGTTCTGATTAGTTTCCTCTTGAAAAGGAAATTTCATTACATCCATAGGAATAGATCGCTTGCCTTCAAGCACTTCAATTAAACCCTTGCGAATATTAAACAGATCGTTTTCCGTGTTACCGTGAGCTTGAGGTGCATAAGATGAGTTTTTAATATGTGTTTTTTCAAAATCATAATCCAAAACTATTGCCATCCTGTACAACATTTCCACGAAAAGCTCAGTGCGTTTGTCATTCCATTGGGGATCAATTGGTCTAATAGTATTGAGAAAATCTAAATATGCGTTCCAAGCAATAAGAACATCTTTTTCTTTATCGATACTTTTATCAAATTCAAGATCGATTATATTAAGTGCGTTTACATGCTCCTGTGAAGTGGCATATGACCGTGTAGCCATAAGAGTTTTAAATACCCTCAATTTGCGCTCTCTTTTTTCTTTTCTTTCGTCCAACCTGCGTGTAAGTTGAATGCCAACCAATGGACCTAACAAGATTGCTGCGATTGTTAACCAGTCTGATAACTCCAAGATAACCCCTCAAAAGAATTTTATTCCAAAGACAGTACCAGTTTCTTACCCAATGCCGCTGCCGCCTTATCAAGCTGTTTAAGTGTTGCCCAGTGATGAGGATCTTCAAGGCGTTGTGCGGCTGGCCAGGAGGTTTCAAGCGCTCTTGCAATCTCAGCCATAGATCTGTCGCCGCGCGCCCATTTAATCAGAAGAGCTGACTGTATTTTTACATCGGGCGCGATGTAATAAGCATCTTTAACATTCTCTGATGGAAGCGGAATATCCTTGCCATCCTCAAGATACACTTCCAGAATTCCAGACAACACTTCCGCGCCATTGAATAAGCATTCTTCAGTGGTTTCTCCTTGTGTTATTGCTTCTGGAATATCAATAAATTGCACAAAGAATCCCGAAGGTTCCTGCGGTTCAAATTTTGCTGGGTAAAGCGTGTTCATTTAAGTTTAACTCCGGTTTGTTTTTCGATTGCTGACAGCAAGCCTTTGCCTATCTCGGTTGAACCGTGTACCGGCACCGGAACGCTGCGCCCATCCTTGCTCATGATGTGATGGCTACCGCGAACGCGCTTTATTTGCCATCCTTCATTTTCCAGCTTTCTGATGATTTGTTTGCCGTTCATAATGTAAAGATATATCAATAAAGATACATTGTCAAGTAATTCAGTAACCGGAAAACCCACCGAATACAGCGTCATCAGCGGCTTAACATGCTGCTTATGACACATTCAACCGATACCATATTTCTTAGCATCGAAAACGCTGCCCATGGTGGCGCTTTTGGTAAAAATCCTATTCCAGAACCCACGGAAGCACAGTGCAAAGCCGGGAATTACAAAATGGGAAGAGTCTCTTTCCAGGGTCTCTCAATAGCCATAGAGCAGCCGCGCGGCACCTATCGAAATGGTATTGATTCAAAGACCGGCAAGCGCTGGACTTCTCGCATGGCAGCGCATTATGGCTATATCAGCGGCACCAAGGGCGCGGATGGTGACGGCGTTGATTGTTTTGTGGGTCCGTATCCGCAGTCTGAGATTGCATACGCTATCAATCAGTATATCGATGGCCGCTTCGATGAACATAAAATCATGCTGGCTTTCCCTGATGAAGAAACGGCAAGAAATGCTTATCTGCATAGTTTTGATCGCGGCTGGAATGGCCTGAAAAGCATGATTCCACTATCAATTAACCAACTCAAATGGTGGCTCAAGCACGGCAATATGAAGCAGCCACTCAAATCAGAAAACTTACCACCGGAAGGATTAGAAGCTATGACAAAAAAAGTTCATTGGGATGGAAACGCGCAGCCATATAACGCCACTATCGATCAGGTTCTGTATGAGATACGGCAATCAGATTCAGGCGAAAACCTGCTATTAGATGCTGTGAGCATCGCTGAAATTATTGCTGATTCTGACGGAATTCTGGCACTTGATGCGCTGGTTACGCCTTACATCAAACTGCAACGCAAAATGGAGATATTGCAGGGCGTTATGGAGCGTATGGGCACAGGAATTAAACCTGTAGCCATGCAAATAACCGAGCCATTCAAGCAATTTGGCGTGGCGAATGTGGCCGTAGTTTATGAGCTATCAGACGGGCAAACCGTATCGATCTATTTTCACAATCCTGATGCAACACCAGCAAAGCTGTCACCGAATGATGATGTTATTTCTTACAAATGGCTGTTGAACAAGAAGGATATCACGATTGTTGTGGCACCTGAGCGCGGCCAGGATCTGAATATTCGTGAAGTTGCGCGCCGCATTCTGAAACTGGCTGAAAAAAACAGCCCGGCTTTTGCTCGTGCAAATGCAAAGCGTGCGGATCGTATGCAGAACATTCAATCTTTGAAGGATGAAATTGTTGTTTTGGAGGGCGAATTGAAAAGTGCGCAGAATGAATTGGAAATTGCCAAGGTTGCTGCTGAAGATCGAAAACCAGAGGATACAAAACCAATCCTTCCAGAAACGGATTTCAACGTGGACATAGCATCGTTGATCGAAGCGTTGCCGGGGCTTGATGGCTATGGCATAACCAGTCTGATTATGCGCACAAATGGCGAAATAAATGCAGTTAGCGGCCATGACATCAAGGCATCTGGCGTAACTGATGCAGATATTCTCGCTGCTTATGGAAAGGGATTGCTGCGGGAAGCTGCGGCTGATGATCTACCAGATAACCAAACAGTAGTTGAAACAGCGCTGAACCCAACATCCCCAGAAGATTACGCCAAAATCATGGCCGATCCTGAATTGCAATTGAATTACCAGGATGTGCTTGACTCCTTCATTCAAGAGCGAATTATTGCCGTGCGGAATGCGTTAAGAGAGTTGGGCTGGGATGGAGAAAAATTCAAAGACCTCAGTAAAAACGGAGTGGTGGCAAAATTTACATTTAAGCAAGTTGGTGCTGGCGCTAACTTGGTTGGATACGATGTAAACGGTATTGCAGACGATCTATCTAAAACCCCAGAACAGCTTGCCGCCGAGATAGATGCTGCGGTTCCAATTCAGGAAGATTCGAAGGAATTAAACCCTGCCGCTTCGGAAATCGAAGTTCCACCGACCTCAGAAATCGAAGCTGAATCCGAAGATATGAAGGCGGCCAGAGAATTCCTTAAATCAGTCGTAGAGGGCGATAAAGACAAAGATGATCTAATGGCCTTGCTGGATAAAATCGAGGCTTCTGCCAATGCGATTATTGAAGCCGGTAAGGGTGAAGATTATGATTCCTTGATTGGAGCTGCAGCGGAAAAATGGGCTTCTTTAGACCAGCAAGTTAACGGATAGCCGCCATGCATATGCTTGATGATGCGGGTGTTGGTGGAGTTGAAAAACTCAAACTGGTCCGTGAACTTGGGGTTATCCGCAAAAAACTACCAGAAGTAGCCGGGGTAAATAAACTTACTCTGGTTAAGCGCGTGCGCGAGATACGGCAATTGTTGTCTGTTTCAGGTGGCGCGCCTGCTGTAAGCCTGTCAATTGATCCATCAAACCCGATTGAATCGCTCAAATCATTAACTGATTACGTGAAGAATGGACTATCTGCGGTTCCTGAAGTGCTGCGAGGTGTTGAAGCCGATATTGTAGCAAACATAGGCCGCTCGTTGCAGGTAGAGCGTAATGATGAACATGAGGCGGTCAGAAGGGATTTTTGGGATGCTCTTTCAGACGCTGCGCGCGGTAATGGCGATAAAACCCAAGATGAATGGATGATTGCATCATTTGATCATTTCAAATCGCTAGGAAATGTATTTGATATTGATATGGATGTGATCAATGCAACCGAAGAATCCATCAAAGAATTGACCGCAAAGCCACTGGAAGAAATTAGCCCAGAAATTGCCGCGCAAATGAAGGTCGCTCAAGAGGAATATGAAAAATTGAGACTTTCTTTGACATCCTTGATATCGGTAAATGAAGCTAATGGTTTCAGCCTTGATGAAATAAACAAAGCAACCGAAGATTACACTGAGATTTCTATGAAGAAACAATCGGTGTGGCATAAATTGCTAGAACTGGATAAACAAAGTAGTGACGAAAAGAAAATGCGTGTCAAAGAGCTAAAAGACAGTATTGCGCCTATCGGTCAGAAGATCATAGATACCCTGCTGAATAGCTCAAAAGTAACTCAAGAACAAGCTGATTCATGGGCGAATAGCCAGATAATCGAAAAATCGGCCATTGTAAAACTAAAGAAGATGGGGTACCCGGAAGCCGATATACGCCGTGATATGTCGGAATTCTACCGCATTACTGGCGGCAAACTCAGGCTCGTGCGGATAGAGACAAATGGAAGCAGACGCGCCAATGCGGGCGGCATAGGTCATTTCGAGGATAGCGTTATCCGCCCAGGAAGCGCATTTGGTAAAACTGTGCTATGGCATGAAATGGCTCATCATCTTGAGGCTGATCCGGTGGCTGTATCGGCATCCAATGGATATTTGCTGAGAAGAAGAAAAAACGAGAAAGTGCATTCCCTTAGATCATTGACGCAAAATCCTGGTTATCGAAGCAACGAGGGTGCTTACGATGATAACTTTATCGATCCTTACATCGGTAAGGTGTATCAAAACAGAATCACTGAAGTATGGTCTATGGGTGTTCAGTACCTTGCAACACCTCAAGATGCAGCAATGATGGCCGCCAAAGATCCGGAAATGGCGGCGCTGATGGCTGGTTATCTTCAAGCCGATCTAACCCCGGCCATGAAAACGCTTCAAGCAATTCAGGATAGCGCTAAGGATAAAGCCCAAGAAAAGCGCGAACAAGTCAAAAGCGAGTATGAGCAGGCGCTAGACAAGCTGGCCGCTGGTGTTGAGATTATTGATGATGGCTGGTTTGGTGCGCTAGATCCTGTCGATCAAGAAAATCTACTTAGCCGGTGGGGTGGATTGGGAGATCCGGAAGCTAAATTTATTGGTTCATGGGGTGGGTACCGGGTATTTACTGGAAAATTCAGAGACAAGCTGTCAAAGCGCACAAAGAAAGGAAATTCGGTAGCTTATACAACAATGACTGGGTCATTCGTAAATCCAGACGACAATAAAAGTAGATTTATGCCAAATTCAGCCCCTGTGCATGGCGATGAGCGCTTTCTCAAAGCCTTTATGCGTATGGCAAGCATGCATAATGACAGTGTTTACGCTGTTCTCTACAACATAATCGGAAGGGAATCAAAAATCGTTGAAGAGGCTAATAAATTATCAGGTGAGCAATCATGATGAATAGCATTTACAAAGTTCTGACACCAGCCGGTCAATTCGATGCGATTTTCGCTGAAGATGAGGATATTCCAATCGAATACAGTGGTGATGAGCTGGCAATCAGTTTTTTCAAGGATTGGTTATTCATCAATCAGGTAAGCGGCGAACACGGTCACTTGCTGGATAGCAAAAACCTTACACCAAGAGAGCTATACGGATTTTGCCAGCCGCGAGGTGGCGTAATTGAAGTGATACCGCCATTTGAGGATTTTTTGGCGTACATCCAAGAAGATGCAGCGAATCCAGTTGAAGATAACGATGAACAACTACAGGAAGAAAATACTATGCAGGCGAATGATATGGTTAACAACGATAGTTCTTTGGATGGCGTGTACACCGATGCAGATAAGGAGGCAATCGCGGCCACCAATCAGCTTATTAAATATTTTCGTGATTTTATTGCATCGGATTTTGAGAAAGCTAAGGTTCCTACTTCAATTTATGGATGGACGGCAACCGGCCAGGTAATGAATAAAGATGAAGCCAAACGTATGCTCAGATCCCTAATTGATGTTGCTATAAACCGGAAGGCCGGAATTGAAGATATCACTCCTAAGCAACAGCAGCGGATCATTGATTTTCAAAGTGATGCGCGTGTAATTAGTGACTATCTGACCAAGCGTATTCGTCACACCGGCGCGCGTAACCTGCTGCGCACTCCAGAAATGAAAGCTAAGTTTCCAGAGATCGACAATCAGCCGCGCGATGAGTTCGATTCTGCGATCACTAACGATGAAGTGAAAAATATTGGTGATGTGACTCTTGATAACATATCCGGTATTGAAAAAATTAAGCTGATTAAAGAGGCCGGTAGTCTGCGGTCAAGTCTGCAATCCGCGCAATCCGGAATGGAGAAACTAAAAATGGTTAAGCGTATCAAGGAAATTCGTGATGCTTTGGGTGTTGGTGCCGGTGGATTAGATAAAGACGGTCTTGATTCTGATGGCATGTGGCCAATGACCAAAGCTGAATACGACAAGATTCACAGCGACTACAAGGGAGCGTTCCCAGATGGCACGCCTACGGCACTCAAACTGATTAACGGTGCTAGTTCTATCGTGCCTGTGAGAATCACTGATGAACAGCCTAAAGACCCTGAGCCAGAAGTAAAGCCACAGGCCACCATAGAAGATGTTAACAAAGTAATGCTGCTGTTAAAACAGTTCATAGGTGCCGCACAGCTATCCGCCATTGGTTCAGTCATTCGTGGTGAGGAAGGCCAATTTTTCAAAGATAAGTTGATTGAGATTGCTAACGTAATCCAAACCATGCCAAAAACCTGGGAAACTGACGGGCAGGGCGATAAGGCGATTGCTTATCTGCACTACTTCAAAGGCTCAGGTGACTGGCATATTACCGAAAAGGATATGGAAGATGAGCAATTGCAGGCGTTCGGGCTTGCAAATATTGGTTACGGTGGCGAACTTGGCTATATCAGCATTGAGGAATTGATTGGCGCTGGTGTTGAGCTTGATTTGTATTGGACTCCTAAGACTATCGGGGCGATTAAGGGTGTAAGTAGTGAGGATGAAAGCGAGGGCACCGAAACTGGTGGTGATGAAACCGGTGGTGAATCGACAGAAATCCCACAATCCACCGAAGAGCCTCAGACTATAATGCCAGCTGATACCATCAGAGCGGGATTCATAGCCGAATTGGAATCACTCAAAACCGAAACTGATATCAACCGTTTCAACGAACGCCTTGATGAAATTGCGGCGCGGATTGAGCAAGCCGGTTTGATGGAAACGCTAGATAAAGAACTGAATGATGCGGCGGATGTGCTAACCGCGTTACTGGCTGCGGCTGAAAAAGTCAGTTAAAGCATATTTAACAAGAACACTACACAAGCCCCATTAACCGGGGCTTTGTTTTAACCATGTAAGGCCAATTTAGCAATAAATCCCGAGCGAGATTCACCAGCCTCTTTCGCAGCCGCATCAATGCGACGAAGCACGCGGGATGGAAGCGTGATATTTATACGCTCAACCTTATCCGATAATTCGGCCAGATCAATTGTAACAACTGCCCATACCCAGCCTTTGTATTCAGGATTGGCTTGATGCTCACTGATGCTTTTAGGGTGAGGCACAGAACCACCATCATCGATTACGGTTTCTAACCATAACTCAATTGCTTCTTTTGCGTTATCGATTGCTTCATCAATAGTATCTCCGGCAGAAAAACAACCAGGAAGATCAGGAACTACCACGCCAAAAGCATGCTTGTCATCACCAGGTTCAATTGCTATTGGATATCTCATGTAATTCCTCTTATTTAAGCCCTGCCTGTTTTAACAACTTGTTTGAAAGGCCGATACCAAGGTCTTTTTTAGGATGTGGGACGCTGATATGACCGCTTTTCTCAGGATGTGTGTAAACGTGATGTGATCCCTTCGTTCCGCGGAGAATCCATCCATCCTTTTCAAGCTGTTTGATAATTTCTTTGCTGCTCATGTTGTGTATTGTACACACCGTTTTAAAAAGATCAATAGCGCGTTCAGTTATCCACCGGAAAACCAAGCAAATTGAGGGCTGTAGCGTCTCTATGATGATGGTCATAAATTGCCATCATCAGGACGTTAACAATGATTTCTTTCGCAGAAAAAAGAAAAATACAAAGCACAATATTAGAACAAAACAAGATTCTTTCTAGCAATCCATCGTTTGCCGATAAACGGCAGGCGCAAAAGATCAAGTCAGAAGCCATGATCAAGCTTGGCTTGGTTAGTACCGGTCAGCAGACACCTAATGCCGAAACAGAGCAACCGGATGAAGATCAGCCGATTGAGCGCAAATCTATCGCGCACCTGTACGAATTCGACCCAAACCGCAAGCCAGCGCAACGCAAGAAAGACAATGCCGCAGCAATGGCATTGCTTGACCGCATTGATTCCGGTGAAATTGATGCGAATAGCCTGACAGACGAACAAAAAGCCACTTTAGCTAAATATTCCGGTACCGGTGGCGCTTTGATAGGGGCTGATGGCAAGAAAGGTAGCGCATACGAATATTACACACCCAAACCGATAGCTGAAGGTGTCTGGGATCTGATGAGCGAATTGGGATTCAGTGGCGGTAAAGTGTTGGATCCTTCCGCTGGCGTGGGTGTTTTTGGTGCTGTTGCGCCGATTAATGCGGCTGTTGATGCTATCGAGTTAAACGAGACTTCCGGGCGTATCAATGGATTGGTGAATGATGGTCCGGGATATTCGACCACTGTTTCAGCGTTCGAGAGGGTTGCGGCCAATACTCCAGATGAATCCTACGATGCGATTGTCACCAATGTGCCTTTTGGCGGTGTTGCTGATCGTGGCGGCAATCAGTTATTAGATAACCGGTACCAGAAAGAGCCGCTACAAAATTATTTCATACTGCGGTCGCTTGAAAAGTTGAAGCCGGGCGGCCTGGCTGTTTTCATTACTCCTCCCCGTTGCGTATCAGGCAAGGGCGGAAAGGAAGAGGATTTGCGCGTGAAAGCCAGTTTTATGTCCGAATTCCTGGGCGCGTATCGCCTGCCCAATTCTGTATTCGGCACTGCAAGCGCAGACACGATGACTGACGTTATCGCCTTTCGCAAATACAGCCGGGAAACACTGGATAAGATTGCGGAATTGCGCGAACAGTCACCTCAAAGCCTGATTGAAGCCAATGTTCAATGGCAGGAATTCATTGATGGCCATTACTTCGACAGAGAATGGAAGCGCTTTATCCTGGGTGAATTTGTACCCAAAGATCCCAATAAATTCCGGGACGTTGACCGCGTGATTAATCCTGCCAATGTTGCAGAAATAGGCCGCATGCTCAAACGATTTCCGGATTCAAGAATTAATTGGGATCTGCTGGGAGCCGTCGAAACATCGCCAATTATCTACCGTGACGGCGACACCATTACCCAATCCGGGCAAACACTGCAAATGCAGAATGGCCGATGGGTTGCGATGGCGCGCACGGAAGAAAGCGTGGATATGGCTGAACTGGCCGGGAATATGGCAACACCCTACAAGGCTTTTGAGAACAAGGTAACTTGGTCTGATGCGATCAAGTATTTTGACTACATGATTGAGACCTCTCAGGCGCTTGATATTCCTGCGTGGGCGCGCGGGGTAATTAATGAGATTAAGCGGTTATCTGATGAGGGTGATCGCGGCAAATACTGGAATGCTGGCGTGGTGGGCATGTCGGTTGCGCAAGTATTGGAAGAGCGGCTTAGTGAAGAGGTGGGGGTCAAGTATGTTGACGAGTACCCCGCATTGTCGGACGCAATGCAGCGAGTTTCAACGATTGCAAAAGGCCGCCCCTCATCTTTTGGTGGCAAAATCAAAGATGGCTTGCTCGCTATTGGCAATCATTACCAGAAGAAAACCGGATTCTCAGCGGTATGGCGTGGAGACGTGCAGCAAGTAGTTACCACAATGGAAATTACGGCTGATTCCAGTTTTGAAGGTTTGCGCTATAAAACCAGATCGGCATGGGTGACGCTTGAAGATGCAAGGGGCATTTATGGTGATGACTTTGACCCGATTGGAGACCAAGCCTGGTGCGTTTCGCCTGATGGTAAATCAGTCACGCGCGCAGATGATTACTATGTGGGTAATTATGCCGAATTCTTAAAGCGTGTCGACGCGGAAATTGCGGCGGCATCCGATGACAAAGTACGCGATAAACTGCTGCGGCAAAAGTTGGACGCGGATAGCCGGGTAGATCGAATTGATGTATCAAAGCTGACATTCAATCTATTCACTCCTTTTGTCACCAATGAAGAAAAGGCTGAATTCCTGCGTAGATTTGTTCATCCTGCAGCGGTGGTTGTCTTTGATGAAAAAACCGGTGAAAAGCGTGTTGATATCGATATCCCTGGTAGCAAGTTAACTGACCGTGAAAAGCTGATTAACCGGATTGGCGATTACCTGAAGAATGGCACCATTACGCTTGGTGGCGCAAAACTCGACATGGAAAAGGCCAAAGCCCTGCAAGAGCTGCGCAGAATGGTCAATACCGCCAATGAGCAATTCAACGGCTGGGTGCGCGGCAATAGCGTGATTATGCGCAGGCTTGAGGGAATCTCTTCTGATCCTACAAAATTGCGTTTCCGGCAAGTAGAAGATAGTTCGCCAATGAAGATACAGGGCGTGGACGACTCGATAGTAGTGCCTCATGGGTACCAGTATGCTGAGATCCGCAGGCAAAGCCGTGAATTTGGCGGCATTAATGGATTTGGAGTCGGTTTGGGCAAGACGCTTACCGCCTTGGCCGCCGTCCAATACGCTCAAAGCATCGGTGTTAAGAAAAAAACCTTCATTGTGGTACCCAACTCAGTGCTATCGAATTGGCGCAAAGAGTCTGAGCGCGCATACACCAATCAAGATGATTTGCTGTTTGTTGGCCTACGGGTTAACAAGGCCGGTAAAGCATTGGTTAATTCGACCAACTTTGATGCTGACCTGACCGCAATCATGGAGAATCGCCACAGCAAGATTTTTATGACCATGGAAGCATTCGAGCGTATCCGCCTGCGCGATGAAACCATTGCTCAGTATGAACAGTTCTTGCGTAAAGTAGATGCCAGCTTTGCTGAGAGCGAGGACAAAAAAGAAGATGAACGGGCGAAAAGCAAACAAGCCGGATTGGTTTCTATTTTGTCTAAAAAAACCGGCAGCGCACCGTATCTTGAGGACTTGGGCGTTGACAGTATTGTGATCGATGAAGCGCACATATTTAAGAATGCCGCCCAAACAATCGATTTCAAAAGTGCGAAATTCCTGTCTTTATCACCGGCTTCGCAACGTGGCTTGGATGCGCAAGCAAAAGCTTGGTTTATCCGTGGCAAATCATCGCTTGGGGATGGCGTTCTATTGCTGACAGCAACCGCCATAACCAATAGCCCGCTTGAAATCTACTCGATGTTGTCATTGTCAGTTGGTCATGAGCGCGTGAATGATATGTGCCTTGGCATCAAGGGTGCTGACAACTTCATGGAAGTTTTTGTCCAGAAAGAGAATCAGGATGATGTAACGATTGATGGTGTTGCGCGCACTACCGATGTGTTTGTGGGGTTGAATAACGTTAGCATACTCAGAAAATCCATTGGTGAGGTTGCTACCATCAAATCGGCTGAAGATGTGGGTGAGCAAATCGTCGTTCCGGACCGCGAAGAGAAGGCATCCGCTGTTACATTAACGGACGATATTGTTGACAGGCTGGGCGTATACAAAAGAGCATTCAGATTCGCAATCGATACTCTGGCGGGGAAAGAACCTAATCGGGGTGGAAAAGAGGCATTTGATGCGGTATCCGCACATTTCGGTGAGGAAATGGATTTGATTGGACACCCGTTCAATCTAATCAATAAAATGACGCTGCTGATTGCAGATCCGGAGCTTGATCAAAGAGCGACATTCTACAACTTCATTGGTGCGCAGAAAGATAAGGCGCAGGATGCGGTAAGTCAGTTCAACGCCAAAAATTTCACGGAGGAGCGGCCAAGGTTTACACCAATGTCATCGGCTGACTCCGTTGTTTCGCGCAAAGTAACCAAAGACGAAGCTGGCAATGAAGTCACGATACTGAAAATTAAGGTGGTGGCAAGTATTATTGACGGCAACCGAATTGCCATTGATACCATAAACCCGGAAACCCAAAGCGCATTTGAGGATATTGCGGAAAAAATTGGCTTGGATCTGGATGTGTCGGTACCTCCCAAACTTGCCGCAATGCTAGAAAACTTCCAGAACGAGCAAGTCACGCCGCGCGGGATAATGGATGATGGCAGCAAGTCGCCGGTCGTTAAGCAGATTATTTTCTGTGACATTCTGCCACTGCATAACAAGATCAAGCGCTTATTAAACAAGCGCGCCGGGATACCATCGGGTGCCATTGCGATAATAACCGGCAAGACCAACAACAAACCTGATGAAATATTGGCCGTTCAAGATGGGTTCAATGCGTTTGGTGAAGATAATAAATACCGCGTTGTGATCGCCAATGAAAAGGCGGAAGTGGGGATTAATCTGCAAAGGGGAACCCAGGCAATTCACCATTTAACCATTGGCTGGACACCGGATAGTCTGGAACAGCGCAATGGTCGCGGAGTTCGCCAGGGTAATAAAACCGGGCACGTTAATTCTTATTATTACGATGCGGATGGCACTTTCGATACCAGCAAGCGCTCGATGGTTAATAAAAAGGCCGATTGGATCGGTCAGGTTATGGATGTCAACGGTAGCGAAAACGTTGCGGTTACTGGCGGCTTATCGAGAGAGCAGATGGAAGCGCTCATTGAAGTCGTAGGTGATGCGGATGCAATGAAGCGGATGCAGGAAACAATCGCAGCTAAAGAAGCGGAAACTAGGGCTGCGACAAACCGCGATAAGCAGATGATCAATATTGATACCATTCGCAAGCAAAATGTCTTCTTAAATGCCAATCCAAGCCCGGTTAATTTTATTGCTGACAAGATGTTTGGTTTGTGGAATCTTGAAAAGCAGATGTGGATGCTAAATGGCAGGATTAACAATCCATTGGCAACAGAGTCTGCGGTGGCGCGAAACAAAGCGCTGCTTTCCGATGTTAATTCCCGCATATCTAGTCTGCGTAACAGTATTGAGAGATCCGCAACTATTACAAAGAACACTGGATATAACTCAATTACCAGACAGCCCTATACTGAGACAGTAAGCATTGATGATGTGTTTGCCGAGATAAGGAAAAAGAGTAATCGAAAAGAGAGCGAGATACTTGAAATGTTGCGCGGCAAGATATATCCATCATTCGAAGTTTCAGCCATAGAAGGCGGTCCAATAGTAAACGATTGGCAATCCGAAGTGGATATGGCCAATTCGATGATTGAAGAATCCAAAAACAACTTCATCCGCCAGGCATCAGAGCATGGCAGTTATCCGGCTGAAGTTGCCAAGATCGTGGCCGAAGGTGGCGGCGACGTGCATGATGGTAAGCCGGTCGTTACCGGCATGTTTGTTCGATTCAAAGATGGTGCGATTGGCATAGTGAATGTCGCTAACAATACCGTTGTCACAGCCAATAAATCAGGTAATTTCTTGAATTATGAACTGGCAGCTACGCTCAAGGATGCTGTGGAGGTAATCTATCCAGGCTCTTCCGGTTACGAAGCATGCTTGGATGAAGCGGCTCAAATAGAGGACAAAGCTAATGAAGATGGAAACATTCAAAATGCATTCAATAGTCTCGTCCCAGTAATCACGCAACGCCGCAAGACCGATGTATTGACAGAATACAGCACCTATAACTACATTCTTCCGCAACCCTACTTTCCCTTTGTCATAACCAAGGCGGGCACTGAGGTCGAAAAACATATTTTTGCGTCTCAAAGTGAGATTATTAAATCCTCTCGCACAGGTCGCTTTACTGTTCCAAGTAGCGTTGCTATCACTGGAAAGCCTGAAGGATTAAATAACTTTGACGCTCTGCGAGAGTATGCCATAGCTCATCAGCTAAAATTGGTGATTGCTGATTTTACTGACTCTGAATACTGGTTAGGGTTGCAGATCATGAAAACTATCACAGCCGATATTTTTAGGTCTGCCCTTACCGGCTCTACTGAAGAGGAAATCCGTAATCAGGCTACAAACTTTATGTTAAATTCTGTGACGTGGTTCGACTTTGAGGGGATATCGCCGATTGAAAATCGCATGCTTCCACATGATCTGCAAAGAGTGCTGAAGGAAGCTATCAAAACGGTGACACCGGTACCGGTGCCGGTAGCGGCTGCAAGTAATAATACAGCGGCACCCGCGAGCATTGTTGGTATCAAGGTATCATCCGCTTCATGGGCTGACATCAATGTCTGGAAAGAGAACATAAAAGCTGCGGCGGTGGTGGCTGGTGATGGCAAGTACAAGTTTGATGGCAAGACTAAGATTTGGAACGTATTGCAGCCAACGTGGGATCATCTTATTGCAAACTATCCAGGCGCAGCGGATAAAGTTGAGCTTGTAAGCGGTACCTTGTCTTATCTATAAAGAGGAAGAGAATTATGGTATTTACAGAATATTTATTTGATCCTGAGAAGATCAAGGCACAGGTCGATAGCCGCACGAAAAGCTTGCGCGAGAATAAGGGATTCTCAGATTTACTTGGGTTTGGACTCAAGGTCATAAATGACCGGCTTGCAAAAGATCGTAGACGGTATATTGACTACGGACCCTATTGGCCTGCATTAAAGGACATCCTGAATGCGAACGGCTACAATTTTGGCGATCAATCAGATCCGATAGTTAAAGCCACATATCACGGCGATTCGGATGTCGAAACGCTGGTGATGGCCGATGAATTCAGAACCGAATACTTGGCAACCACTATTGTGTATACAAACCGATTCATGCTGGATGGCAAGACCGGTGAATTCTGGGTGTTGTTTGATTCCGATATGGAAGATCCCGCAGCAAAATAGCTTTTTCTCTTCATTCCTAACATCAGCTTGTCAGTTGGGGTGAGTACATCTATTTTATAGCATGAATTTCTGGGTTGATAGCTTCTACTCCTGATAATGAGGGGGCGCGCCGCCGACCGGCGCGAAGGGTATGACCCCATAGGAGGCATGCTGCCCGAATCCTAGTAGGGAAATTCTTTATCTAGACTTCCGCTTACTGCAAAACGCCTTTTAGTGGTTCTTGTTTTTTTATGCCTTGCTAAAATAGAGAAATTTGATAACTGGAAATTAGTCATATTTAACTTAAAACTTCGAAATTTCGTACTTTTTTTCAGAATATATGATAAATAAGCAGAAACTATGAAACTCCTCGTTAGGAAACTTATAGATGAAAATGTGCGAACAAATTTCCCGTTTTGATAAGAACAACAAAGAAATAATATATAACTTATTGGTTCTAAAAGGAGAATCCTTTATTAGAGGAAAAATATTAGCCTCTTATAAGGAATTCACGAAAGGAGAAAAATATAGTAATTTTTTTTTGGGTATATCGGATCAAATTGATATTTTGCTTATTTATTTTATAAACGATGAGATAAGTGCTTCTTTACCCAATCGCGGTCCTCTAATCGAATTATGTGACGAGGCGATCAATGAATATTTTAGAGATGAAAATTCTAAATGCCTTACAACTGCTATAGAAGATTTGAAAGACCTTTTTGCAAATAGAACAGAATTTGTTAGGGGGTCAAACATTTTTGACTTCAAAGTTAATACATTTTCAGTGTTTGAGCACTACGTCGTAGTTCTGTATGAAGAATTAACATCAACAAACCCCAGAAGTAGAGAAAAGGAACAAAAGTTAATTAAATTGATAGAAGACTATAACAAAGAAGAATGTAATGAAAAAAAATTGTCTTTACTCAAAAGAATTAAGGATATTAGTTTCTATATTTCTAGTAGTGAAAAAATAAATTATGTGCTATCAAGATGCAAAGGGATAGATTCGAAAAAGAAAGACATTAGACAACTTATAGACTACTATCGAAACCAAAGGAACACTGTACATAACTTGGGTATACATAAAGGAGAGTCTCTGTCAGTAACGGTTAAGGAGGGTATTGAAATAGAGCTAGAAAAAGATAAGTTCTCGTACACTAGTGATTACAACTCTGCAATATTTGCATGCAGGGAATTAATGGACATATATGAAACAATGCACACAAGTGTCACTGGAGAGGCTGTTTCCTGACAATTGCTTGCCTTGGACAGGTCCGCATGCGCTGAAATATATTTGAAGCTTTTATTAAAATCATTGATTATGTTTCTTCTAGATTAAACCTCACCATATAAGCACAAGGACTAATTTCGCAGCTTAAATAAAACTCTTGTGCATGTTTTATTAAGAGATCACACGGTTTTAGGTCCTTGCCATAAAATACTAAGTAAAAATAATATTCATGTCCGCTCTCATCAGATTCCGATACCGAACGCTCATTATCGGAGAGATAAAACCTTAAGCTTGCTTCTTTCCAGTCTCTACCGACTGATTTCACTTCGATATACCTTTCGAGTTCTGGTGCACTAAAAGAAAGGAAGTCATAACCATAGGCTGGAATGTCACGACGATCTTCTATTTTTTTAATCAGCTCTGGATATCCGAGACCTATTAACCGATTCTTCTCCCAGTTAAGCGCAAATTCTTCACTTTTTTTTCCTATAGCATCTCGGATTGCTGAGATATCCTCGAAATTAACTCTTCTTTTTGCCTTTTTATGAGGCTTTTTTACTATTGTAGAAGCAGAGGTAATCATATTGCCATCAATGAACTTGGTGTAAAGAAATGTCATAAACATTGGATTACTCCAGTCTTTGGAGATGTTATTTGTCAATTTTTTTTCTACCAACAAATGTTGGTATTCACTTACATACTTCTGTTTCGGGATTCCTATCTCTAATGCGAATTTCTCGAGATGCTCTGAACTACATACATTCAAATAAAGTTCGGGAAAATAAAGACTCAATATCTTGGCTTTGAACATTTGAGAAAGGGGATTTTCATCTATTTCACTAAAATTTTTTAGCTTGCCTGCTTTAACAAGGTTTAATAGCGCACTCTTAACACCATCAAATGCTTCTTTTTCAGTATTTCCAAACTTCTTAGTGAAACGGTATTGTTTCGCTGGATCGGATTTAGTTTTACCAAAGTAGATACCAAACTTATTTGCAGCTCCACCTTGCATGCTGGCCCATGCTTTGGTTTTTGGTTCGACATATGAACAAAATGATGTTGCGCTCTTGCCGATGACATATTCATCAAGTGAAATTTTTTTTAATCGGTTAAGCGGAAAGGCAGTTAGAAATTCCCCGCGTGCATTTGCTGCCTTGTCATCAGATTTCCTGGAAAAAATTTCTGCAAAGGCAATAAGCTCATCGGTATTTATATTTGCAGACTTGGGCATTTTCAAACTCCTATTTATAGTGTGCTGTGCGCAAATTACAATCTATTAATGAGCTTAAATAAAGTATGTGCTTATCATTCTTTCCCTCGTTCGAGTAATACGGCTGACTATAGATCATCAATATTAGCATGTAGTTTACTACTCCTGTTTTTACCGTATTGCTAGCCGACCGGCGCGAAGGGTATGACCCCGAACTCGAGAGGGGGCATGTTGCCCGTACCCTAATGCAGATATGTTTTTTTAATCCGTTTACTAGCCACAAAAACCTATTTACCTTCTTTTATGTATTTTGATTTGTCGGGCATCGGTGCTTTGTAATCTTCCGTTGAATACTGCGGCTTAGGTTTCTGGGGCGGTTTCGGTAGTGGTGGTGGTGGTGGTGTTTTTGATTGAACACTAATTTCTTTTTCATTAGACATTTCTATTATCCTTTCTTGGTTAACATTTTTTGATATTTCGGATATCGATGCTCCTGTTATTTTTATGCTGTTGATTAATGGAGTTCCTTCTGTGTACGACGTTGCAATTTTTCGAGGGGAAGATGCATCCAGGTCAAAAATTATGAATAAGATAGCCGCAAAAACAAAAGGAATCGCTCCATAGAAAACAAATAGGAGAGATTTTCTGACGATCAAGCGACGATCCTCGTTAATCTGATAATTTCTATCGGTACAAAAGCTTATAATCTCGTAAACATATATATCAAACTTTGCATTTGGGTCTGGTACCGAAATATTTTCCCCGCTTATTTCGTTATATTTCTTTATTTCATCTGAATAAACTCTTAAATTTTCTTTGTAGGCAATGATTTCCTGCGACTTCGGTAGAGTTGCATACTTATATCCTGTTAGTGCGACCCATGTCCATTTTGCTGCAATTCCTAAAAATATTAAACTTATTATTAAGCACATGTAGAATGAAACTAGAATTACGTAAGAGGATGAAAAATCAACCATCCTTGCCATATATGCGAGCAGGGCAATTTCACTTGTAAATATTGCATAGTTCAGCTGCAATCGATTGAAAACCTTATCCCTTGCGCTTAATTCATGAAAATAGAGATCCGATAAAATGTTCTTTGTAGCACTCATTTATTTATTCTTTGATATGACAAGTATTCGAATATAAGGGTTGAATTACGTTTATTTATTGTCGTTTTTTTGTATTCAAGGGATTTTGAATACCTTCAATCATATCACTTGGGAATTTTCTAACAAACCATTTCACCCTACAGATTTATATTTTGTTTTTATAACCGCTAAACTTCGGATAATTTCTATCTGGAGTCTCCCCTTGGCCAACTTCTCAAAACTTCATAATCTTTATTGGCATATCCGTTACACACGCAACAAAAGTGTTAAACGCAAATATTACCGGTATGTTTTGAAGGAAAAAAATGCCTGATTGAATCAGGCGTTGATATGGAGTACCTACGACTTTATTGCAGAGCGCTTAGTAGCCGACAAAATCAGCACGCCGAGAGTAGGTTGGTACGTTACCGAAAAGATCATTTTTTAAACAATCGATTATTAACGATATTAAATTTACTATTCTACATAATACAAAATATCTGTGATGAATACAGGTATCGCTGACTGTTTTAGGTAGAGTACTACTTAATATGATAGCTTTCTAATCTCAGGAAAAACCAACCTTAAAGCCATGCGCAAACCATTACGATTGGTGCATGGCAAATACTATCAACGGCAACGACATTCAAGACATGGTCTCTCACTGGCTCCTTGTGCCAGTGAACGGCTACCTTGGCTCATCTTACGGCCAAGACATAAAAGCACTCTTGCACAGACCGCAAGCTGACGGCGCACCCGAGGCGCTGCTACAAAAGCTGCGCGTTGATGTGCCAGTGCTTCAGGCGCTGCCAAGTGGCGCGGTCAATCTTTACAGCGTGCAAACGCCACCCGATAGACTTGATCTGGTAATTGAAGTGGCGGGGCAGGCAATAACGGTTCCAGAGGCGCGATGAAATGCTGACTAAAAAAGACTTTCAGCAAGCCATTGTAGATTCTGTAGCAGCCTTTCCAGCCGTTGCACCGTTATATCAAGCCGGTGATCCACGTATTCTGCAAAGCTTGGATGCCATGGCCACCATGCTGGCGATGTTCTCATCGCAAATCGAAACAGCGATGGCCGAACCTTTCGAGAAAGTGCGCGATGCCACTGTTCTGGCCGATGCCGCTATGCGTGGCGTAATCCGTAAAGCAAGCCCAGGGCGGATCAGAATAACCGTCAAGAATGGTAATAACACGGCTTTCACGGTCGATACCGGCAGAACAATCATTGATTCAGCAGGACTATCATACATTATCGAAACTTCGGCTGTGATCGCAGCAAATTCCACCGGCACATTCGATGCAGTACAAGTAAAACGTGAATCGATCAATCACACCGTATCTGGAAGTGCGCCTTTCTATGCTATTGAGATACCGGAATCAAGTGACGATACGTACCTAAGTGGAATTTCAGTAAGTGATACAGGTGGCGAATATGAATACCGTGAAAGATATGTCAATACATGGCCTGATGAGCGTGTTTTTCATGTTGAAGTTGATGACAGGCAGCGTATTTATGTGCGCTTCGGTCAGGATGATATTGTTGGCGTTCAGCCGGTCGATGGACAAGTTATAACACTTACCATTTCGCGCACGGCGGGAGAAATATCCCCGGCAGCCGCCTCCCCATTCTCCTTTGAATACCTGCAATCGCCAAACGAATCATACGTTGAATTGTCTCTAGCTTCGCTGTTAGACAAAGGCATAAATCCACCTGATATGACTACATTGCGTGATCTGGTGAAATACCCGTCCGTATACAACCACAATGCTGTTTTTCTGGGTGAATTCGACTTTGTTGTGCGGCGCGCATACAGCAACACCAAATTCCTGTCGATCTGGAATGAAGCTATCGAAGAGGTCGCGCGCGGGGCTGATGTTGACAACATTAATACGCTGTTCGTGGCTTGCTTGTCTGCGGATGGTTCTGAGGCTGTTTTGACAGAACCGGACCCAGAAACTCCCGTTACGCCTAATTTAATTGCTGAAATAGACTTAACCGCAACTCAGAAAGGTATTCGTAACGTCATACTGAAAGCAGATAACAGTTACCGGGTTAAATTCATGACTCCGGTGCGGTCCGAAATAGCAATGACCATAACGGCCACCATTTCCACCGCTTACATTGCCGGTGACGTTCAGTCACAGATCATTGAAACAATCTTGTCTGAATACGGTGAAGAGCAACCCGGATCAAAGCGAAGTGCGAATAAACCGCTCTATAAACGTGTTTATGCGTTGCTCAAAGAGAAAATAGCGGCATTATCCGATGCAAATGCTGACATCAAGGTGACGATTGCAAATCCGGTTGGTGATTACCGACCAGAATTATGGCGTTATGTTTCTGCAGATAGCTTGACGGTAACCGTCGCATCAGAAAATGTCTTGCCGCCGTCATGGGGTGGGTAAGTGGATTTCCCGAATGCGCAATTACCTGAACTGACACCGCTCAAGAATAGCTTTGCCGTTGATGACGTTGAAAACGATCTACGCAATCTGTTCATCGATCTGTTTGAGTCAATGATGGCGCAAAGCGCGTTTGATCTGAATGTTATCGGGGTAGGGCACCTGGGATCAATGGATTTAATCCGTAAGCTGGTAAACGTTGACGGGCTGGCATTAATCGATGGTGAAAGGGAAGAAACTGCCACCCGCTATCTGTACAAAGCGTGGAAATCACGCAATAAGAATGGGCGCGGGTTCCATTTTCTGGCCACCTATCTGCAATTGCTCTTCCCAAACGGATACGCCATTGAGCAAATGGCTCAAACCAAGGCAGGAACATACCCTAACCAGCTCTCACCTTTAAAATTAGCTGATTCAACAAAATTCTCCACAAGCCGGGTGCGAGTTGCCATCGACTCATCCAGAACAACATGGGAAAACATCGACAAAATGGCACCCATACTGAGTTCTATAATACCAGCACGCTTAATTCTTTATTTTGCGATGCTGACAACGTGGCGGAAAACCAATTACATCGGAGCCACCATGTTATCCGGGAATACAACTGTTGTTTATCCGGCTGCATCCCAGCCTACTGAATGGGAAAACATAACGCGAATAGGTGCTGCAATGATCGGAATCTCAACCAACACTATTTACCCTAAAACGTCATGAGTAGCATTTATTACACACTACTGACCAATGCTGGTGCATCTGCCATGGCTTACGCGGCTGCGCATGCCTCTGCGGTTGATCTTGCGGAAGTGGCCCTAGGTGATGGCAGCGGGTCTTTGCCTACGCATACACCCGCATCAACAACTCTGGTTAATGAGGTATACAGGGCATCCATAAATTCGATAACCCAAGATCCTGAAAATGCGGCTTGGTATATCGTTGAATTGGTTGTGCCACCGGAAGTTGGAGATTTTTGGGTAAGAGAATTCAGGATAGACGATGCTGCCGGAAACCCGATTTATATCGGCGTAACAGCGCCGGAATTCAAACCGATTTTAGCTTCAGGCATGACCAGGGATAGCATTTACCGGCTGATTGTAGAAACTTCCAATGCGGCTGAAATAACTTTGGTTATAGACCCATCAATCGTAATGGCTACGCACGCGTATGTATTAAATGCTTTGTCAGCATACATCCCGCTTACCCAAAGAGCCGCAGCCCTTGGTGTTGGCACATTGGATAGCAGCGGCAAGCAAGTGCTTTCTCAGGTTCCGGATTCAGTGGTTACTGACACTAAATTGGCGGCATTCTATAAAAACACGCGCGCCCGGCGATACTACTTTGCGAATATTTAAAAGGAGTCATATTTAATGCCATCAGGAAAGGTTTTTCACGGTCTGTTAACTATAGCCACCGACAATGACACCACGGCCACGCCTGCTGGAAAAATTCGGACGGCAACATTAGAAGCTTGCAATGACGGCGATAGTAGTGCGGTCATAAGGGCGTACATTTCCACTGACGCAACATCTTCGCAAGCAGAACTTGTGGAGCCAGGTTACTTGATACCCTCAAAAGGCGGATACATCAGGATATTTATACTAGGTCCAGGAGAAAGAATTCTTATTAACCCAAGCACCGCTAATGTGGTTGCCAGACTTACCTGTTTTGAAGAGGATCAATAATGAGAGAGACTTATGGCGGCAGCGATTCTTTAGGCTCCATCCTTGACTCAAGTCAAATCGGGGCTGGGGAGAACGTGGAAAAAAACGATTTGCTTTACTTGTGCGGAATTACTGGCAAGGGATATAAAGCGGGAATAACAGACTATGCGGCAGTTGGTCCTGTTTCATACGGAACAGCCCAGACCAATGCGGCAAGCGGACAAATCGTCGCCCAAACCTCGATTGAGGCAAGTCGGACTGATTTCAATCCAGTATGTTTGCCGGTAGTTGCAAAATCTGATGGCAGCATATTTGCGGTAGGCAACAACACTAGCGGAGTGGGAGTTAAGTTAAGCAAGCTATCATCAAAAGGCGGGTTAATTGATAGCGTCAGCGTTGTTGCTTCCGGTGGCTCTAAGAGTCATGCGATATTTGAACTCAGTAATGGCAATATTGCTGTTGTGTACGCAATAGTGGCCGGAACTGCTGATATCTATATCGCTGTTTACGATGAATTTCTTACTGAAATTAAGGCTCCAACACTGATTGCGAGTTGCCCGACGGCATCGTATTATTTTGGAGCAACAAAGATATCTGCTGGCGGTTTCGCTGTAATCTACAATGATTCCGCATCCCCTCTCTTATCAAAGATATCTGTTTTTGATAACACCGGAACTGCAACTGTAGCAGCATTTACAGTCTGGACAAGAACCGGATCATCGCAAAAGCAATATCACACCTTGGTCCAATTGTCTGATGGAAATTTGGCGTTTGCCATCTCCAGCACGAATACGGTATCTGGCATGGGGCTAAATTACGGTGTTTTTACAGCAGCGGGGGTTCAGGTTCTTGCTGCCACTCAATTGAGCGCCGTGAGTTCTGCAAATCATGCGGTAATGTCTGTTGGTGTTGGATACTTTGCTATTGCCAGGGCTGATGGAACGGATCAGAAAGCTTGGGTAATCAACAATGCAGGAACAGTGCAGGGATCTGCATTTAGTTCTGCAACAACAGCTGGCGGACCGGTTGCTGTAGTAGGTTGCAAGATTGCCGTGCTATTTGATGGATCGGATTTTTATTTGATCTGGCACAGAAACTCAGATTCAAAATGCGTGCTCACCAAGTTACCATATACTGGGACCGGGTATTTGACTGTCATAATCACAACATCGGTAACGCAATACAATTTCTTTATTTCTGCATACTATAAAGATGGTTATATCGTTGCGGCATCAATGTCAGGCACGATCTCAAACGTGGCTCCAACACTGTGGATAATAGACGTATCCAAAAGAAACTTGGTAGATGCTGCTGGAACAACCTTTGGGTCAGTTCCTGGGGTTCAAAACGACGCTAATATAGCGATCATTGATGGCAAAGACAGGGCTTTTATTTCATGCTACAGCTACGCCGACACAGCATCAACCAATTTGTGCGTTGGCAAGTGGGCGGCAACCATAGTTCTTGGTGTATGTGTTGATAGCGCTGTAAAAAATAGTGCCGTGGTTGTGGCTTTGATTGCCGGTGCCTATAAAATCAATCCAATAGGCGGATCTCGCAATAAATCCTTTGACATGACATCTAATGCAATGCTTGGAAAGAAAGGTGTAATTGTTGCCGGTGGCGCTGTCACATTTGTTTAAATAGGGAGTTAAAAAGCCATGCCGCAAATTAAGAATATAGCACTGGATACAAGCATTACTGTCAGCCAATCCCCAGTTCACATAAATGGTATTTGGGAATGTGGAGATAAGCGTTTCATTGATCCCGATGGCACACTGTATGAACCCGTGATTACCGCTGTGCCGGTTACGGTCAGCGTGACTGAATTCATGCTGCTATTCACCGCAGCGGAGCGGGTAAAAACAAGGGAATTGAGGGCAACAGACGCTACCATTAACGATTTTTGGCTATTGCTAGAGCATCCAAAAACTGAAAATGTTGTAATGGCATTGCCAGCGATTCAAGCCAGCGTTCAATATACGTTAGATGCCATTGATGAGGCAGGTGTTGAAATCGATATTCCGGCCAGAAAAGCGCAGATACTGGCAGGGCAATTGCCTGTAGCCTGACAATAACAAGCTTTAACCAACAAAACTAACCCGCTCAGGCGGGTTTTTTATTGCCTGTCAGCAAAGCGGAAATACGCCGGTTTCATCCAAAAAAACTCCATTAAATTTGCATGTAATTAATCACTTTGCAGGAGCAAATCTAATGGCAATCGAAGGTAATTATATTGTTGACCAAGCGCAGCTGACAAAACTTGGTTTCAATGACTTGACGGGGGCAAAAGTTGGCCCATTCGCAGACTCTGGCTGGTACCAGCTTGTGGCTACTGCTAATTGCTTCATCAAGGTTGTAAGCAAAGAAGCGAATGCGCTTGGTGTTGATGCGGCTGCGGTCAACGGCTTGAACGGCTGCGATCTATTTTCTGGTAACGGCGAGAAGTGGTACATCCCGAAAGGTGGGTATCTTGGAGCTATCGGATACCCAGGCAAATCAGGTGACATCAGAATTCATAAGGTGGGCACATAATATGGCTCAACTTAATGTGATTGGAACTCTCAGTGAGCAGGGGGTTGTGCGTGTTGTAAGTGGCAAATTAACAGACATGGACGGAAATGAGATACAGGTAACGGATCGCGTTGATACCTGGGCGGATCTGCAGGCGATTCCGAAAATCTCTGGCAATAATGGTCTTGGCTTGTTGGTGTCTGAGATTGGGGTGGGACCGGGATCAGTCTGGATCTATGATCATCCAACGACTAAATGGTACCCGCAGAACGGCGCTGTCGTGATGGGTAGGTTTCTTAATGTCGCGAAGGTGGGAGCTTATAACGTTAAAGAAATTTTTGGAAAAATACATTTTCCGTCATCTGGCGGAGTGTGCTGTTTGGGCGATGGCGATACCGTTAATATTCTTGAGTCTTACGACAAAACCGGTACCAATGGCGTGTATAGCAAGGGGCTTATGGCCGGGTCTGCGGGCACAGTTGGCGGTGACGTAAATATCGATTACACGGCGGGTGGATTAGCAACAAATACAAATGTTGGCGGTCTTCAGGTTTTGCAAAGATCTGGGAATACTACAATTAAAAAATTGTATTCTGCCGGGTCGAGCACTTTTAATGGTCCTACCGCTACAGGAAACGTCTCTCCAGTAACGGTCCCCGATATAAACACCAACGGTATTTATATAAGCTCGGTATTTGAGTTGGTGCATGCTTCTGATAGCGTGGTTTATGAGTACGGCGAATTTATCCTGCGGGCGGGGGTTTAAATGAGCGCGTTGGTTTCCAGGCGATCGCAACGAAATATCCCCAGAACTGGCTACAAATTAGCAAATTTATTATATGCCACAAACTGGAAAGGGTTATCGGTTGCTTCGCCCACTTTAGTAGGTGGGGCGAAAGCGACCAGGTATCCTAACGCAGCGACGAGTCTAACTCCTTATCTTATAAAGAGTTCTGGAACTGTCACAGTAACGCTGGTTGCTGATGTGGCGTTCGAAGCCGATGATTACATTCAGATGGTAGATGCTGCTGATTCTGCGAATTACATGGAAGGTAATGTTACTGAGTACAACACAGTACCAGGCAGCAAAATACTAAAATTCAATGTCCAACACTCGGGCGGATCTGATACCAAAAGCGACTGGAAAATAGGTGGCACTATACCGGTAGGAAGGAACTATACATGTAGCTTAAAGTTTGCAGGCGAAGATGCTGAAACCGGTTTTGCATTACCCACCGGCGCACCGTTCTACGCATCGGAAAATACTGGCTTTGGTGTACAAGATATTAATTGGATGGATGGCTATCCAACTAACGATACTGCCGGGGTAGCTACTTCAATAGGCACTACTTTTGAGTCAGTAGTTATTAATGACGTTATTACTACGGCTTTTGTGCTGGAGCAGAAAAAACCGGTAGCCAAGCTGGACTCTGTAGTCGGCTACAAGAAACAACAATGGGCGATGATGCAGAGAGACCAAAATCGTGTAGGTGGACTTCCTGATATCCCCAAGTTACGTATTAAGTATAAGCTTTGGGTAAATGATCTTAGCACTAAACTATCGGTAACTAACAGGCGCGTGAATCCGTTAGAAATGAAGACTATAACGGATTTTCGCTATGCCGTATCCTTTATCAAGGCTAATGCTGCCGATGCCGCAGACCCTGCGAACGGGGGAGTGTTGGAAGGTACTGTCGGATGGGAACTTTTAGTAGATAACAAGGCCAATTCATTGCCAGTCGCCCCTGAATTTTTGCGTTGGAAGAATTTCACGGTTCCGGTACCTTATGAGCAGTTCTTTACATTTGAGACTTATTGGCAGCGTTCGGCAAGTTACGCTGATGAGACAACCGGTAGGTTCCTGCTGCGAGTCATCCTGCCGGGGGAGACTGAATATACAACGGTTTTCGACATGAACGCAGAGACGGTTTCGGCTTATAATTTAGCTTGGGGAACTTCGTATGTCAACCGGCACATGGGCATAGAAGGAAGCCCAGTGCATCGCATATTTTTCTTCGGAATATACGGCAAGTTCGAGTGGGTAGCTATGAAGTTTAAATGCGCGATGTTAAAGTTCTTGGATAGCTTGATAGATTAGCCAAAGTTACCCCTGTGTTACCCGGAGTATTTTTTACCTTCTATATTTTGCTTCTAAGTTATTGTTTTTATTGGTGGCCAAGGGCGGAATCGAACCACCGACACAAGGATTTTCAGTCCTCTGCTCTACCGACTGAGCTACTTGGCCATTTGAGAAATGTCTAGACAAAAAACGGATAAACCCGCTTATTGAATGTAATAAGATTATTCGATGAGTTGGCGCGCCCGGCAGGATTCGAACCCACGACCCCTTGGTTCGTAGCCAAGTACTCTATCCAACTGAGCTACGGGCGCTAAGCACAATCTAATTACTTCCAGCTTATTTTATCAACCGGGAGATTATATCAGATTGAAGCAATTGCGGGATTCGAACTTATGCTTTTGTTACTGTATTCGATGCCTTCAAACTGTAATCGACTAAGCCGATTGTTTCTCTACAAATAATCACAATTTCTTTTTGCGGGGGCGATAATGGTGTATTTGTGGGATCTTGTCAAGATTTCCTGCTAACAGATTTCCTGCAACCGCCAGGGCAATCGGGCTTAAAGAGGCTTGAAAACAGAAACAAGATGAGGTATTAGGTTTATCATTTTGATTTCAAATGATAGAGAAACCGATAGCGTCAATTATCCATCACTTTTCAAGCATTGAAGATCCGAGAGTAGACAGGCAAAAGAAACACCAGTTACAGGATATATTTTTTATCGCCCTATGCGCTGTTATCTGTGGGGCGGACAATTGGGTAGCTATTGAAGAATTTGGCAAAGCCAAGATAGAGTGGTTCACTAAATTGCTTGGTTTGCAGCATGGGATACCCGCGCATGATACCTTTGGAGATGTTTTTGCGGCGATAGATAATGAACAGTTTGGCGAGTGTTTTTCCAACTGGGTGTCTGACTTAGCCAGTCTGACTGAAGGAGAAGTCATTGCAGTTGATGGCAAATGCTTAAGGCGTAGCATTGATAAGGCCTCAAGAAAGGCAGCTATCCATATGGTCAGTGCATGGGCGCAGCACAATAGCCTGGTTTTGGGTCAGGTTAAAGTGGACAATAAATCCAATGAAATTACGGCCATTCTCAAGCTGTTATCCCGGCTGAATATTGCAGGAAGTGTGATTACAGTTGCATGGGTTGCCAGAAAAGAATAGCTCAGCAGATTATTCAACAAGGTGGCGATTATGTCTACACCCAGATAGTTGACAATCCACAAACCCTTCGATAGTCTCCTTGTACAGATTGGATTTTGTATTTTCACGCACTCGCCATGCTCTGATTAGACTGAAGAAAACTTTGGCAAGATGCAGAATCATCACCTCACGCCTGCGTTTCTCAGTTAATCTAAGGAAATACTGAATTATTCGTCACACCGGCGAAAGCCGGTGTCCAGCTCTTTGATTTTTCTGGATTCCGGCCTTCGCCGGAATGACAAATTTAGAATAATTCAGCGATTCCCTAAGTTTTGTGCGATACGTAAATATATTTTTTTCATCTTTAACAACTACAAAAATTCGTTAATCTAAAAAGGAGAAAATGATGGGACTTAAAGGATCTAAAACAGAAGGAAACCTGAAGGCCGCTTTTGCCGGAGAATCTCAAGCTAACCGCCGTTATTTATATTTTGCAGCTAAGGCCGACGTAGAGGGACAAAATGACGTCGCTGCTGTATTCCGGTCTACCGCTGAAGGCGAAACCGGTCACGCACATGGTCATCTGGAATATCTGGAAAACTGTGGCGACCCGGCTACCGGCATGCCTTTCGGTGCTTCCCGCGACAATCTGAAAACAGCCATCGCGGGTGAAACGCATGAATACACCGACATGTATCCAGGCATGGCAAAAACAGCGCGCGACGAAGGGTTCGACGAAATCGCCGACTGGTTTGAAACGCTGGCTAAGGCTGAACGCTCGCATGCCAATCGCTTTCAGCGCGCACTGGATAGCTTAGCCGATTAATTCGTTACACGATACGATCGTTCATTGCATGGAATCATTGGGGTTTATCTAGCTATATTTCGTTGGTTAAACCCCATCCTTTAATCGAATAAATTTTCTACTCGCTGAAACCCATCTATGTCTACTCGTGAAGGCAGTCTCGAAGCACCGAAACGTCATCCCATTGACTGGAAAAATCCTGATTTCTATAACGAAGCCAGTCTAAATCAGGAAATGGAACGCGTTTTCGATATTTGCCAGGGGTGCCGCCGCTGCGTCAATCTTTGCACCGCTTTCCCACGCTTGTTTGATTTGATTGATGAAAGCGCTACCGGTGAATTGGATAGCGTCAACAAAAACCAATTCTGGGAAGTGGTCGATCGCTGCTATCTTTGCGATATGTGCTTCATGACTAAATGTCCTTATGTGCCGCCGCATGAGTGGAATATTGATTTTCCGCATCTGATGTTACGCGCCAAAGCAGCCAAATATAAAAGTCAGGGCGCCGGTTTCCGTGACAAATTACTATCCAGCACTGATTTGATGGGTAAACTTGCCACTATTCCCGTGGTGGTTCAAACCGTGAATGCCATTAACAAAACGCCAGCTACTCGCAAGTTAATGGACAGCATGCTGGGAATTCATGCCGATAGAAAATTACCTGAATACACGGCCAATAAATTCCGCTCAAACGCTAAACTCAACGATACTTTTCCGGTAAAAGATGGCGCCCGCACTCCCGGAAAAATCGCCATTTATGCCACCTGTTATATCAATTATAACGAACCAGGAATTGGCCATGATTTACTGAAAATACTGGAACATAATGAAATTCCAGCCTGTCTGGTAGAGAAAGAAGCCTGTTGCGGCATGCCGAAACTTGAACTGGGTGATCTGGAAGCAGTGGAAAAACTCAAAAATGAAAATATTCCGTATTTACTGAAACTGGCTCAAGAAGGCTATGCCATTCTCTCCGCCGTCCCCTCTTGTACATTGATGTACAAGCAGGAATTGCCGTTGCTATTTCCAGATGACGAAGCCGTTCAGGCCGTTGCTGCCGCCATGTTTGATCCGTTTGAATATCTGGCATTAAGAAACCAAGACAACCTACTCAAGACAGATTTCAAGAAACCGCTGGGAAATGTGGCTTACCATATCCCCTGCCATCAACGCGTGCAAAACATTGGCAAAAAGACTCGCGATATTCTGCAACTGATACCCGATACAACAATCAACGTCGTAGAACGCTGCTCAGGCCATGACGGCACTTGGGGTGTAAAAAGCGAACACTTTGCCGACTCGATGAAAATTGGCCGGCCGGTTTTTAAACAAATGGCTGCGTCAGATCCGGATTTTATCAGTTCGGATTGTGCCATCGCCGCACGGCATATCGAACAAGGCATAGGCGAAAGCAAAGCGCAAAAATTACACCCGCTCACTTTACTGCATATGGCTTATGGCATTGATACCGGTTTTCAGCCGCCAGCCGAATTCAACTTATCAGTCACCCCTATCACACAACCCGGTGAAAAACACATGACGTCAATAACCCGTGACAACCTGCTGACATTGGAAGCTTACGCCAAAATACGTAAAGATTTCCGCGCGCAAGTAATGGCACATAAGAAAACACGAAAAGTCGCTTTGGGAGAAAATATTACGTTGATTTTTGAGGATGAGTTGACTGTTCGTTATCAAATTCAAGAAATGTTGCACGTAGAGCGTATTTTTCAGGAAGAAGAAATCGTGCATGAGCTTGAAACTTATACGCCATTGATTCCGGATGGACATAATTGGAAAGCTACCATGATGATTGAATATCCTGACCCAACGGTGCGTGCAGCCAAATTGGCTACCATGGTAGGCATCGAAGATAAAGTGTGGGTCAAAGTTACCGGGCAAGCACCCGTGTACGCAATTGCCGATGAAGATCTAGAACGGGAAACCAGCGAAAAAACCTCGTCCGTTCATTTCCTGCGCTTTGAGCTCACTCCTGAAATGATCCAGTCACTCCAGCAAGGCACACCATTAAGCATGGGTGTTGATCACCCAGCCTATCAAGCAGCAATAGATGCCGTGGATACCAGCGTTCGCGCATCGTTGTTAAATGATTTATCTGTTGCATGAAAAGAGCACTTGCACTGACTTGCGTCTTGTTTTTGTTTGCTTGCGCTAAGCCAGCGTTCAAAGACGAATTTGAAAGCGACAAACCCTGGGTTGAACAACTGACACAACTCCCGGCTTACCCGGATGTGAAAAATCTGATGGCATTCGATGCAGGTGCTGTCAGCGATAATCAATATTTCGTCGACACAACCTCCATCAAAATAGGTGAAGATGGTGTCATTCGCTTTAGCTTGGTTATCAAGTCCTCTGCAGGCGCCTTGAATGTCGGTTATGAAGGTATCCGCTGCGCCACCCGAGAAAGAAAAGTGTATGCATTAGGTCGGAGTGATAAAACCTGGATAAAACCCCGTGTGTCGGAATGGCAAAAGCTCGACTTTGTCCGGCAATTTTATGCACAACGAGAACTATCTAGAAATATCTTTTGCCCCCACCAGCAAATCGTAAGCACCACTGAAGAAGCCATCGAGGCTTTAAAAGCAGGCATGCATCGAAGCATTTTCCGCTAGGGGTCTGAGCAATCGCTATCGCTATCGCCATTACTTCCATACCCCCTTTAATTCTGCGTCGATTTCGCGATTCACACAACACGATATTTTGACTAGAATATCTGTGAGGTTCCCTCTGTTTTTCGTCTTCCAATGGGTGAACAGTTTTATGCTATCAGCTTTTTCTTCTGTTGAGTGATTAGCCAATCATTTAGAAACCGCATTGGCGATTTATAGCCTAACGTTGAGTGCTGCCGTTTCCGGTTGTAGAGTACCTCGATGTACTCGAAACTCATGGCAGCCATCTCTGCGCGTGTTTCATAACGCAGTCCATGCACTCGCTCGTTCTTGAAGCTGTTGAACCAACTTTCGGTTGGGGCATTATCCCAGCAATTACCTTTACGGTTCATCGAACAGATCATGCCGTATTTCTTGAGCTTTCTCTGAAATTCTTTGCTGGCATATTGACTACCCCGATCTGAGTGGTGCATCAATCCTGCTGCAGGTTTCTTGCGAAACCATGCCATCGTTAGCGCATCTGTAACGATGTCTGCGGTCATGCGCGGTTTCAGCGACCAGCCAACCACCTCACGGTTAAACAGATCAAGCACGATAGCCAGATATAGCCAGCCCTCATCTGTCCATAGGTAAGTGATATCGGACGCCCAGACCTGATTAGGCGCGGCTGGACTGAAATTCCGATCCAACAGATTCGGTGCAATCGGCAGATTGTGCTTGGAGTCCGTCGTTACCTTGTAGCGCCGCTTGTGCCTTGCACGAATGCCGTTCTCTCGCATTAGACGTTCAACCCGCTTCTTGGAAGCTGGAAACCCACGGTCACGCAATTCTCTGACCATTCTCGGACTACCGTAGATCCCCTTGAGTTCGGCATGAATAGATTGGATCAGCGTCAGCATTTGAGTGTCCGTGAGGCGTTTGCGATCCGGTTTGCCACCACGCTTCCACGACCGGTATCCGCTCACACTGACATCTAATATCGTACACATCTCGGCGAGAGAAAACTCCCGTTGCTTATCAATCCAGGCGTACTTCACACAACATCTCTCGCGAAGTACGCCGTTGGAGATTCAATGGGTGAAAGCAACACTTAAATTGTATAGTTTACATTTTGGAGTGAGCTCATGAATTATCAACCCTCAAAACGAAGTTTTACGTATTATCAACAGGAAACGATGTGGCAGCTATGG